>JACRGY010000025.1 GCA_016212165.1 Nitrospirota bacterium
AACTTTCGGAAGCATCATCGGAACTCTTCTCACGTCGTTTTACCTGATTACTATTGCCGGGGTTAATTTCCTTATCATGGCGCAGGGAGGACTCCTCATCGTATCTGCAATCCCCCTTTATTTTATGAATCTGTCTTGCGTAACAGAGGGCGATAAACAGTGAGCATATATCGTAATCTATTATCCTTTTCAGCAGGAATACGGGATCTGAGCCCAAGCTAACCGACTAAACAGTTAACGCTTCAATAATTCAGGGTATTTTCCCTCTTGACAATCCATGTAACATCTGTTACATTAGTATCAAGAGTTACAAAGAATTAGACAAGGAGGGCAACATGTTAACGAAACTTTTAAATAGGCTGGGCAAGTGGAGCGAGACTATGGCGGTTGCGGCCTTTGCAGAGGCGGGTGACTTTACTATGATGGAAAAGGCATTGGCAAAGGATAAAAAAAGAATGGTTAATGTGAGGAAAAGAGCCGGAAGCAAGATACATAAGCTCACATCAAGACCTGCGAGAGGGTAGAAATCGGCAAAAGAGACATGGAGATGAAACATTCAGGCTGGCTGCTTTTCTTTTACAGCGTCCCCTCGAAGCCTGTGAGTAACAGGATGAAGGTATGGCGGAGACTTGCAAAGGCAGGAGCGATACAGTTTAAGGGAGCTGTCTATATCCTTCCATACAGCGAGGAGCATAATGAGCTCTTCCAGTGGCTTGTGTCAGAGGTGATATCAATGAAGGGAGATGCCGCATTTGTCAAAGTTGAAAATATCGAGACAATGAAGAACAATGAGATAATCAGCCTTTTTAATCAGCAGCGGGAAAATGATTATGGTTCTCTTATGAAAAAGGTGGAGGAACTCGAAAGGAAAGTCAGCAGCGTAAGAAAGGGAGGGGGAACTCAGAATAATAAAAAACTAATGGATCAGATGGCCAGAATCGGGAAGGAATTTGAAGGGACACGGGCAGTGGATTTCTTTTCTTCTAAGGCCGGAGAGAATCTTAAAAAAAATATTAAGGCACTTGAGGCCGGGCTTAAAGGAATTTCAGGAACAGGCGCAAAAGGACAGAAGATTACACTGGCACAAAAACGGGTAGAGGACTATCAGGGCAGGACATGGGCTACGCGTAAAAGGCCTTTCATTGACCGCATGGCTTCGGCATGGCTTATTAAAAAATTTATAGATAGCAGGGCTGTCTTTAAATTTATGGACGAGAAGGAGCTTGCTGCATTGCCAAAAGAGATTGCCACCTTTGACGTAAGCGGCGGGGAATTTACGCATGTCGCTGATATGTGCACCTTTGAAGTGATAGTGAAGTCATTCGGATTGAAAGACAAGACCCTTAAGAAGATTGCCGAGATTGTCCATGAGCTTGACATAAAGGACGAGAAATACAAAAACCCGGAAGCACTGGGGATAGAAGAGATATTAACAGGCATGAGGAAAACATCTAAAAACGATGCAGAGCTTCTCGAAAAAGGCATTAATGTATTTGAGATGCTCTATGTATCAAAGACGCAGTAAAAGGAGGATATTATGCCATCTATTGATGTGCACGCAAAGACAAGTATTGAAAGAACAGGGAAAGAGTATAAGGAAGTCCATGAATGGATAGACAAAGACGAAGCAAAAAAGGTTGAACGCCATGACATCACAAAAATGCCGCAGCATATTAAAGAGATTGAACTTAAATGGGGTGAGGAAGGTGTGCGCGAATATGTTCAGCACATCCATGATGATATTAAGAAGAGGATTGCGGACACACTCGCATACTTCGGCATAAAATAGCCTTGAACAAACTACTCTCTCCGTTCACAGCACTCTGTACGGTCGGCTTCTTTGCAAGGTTGTCATACGCCCTTGCGCGAAGCCCCGTGCTCCCTCTGTTCGCGCTTTATCTTGGCGCAGGGCCTGAGGCAATCGGTTTTGCTGTAGGCATATCAACAGTAACAGGCATATTCTTTAAACTTCCCGCAGGCGCGTTATCTGATGTGATAGGGAGAAAGAGGACGATGCTTATCGGGCTGGTCGTATTTGCAGTCATGCCTTTCACCTATTTATTTGTTAAGGATTATCAATTGCTCATCGTGATACGTTTCATCCACGGCTTTGCCACAGCTGTCTACGGCCCTGTCTCAATGGCTGTTGTTGCCGATGTGGCAGGAACAAGAAAAGGTGAGATGCTTTCATGGTTTTCTTCTGTTACGATAATAGGGAACCTCCTCGGAGCCCCGCTCGGCGGGTTCATCCTCCACAGAACACCGGCATCCGGGAATCCTTCGCTGGGAGACTTCCAGACAGCATATCTTGTGAGTGGTTTTGCAGGGATGATGGCACTTATTCTGGCGCTTGGAGTTCTCAGGGATAACAGCCCTGCAGATAAGCATAACAGCTTGAGAGAGGCATATAGTAAGTTTATATCAGGCATAAAGGAAGTGATGAGCGACAGGCGCATCTTAATCACATCGAATATGGAAGGATTGCAAAACATGACTGTCGGCGCGCTGGAGGCCTTTCTGCCCATCTACGCCGTAACAGTTGCAGGGTTGAATGAGTTTCAGGCAGGCATTCTCTGGGGTGTTCAAATAGTGGCAACAATATTATCAAAGCCTATCATGGGAAAGACATCTGATAAGTACGGACGGAAGCCGTTAATAACAATCGGGATGTTCTTGTGTGCAGTATCTTTTGGAGTAGTCCCTTTATTAAAGGATTTTTATCTATTGATGGTTGTTGCTGTATTTTTTGGCCTTGGAGAGGCGTTCGTTACATCATCATCAGCCGCACTTGTTGCAGACCTATGCAAGGAAAAGCATTTTGGAACAGCAATGGGGACGTTCGGGACAATCTTTGATATAGGGCACGCCGCAGGACCAATACTTGCCGGATTTTTAATAGCGCGGTATGACTATCTTTATTCATTCTGGATAATGTCTGCAATTCTTGTTTTGGCAGTGCCGGTATTTACCATAAATGTCAAACTGGAACCCAATCCCGGAAATAAACCCTGATTTTATTTTTTATATATTTATTTGCACCCGGCTTCAATTAGTGATATAAGTTAATTGAGATCTAATCCTTAAGGATTTGGAGGCAGGTTATATAAGGGAGGTGGAAAAAACATTGTCTTGCAGTAAAGCTTATTTGAGGGAAACATAAAATTAACAACAGGATTAATTGTCCCGTGAAGGAGGCGTAAGATGTTTAAAGTAATGGCTATAGTCAGCTTATTCTTAATAAGCTTTGCCACTCTTCTGTATGCGGCTGAGGGGGATGATATTCAGAAACAGATCGATGCAATTAAAGGTGTAATCCCAAAATTTGCCATACCGATGCGCGAAGTTGGAGACAGGTTCCAGAACATGTACTTTGCGGCAAAAGGCGGCAACTGGGGTCTGGCTGCTTATATGTCCAAGTACATGAATGGCGCCATGAAACCAGCCAGCTTAACAAAGCCGACAGGATATGAAGCATGGAAGTCTTTTTACAACGACACGTTTGCAGCTGTGAACAAGGCTATTGCTGCCCAGGATTTCAAGGCCTTCGAAAAGGAATATAATGCTGTTATTCCAAAATGCAATGAGTGTCATGTTGGCATGGGATATGGCTTCATTAAGCTTATCAAGCAGAAGGCAGCTTCTGATGCGGGCATTGACTATTCGGTGAAATCAAAGGCAACTGATGTCCCCAAATAAGCCCTCTGATTGCTACTAACCACCTGCAGGGCCGCGGATGTGATTAACAATAATCGCGGTCCTGCCTTTTCAGCAAGATATCAAATTAAAACTCGCCATAAAAGTCTGAACCAACTCAAGATGTTATAATTATCTTCATGCAGATTGTTTTTGCAAAAGGGCTTGTAAAAGACTATGGCTCTCTCAGGGCTGTTGATAATATCAATTTTGAAATTTCAAGAGGCGAGTGTTTTGGTTTTCTCGGGCCGAACGGCGCAGGCAAGACAACTGTAATGAGCATAATCTACTGTTTTATGCCGCCGACATCTGGAAATGTAAAAGTATTCAGCATGGATGTAACTGAAAACCGCAGTGAGATAAAATCAAGAATAGGCGTCATGCCTCAGGAGGACAATCTTGACCCGGACCTTACAGTGCTTGAGAACCTTATTGTATACGCAAGGTATTTCGATAGCTTAAAAAAGGAATCCCTGCCATTGGCAAAAGAGCTTCTTGACTTTGTGGAAATAAGTGAAAAGGCTGATGTAAATATAAAAGACCTTTCAGGAGGGATGAAACGCCGTCTCGTGCTTGCAAGGTCTTTAATAAACAACCCTGAATTATTAATACTTGATGAGCCGACCACCGGCCTTGACCCTCACAGCAGGCACTCGGTATGGGACAAACTGAATCAGCTTAAGGCAAAGGACACGACCCTGATACTTACGACCCATTATATGGAAGAGGCGGAAAAGCTCTGCGACAGGGTTGCGATTATGGATATGGGAAATGTTGTGACGATTGATTCTCCTGCGTGGCTTATGAAAAAATACGGAGGAAATCTGGAGGAGGTTTATTTGAAATTAACAGGGAAACAGCTTAAAGATTAGCATATGATAAGGGTGGCTAGGGATAAATGATGATTATCCAGGCAGAGGATTGTATTCAAGCGGCTTTTTTGCCTGCCTCTATGCAGAATGCATGGACAGGCAAAACCTCGGAGGCCCGAGTCCTCGGGTCGAGAATGAGCGAGAATGCTGTCCTCTGCCTGCTGAGGGATAGGTAAAAGTGAAACTTAAACGCGCATTCAGGGTCTGGCAGAGGCATTTCACGGTTTATACAAAACTGTATAAATCGAGCTTTGCCCTTAACTTTGTAGAGCCGGTTCTGTATCTTGCTGCACTGGGCCTGGGCCTTGGAGCTTTTGTAAAAGAGATAAATGGCGTGCCGTATATAAATTTCATAGCCCCGGGTATAATTGCTTCCTCTGCAATGTTTGCTGCTATTTATGAGTGCACGTATGGAACTTATGTGAGGATGACATATCAGAAGACATTTGACGCAATACTCGCAACGCCTGTTAATATTGATGACCTTGTGACAGGAGAGCTTATGTGGGGCGCTTCAAAAAGCCTGCTTTACGGCTCGACAATAATCATTGTCATATCTGCATTCGGGCTCGTGAAATCTCCTCTGATACTCTTCGTGCTTCCCATTCTTTTCATAAGCGGGCTTATTTTCGCTGAGATATCCGTTATATTTACAGCAGTTGTGCCGGGCATAGATTCATTTAATTATTTTTACACACTTCTGATGACCCCGATGTTTCTTTTTTCAGGCATATTTTTCCCTCTGGACAACCTGCCGTCTGTTGTCTCGAAGATAGCGTTTTTCACTCCTTTGTATCACCTTGTGAATACCTGCAGGGCACTTGCGCAGGGCAATTTAAAGTCAGCCCAATGGGATATTCTTTGGATATTTCTTGTTGTAATAATTCTCGCACCATATCCATTCAGGCTGATGAGGAAGCGGATTATAAAATAAAGCTGCTGGCTGTTCAGATTTGAATTTTTGAGAAACAGGCGTTCTTTTGAACGCCTGTTTCTTTTGTTTTGTTTATTCTTCGATTGGCGGCGGTGTATCTTCAGGTGCAGGGTTGCTGACTGCAGGCCCCCCCGTACTTTCTGATTTTGAGAATGCCAGGATGCCCATCCATACAAAGCCTGCTATAGGCACAAGCAGCAGGAGGCCGAGCCATTTATTCCTTCCAAGGTTTTCTGTTATGCACATCCAGAGGTAAATGCCGATGAATGGCCCTGCTATTGGAATAAACATTAGAAGTATCCACCACCACGGCTTGCCGGCGGCTGTAACAACTGTCCATAAATTAACAAGCGGAACCCATGCAGTCCATGGAGCGGATACATTGAGTTTCTTTGCGATAAGGAAAAGACATAAGGAACAAAATATATATACGGCGAGTACAATAATTAACATAATTATACCAAAGCCTGCCATCAAACCAATCAAAAGTCCGGGGGCAACACCTGGTGTTCCCTTTTGAGGCATTGGCGTTGGCGGCATTCCTGCAGGCGGCTGGACTTCCTGAGCTTCAGTTTTTTGTTCAGTCACAGGAGCTTTCTTTTCAGGAGTAATTTTTTGTAGTCCGGGTTTCTGAGGTTGAATTGCCTTTGAAGGCTGTTTTACATCAGGCTGTTTCGCAGGAACCGGTTCAGGTTTTGCCGAAGGTTGTTTTGAAGGGGCTGCTTCCTTTTTTGCCTCGGGCTGTTTAACTTTAGCCCCAGCAGATGGTTTTTGTTCAGATGGAACTTGCTCATCTGCCTGCTGCGCAATCTTCTCTTTGGTTTTATCTTCAGGCTGTTTTTGGATTAAACCTGCCTTTTCCAGTGAAAAATCAGGATCGAGCAGATATGCTTCATTAAAATATTGCGTTGCCTCATCGAATCTCCCGAGTTTGTAGAGCGAATAACCCATAAGATAATATGCAGCAGGATTAGGAGTCTTTTTTACATAATCCTGTAATTCTTCTACAGCCTTTGCGTATTTTTTAGTATTGTAATATTTTAGCGCCTTGGAATATTCGGCATCTGTCTGTGCAAAGGTCGCGTGCGGCGCTGCAAAGAATAATCCCAAAAACATGATAATGACAAAAACAATCTTTTTCATAATTGCCTCCAGTTTTATAAGGCTTTTAAACTGCATATCACCACTCCAGGCTGTTACCATTATATCAGATTTTATTTTTTTACAACAAACCCCTTTAACTCAAGGCCAGAGAGAATTTCGCCAAGGTGTTCACTGTTCCTGACTTCTACTGTAAAAATCACCTTTGTTTTGCCTATCGGCAAATCTGCCGCAACCCTTTCGTGGGCAACATTAAGAATATTACCTCTGTGTGAGGCGATGACACCGCTTATGCGGTGCAGGCTGCCCGGTATGTCGTCAACAACAACTTCAAAGACCCCTATCCGGCCGCTCGATGCGAGGCCTTTGTGGATTATCCGGTCAATGAGTGTAAAATCTATATTCCCGCCGCTCACAACAAGGACAATGCGTTTACCTTTAAATCTCTCCTTATTCTCCATGAGGGCTGCTAATGGCACTGCTCCCGCTCCTTCTACAACCAGCTTTTTCCGTTCAAGGAAAAGGAGTATCGCCATTGCAATGGAGTCCTCATCAACCAAAACTATGTCATCAACATATTTATTCATGATGTCAAAAGTGCTAGCGCCTATTTTTCCGACTGCTATGCCGTCAGCAAGAGTGGGCAAAGGAGGATTTGAGAATATTTTTTTCTCTTTGAAAGAACTGTAGGCAGATGGCGCAGATTTGGCCTGGACTCCGATAACCTCTGTTCTGGGCGATAGGGCATTCACGGCAATTGAAATGCCGGATATAAGCCCGCCTCCCCCGACAGGCACAAGTATAAAATCTATGTCTTTTAAATCTTCCGCAACCTCTATGCCTATTGTGCCTTGCCCTGCAATTATTTCTTCATCGTCAAAGGCATGGATGAATTTATAATTTTTTTGCGACATTGCATAATCCAAGGCTTCATTAAAACTTTCTCCGTAAAGTTCAACCTCAGCGCCGTATCCCTTGGTTGCCTCCTGTTTGACTATAGGCGCTGTTACAGGCATGACTATCTTTGCGTGAAGCCCGAGCCTGCCTGCTGCAAATGCAACACCCTGCGCATGATTGCCCATTGACGCTGCTATCACATTTCCATTTTTTATTTGAGTCAGTTTATTGAAGGCGCCCCTGACTTTAAATGAGCCTGTCTTCTGAAGATTTTCCGCTTTCAGATAAACATCGGCTTCTATTAATTTGCTGAACGAATTGGAATGGATTAGCGGAGTTTTGTGGATAAAAGGCCGGATGTTTTTAATGGCATCTTCAATGTCTTTGATTCCTACCATGTCTTAAATTATATCACAGCCGTATTGGGTGTAATAATTTATTAAATATGATGCGGATGATATAAAAATGAACAGCCAAATGGGTTATTATTAATATATGACTATTATAAAACTCATTTTAATTATGGAACTGCTTTTGGCGTTGCCTTCTGTTATTCATGCTACGGTGTTTCAGTATTTTGATGAAGACGGGACGCTCATAGTAACTGATAGCCCGGATGGGTTAAGGAAGGTAAAACCAAAGCGCTTCACACCAGATAAAGAGCCATTAGAGCAGCCTGAAGCAGTCAAGGAGCTGCCCAAAACAGTAAAGACGGATTATAAGAAAGATGTCCAGTACAATTACTATCCTGTCACAGGAAGGAATCTTCAGGAAGTAGTTGCTTCTGCAGATAGAAACGGCCCGTTTGACAGCAAGGAAAGCAGGAATTATCCTGCCCAGACCAGATGGAGATTAGGCTGGTCATATAATTTTGACTACTCTTCCAAGAGAGAGGGAGAATATATTCATGTGGCCCTGAATATATTCGATATTAATTTAAATTCCGACATAACAGTAATACTTCCAATGATCTCAGAGGGCACCGAGCTGAACCCTCATGACTTAGAACTCTGGGGAAAATATGTCAAAGGGCTTCTTGAGCATGAGAATGACCACGTGAGGATAACAACTGACCCTTTCTACTGGGACGAGGCGCGGAAGACTATTTCAGGGATAAAAGAGCTTATCCTGCCCTATGGCGGGCATAGCGACATGGATTCAGTAATAAAAGATACTGTGAAGGCCGAGACCGGAAAGATGGGGCATAACCTGATGAAGGAAATAAAGATGAGGAACGATGAATATGACCGGGTTACAGAGCACGGGCTTAAGCCCGAGATGAGGGATATTTTTTTTAGCAGGTAACTTTTTATCCCCTTGACCTTAAAATAAATATTACCTATGATAATAACCATAATCTAACTTATATAAACCCCGTTAAAGGCCTTTGCCCTCTAACGGGGGGAAGAGAGTTTATGTGAATGGCCCTGAAGAGACAATAAAGTATTTCTATATATTCAGGCTGGCTGACGGCACTATAAAAAGGTTTGATATTTCTCTGGATGCAAGGACTTTAAATTATATCCGGCCGGGCAATCAAACGCCGCCGGAATGGGCAAAATTAAGCTACTACAAATGCAGTCCCTGCACTCTAGATGAAACCGCGCATGAGTTCTGCACAATCGCTTCTAATATTGGCGAGGTTGTAAATGCATTCAAAGATTCGGCCTCTTATGAAAATGCTCATGTTCTTATAATGACAAAGGCAAGGGATATCTCAAAAAACACAACAATTCAGGAAGGAATGAGCTCTTTATTGGGTTTATATATGGTTACTAGCGGCTGTCCGGTTATGGAAAAATTAAAACCCTTGGTTCGTTACCATCTGCCATTTTCAACAATAGATGAGAGTGTTTACAGAATAGTATCCATGTATCTTTTCGCACAGTATTATCTTAAAGGCAAGGGCAAAAAACCTGATTGGGAATTAAAAAAACTGGCTGATATTTATGAAAATATCAGGCTTGTAAATGCAGGCATGTCGGAGAGGTTAAAAAATGCTGCAGCCAGGGACGCAAGCATCAGCGCAGTAGCCAACCTTGATGACCTTGCATCGCTGGTGCCTATTTTGATCAATGACACTCTTGCCAGCATAGAGGATTCTTTTTCTTCGTATCTGCTTGAGTAAATATTTTTATCGGGACAAAAGAGGCAGGCTGTAATTTAGTAATGCAGTTTCAGGAAGTTTTTAAGCAGGTCTTTCCCGACCTTCGTAAGTATTGACTCCGGATGAAACTGAACTCCTTCAACAATAAACTCCTTATGCCTCACTCCCATTATCTCATTCTTATCAGTCCATGCGCTTATCTCAAGGCAGGAAGGAAGGGTCTCTTTTTTTATAATAAGAGAATGGTATCTTGTTGCCTCAAAAGGGTTTGGCAGTCCCTTAAAGATGGTCTTTCCGTCATGGTTAATCATTGAGGTCTTCCCGTGCATGAGTCTTGGCGCCCTTATGATATCTCCTCCGAACGCAGCGCCTATTGCCTGGTGGCCGAGGCATACGCCAAGAATCGGAATCTTTCCTGCGAAATATTTTATCACGTCAACTGAAATACCAGCTTCCCTTGGCGTGCAAGGGCCGGGAGATATTACTATGCTTTCAGGCTTCAGCTTCTCAATCTCTTTTATAGCAACCTTGTCATTCCTGAATACCCGTATATTCTCTCCAAGCTCTCCAAGGTGCTGGACAAGGTTATAAGTAAACGAATCATAATTATCAATCATCAGTAACATAAAGTTATCCTCGATATAAGCATGGCTGACTTGAGCGACATTAGAGATTTTTCGGTAACAGTTCTTAGCGAATTGGAGTGTCTACAGCTTCGACTGTCTGAGCCCGAAGGGCGAGTTTCGAAGCTGTAACGGAAAGAGCTTAGAACAGTCGAAAAATATCTTGGTAAGCGAAAGTTTGTCATGCTTATACCAGTCCCTTCTCCGCCATATCAACAGCCTTCATCATTCCCTTTGCCTTATTAACAGTCTCTGTGTATTCCCTTTCAGGCACGGAATCAGCAACAATCCCGGCGCCTGCCTGAACATAAATCCTGTCATCCTTTATTATAAGCGTTCTTATCGTAATGCAGGTATCCATATTGCCTGAATAGCTGAAATATCCCACAGCGCCTGCGTAAGGCCCTCTTTTTGTCGGCTCAAACTCTTCTATAATCTCCATGGCCCGCACCTTAGGAGCGCCTGTTACAGTCCCTGCCGGAAAACATGCGCGAAGCACATCAAAGGCATCGAGATTTTTCTCCAGTTTCCCTTCAACATTCGATACCATATGCATCACATGGCTGTATCTCTCAATGTCCATAAGTTCTGTAACAGTGACAGAGCCTTTCTCTGCAACCCTTCCGACATCATTTCTTCCAAGGTCAACGAGCATTATATGTTCTGCAATCTCTTTCGGGTCTTTTTTGAGTTCTTCTTCAAGCGCCTTGTCTTTTTCCTCTGTGTCCCCTCTTTTTCTTGTGCCTGCAATCGGCCTCAGGACTATTTTTTTATCCTCAAGCCTTACGAGTATCTCTGGTGATGAACCTACAATCTTTGCATCTCCAGTGTTGATGAAATACATATATGGTGAAGGGTTTATCACCCTTAAGGCCCTGTAGATGTCAAACGGCTCGATATTTGACCTGCGCTCGAACCTCTGAGAAAGCACAACCTGGAATATATCGCCTGCTGCAATATATTCCTTTGATTTGGAAACCGCGTTTTCAAAAGCCTCTTTTGTTTTAAAGCTTGATGTAAATTTCTGCTTGATTTTTTTGCCCCTTGAACCCTTAAACCCCTGAACCCTTGAACTTTTCAGTTTCTTAACTATTTCATCTATTCTCTCAACTGCCTCTTTATATGCCTTAGATGCGCTTTTGCCGTCAACATGGACGTTCGAGACAATCTTTATCTTCTGCTTAAGGCTGTCAAATATAAGCATTGTATCTGCAAGCATGAAAAACATATCGGGCAGGTCCAGGCCGGGCTTATCACTATCAGGAACCCGTTCAAAGAACCTGACCATATCATAGCCCATGTATCCGACAAGCCCTCCTGAAAACCTCGGAAGCCCCGGGACGTCAACCGGCCTGTAAACAGAAAGTTCCTTTTTCAGCACTGCAACAGGGTCTTCTGTTTCAAAAGTGACAGGCTTCTTTCCTTTTTCTTTTATCTCTATCTTTTTGCCCCATCCCCTTATAATCTTTGAAGGATTTGAGCCGAGGAAGGAATATCTTGCCCATTTTTCTCCTCCTACAACACTCTCAAGAAGGAATGAAGGGCTGCCTCCGATCTTCAGAAATGCAGATACAGGGGTATCCATATCAGCGAGAATCTCCCTGTAGACAGGGATAAGATTTCCCCTCTTGCATAATGCATGGAACTCTTTGATGTCAGGGTAGAGCATATTGACAAAACCCGCCTTTTTTAATTAGTATGATTAGTATAACTTATCACTAAGTTAGAAGTTAAGAGTTGCTGCCTCAGGCAAAAAAGTCAAGAGTTTAAAAATTTTTAACTTTACACTTTTAACTTCCAACTTTTCATTGCGGGAATAGCTCAGTGGTAGAGCACAACCTTGCCAAGGTTGGGGTCGCGGGTTCGAGCCCCGTTTCCCGCTCCAATGGCGGCGTACCCAAGTGGCTAAGGGGGAGGTCTGCAAAACCTTTATGCAGCGGTTCAAATCCGCTCGCCGCCTCCAAAATCCTGCGGAGTTAAGCTTTATTAGAAATATTTCTTCGCTGTGATGCAATATTTATTGAAGGGTGATCTCTATTTCTTCCGAGGGTTCGCTTTCCAGCCCGTCATTATCTAATGCCGTAACATATAATTTAATGGATTTTGTTTTATCCTCCGGACGTAGCTCGACGGAGTTTAAGCGTGAGGTTATTAAAAGCGCGCTCTTATTCCATCCTTTTCTGTAAACATTGTATCCTTTTATATCCGGCTCCCTGTTTGCCTCCCATCTAAGCAAAACCTTTCCCTGAACTGTTTCCCACTTTAAGCCTGTCGGAGCCTTAGGCCTTTGTTTGATAGATGCAATAACTGCTTTTGAAAGGGGGCCTGTAGAGCCGTGTTTGCTTTTGCCTGCTACCCTGTAGAAATAAATCTTTCCCTGCCTGATATCTTCCTTGTCTGTATAATTATCGGTTTCCCTGTCAACTTTGCCTGCCTCTACGAATTGCCCCCCCTCTGTCTCGGACCTGAAAATTATATAACCTTCTATATCAGGGTCCTGCCTTGATATGCTCCACCTCAGGTGCACCTGATTTATCTTTACTGCCTCTACCCGGACGTTTTCAGGGGGGAGAACACCGGATTTGGTTTTTCCAAGCACAGGCTCCGACTTAATCCCGTCCGTTCCCAGCATATTAAAAGCCGCAACCGTATAGTAAAAGCTTATTCCTTCTTTCATATCTTCGGTATCCTCAAAGGATGTATTGTCCCTTCCGTCAATCTCGCCTGCCCTTTGATAAATCCCGTCTATCTTCGGGCTCCTGTAAATCCGGTACCCTTTGACTTCCGGCTCGCGGTTAGGCGCCCATCTCAGAGTTATCTTTGCAGCGTAATTGCCTTCTGTAACAACTCCGGCAACCGCCGATGCATGTTTCCTTATTCTGTCATTCTTGAACATGCCGGACTCGGATTCGTCAATCTCTGCAGAGGCAGTCCTCGGCATCAGCTCCTTTACCTTTATTACCCCGATTAGATACTCTTCTATCTGCAAGAGTTCATTTGTCTTTGGATCCCTCAATTCCTTGCCTATTCTGAATACTATGTATTTGTCTCCTTTTTTAACGCCGTCTACCGAGCCAAGAGAGATTTTCACCATATCATTTTCCATGTCCATATCAATGATAAACCCCTCTGTGTAAGGTTCAAGGCTTATAACCTTAAGCTTATGCGGCGACTCCTTGCTCCCTGCCGCAGCACAATTGCTCTGCAGGTCGCATGCAGATATGTAGTATTCAAGTACGGCGCCTTTTTTAAGATAGGCGTCAGGGATGACCGCCTCATAGGTGCCCTTTAAAGGGCTGGACATCCCTGCTCTCTGGAAGTTCATCTCGCCTTCCATCTTGAGCATCAGTGAAACTTCTCCCACTGCCTGATTATCCACAATCCTGGCCCTTATAAAATTTTTGTTTTCTTTTACTGCTTTTGAAGGCGGCTCAATAATAATTTCCGGCGCTTGGGCGTCAAGCTCCATGAGTATCTCGTTTATCTCGGCAGTCTTGTCTTTAACTATGCCGACCTTAACGTCTTTTTCCTTATAACCCTCTTTTTTCAGTTTCACGGCATACTGTTTTACAGGGAGCTCGCTGACAGTAAGAGGCGTAACGCCTATATTCCTGTTGTTAATTATTACCTCTACCCCGGTGGGGTCGGTCTTTATACTAAGATTGCCTGTATGCGGAGTAAGACGATAAGTCTTTTCTGTTACAGGGATCTGGACATCAATTGTGTCTTTCTGCTCCTCGTGCGCTTCTTTTACAATCCTTATCTTATGAATGCCGGCAGTAACATTTTCAATTACAAGAGGCGTTGCCCCCCTGGCAGTCTCATCCCAGAATACCTCTGCATTTTCAGGCACGGAAACAAGTCTTACAGAATAAATAACAGGAGCCAGCCTGATATTTACCTCTGCAATTTCGCTGCCCTTTACAATAGCCTTTTGAGTTGATTCAATATACCCAGACTTTGAAATAACAACTGTGTGTTCACCAACAGGGATATCCTTTAACTGCAGCGGCGTTGCCCCGACCAGCTTTCCGTTAAGATAGACTGTTGCAACCGTTGGTTCCGAAGTTATAGACAAGGAACCTATGGTCTGGAATTCAGCTGTAATGTTTACATCTTTTCCGGGCTCAAGGTGTACAGTCTTAATAATCTCCTGTCCTGCTGCCACGACTTTTACAGTATGCGTGCCGGGCAAAAGATTGCGGATAACCGGGGGGCTGCCTTTCTTTATGTCATCTACAAATATCTCTGCTTCAGCTACATTAGATTTCACAAAGAGGGTTGAAAGATTTTGCGAAATAACCTCATTATAAAGCGAAATCACTTTGGGCGGAAATAATTCAGGATTAATGGTTTTGTCAGGGGCTGCCTTAAATGCATTTCTGAAAGATTCTTTTGCAAGGCCTTCTTTCCCCTTGCCTAAATAGGCCATCCCGACATAAAAGTTTGCAGTAAAGAGCTTTTCATTTCTTGCATCATCCTCGGGTTTATCTCTAAGCTTACTTATTACCTGCTTAAACTCCAGTATTGCCTTATCAAAATCGCCCTTTTCATAAAGGGCGATTGCCTTTTCTATTGCATCGGGATGCTCTTCAGCGCTTGGAATATAAGGATTTGAGATTAAAAAAACAAAACTTAAAATCAGGGGAAGAAACAATATCTTTCTGAACTTTTGCGTTTTGTACTTTGCCTTTTGTATTTCCACCGTATACCTCAGTTCACGCCGCTTTATAATACCATGAATCAATTTTTATCATCCGCCTTCCTTCTTAAGGCTGACACTTATTTGCTCGGTAGCCCCTTCTCTTATCTCTATGTCCCTGCTGGCTTCAATAAAGCCTTCTCTGGCAATCTTTATACGGTGTTTCCCGCCAGAGACTTTCTCTATGGTCAATGGCGTCTGACCCTTTAATGCCCCATCCAGATAAACATTGCCCCACGGTGAGGCATTTATTACCAGTTTTCCCCCTTCCCCAAACTTATATGAGACCTTAGCTGTCTGCCCTTTCGAGATACTGACCCTTGTCTCCCAGGCAGGGGAATTAGGGTTCTCAAGCCTGACCTTATGACTCCCGGCCTTTAAGTCTTCTATGGTCTTTGGAGTTGTCCCGTAAGCTTTCCCATCAACATAAACATTTGCCCAGGGCATTGCGTTAACTGTCAACCTGCCCTCGGCCGCTTCAGCAGCCTGCTTAGGTTCAGGCACAGGCGGCGCTTTCTGTTCTTCCTGAACAGTTGCCGCAGCAGGGGCAGGGGGCTCAATGGCCGGAACAGCTGCGGATGCGAAATTAATCTCCGCTACATCATCCTTTGGAACACAAAACTTGCCTGAAGGGTTATAAGTGCAATAGTTTCCCTCCTCCTCGAAATAACCGGACCATGAGAGGACGTTCCCGTTCTTAAGCGAAATGTTGACTGCCCGCCCTTCCGGCTGAGGGGCAGGATTTTTGTTTATTGCCTTAAGATTTACGGAAGACCTGATGCCGGCAAAATAAGAAAAAATCATATCCCGATTGACCCAGAAAAAATAGCCAGCTGCCGACAAACAGACAACCGCAACCAAAGATCCTATAAAAGACCCGTATGACCTCTGCTTCTTCTGTATCCGGGGTGCTGGCTTCTGAGCCTCGCGCTGTCGTAATGCAGCTGTCTGCCCGGCTGCCTGAACTGCAAGCGATTCCTTTTCAAGGGGCATGCTTATTGTCTCTTCCACCATCATCATTTCTTTTTTTAACTCTGCCTCAATCTCAGCCTTAAATAGGCTATGCATGAACTGCTTGAGAGACAGCGCAGGATCGGCGCGAAGGAGTTCGAATAATATATTCCCAAGGTCGGCTTCCAGGTCTGATACATTCTGATAGCGTTCTATTACTTCCCTCGCAAGCGCCTTTAACAATTTTGCCTCCAGTTCAGCCGGCAGGCCGGCATTTATGGATGAAGGGAGAGGGTCTATCTGCGCAGCCCTGACTTTTTCGAGGGTATTTATCTCTGAATCCCCCTTAAAAAGTCTTTCGCCTGTCAGCATCTCGTAAAGCACAATTCCGAGGGCAAATATATCGGACCTGTGGTCAATAGTTTTGCCCCAGGCCTGCTCAGGGGACATGTAGGACAGTTTCCCCTTAAGCACCCCAGTTGTTGTCCTGGACTGTGAGCCTGCCTTTGCAATCCCGAAATCTACGACCTTTACATCGCCCTCATAAGATATAAGAATGTTTTGAGGGCTTACATCCCTGTGAATAATATTAAGATTTTTCCCCGAGCTGTCTTTTTGCCTGTGTGCATAGCTAAGGCCGGAGGCCACTTCCTTTGCTATAAATACTGCGAGGGGAACAGGGAATTTAATATTTTTTTCATTGCATCTTTTTAAGATGCCCCTGAGGTCTTTGCCTCTTATATATTCCATTGCAATAAAATAATTCTCCTCTATCTTTCCAAAATCATAGACCTGGGTAATGTTTTTGTGGCTCAGGCGCGCAACGAGCTTGGCCTCGGCTATGAACATATCAATGAATTCCTCGTCAGAGGATAAATGAGGAAGGATTCTCTTTATGGCAAGCACCCTCTCGAAGCCTTCTATGCCTACTTTTTTTGACTTGAATAGCTCCGCCATGCCGCCGGAGCCTACCTTGTCGAGCAGAATATATTGACCGAATTTTTCCATGTTTACTTGAATTTTACCAGTATTGCCGTGATATTATCATGTCCGCCTTTTTCATTGGCCCTTTTGATAAGTTTTTCGCAGCTTTCTTCAAGTAACCCTTCCTCACTTTCCTTTACTAAAGAAGGATGGGAGCTTTTTATTATATCAAGTATCTCCGCCTCCTCTAACATGCCTGAAAGGCCGTCGCTGCATAGCAAAAAAATATCTTTGCTTATTATGCTTTCTACGCTGCAGTCGCAGGTTATATCCGCGTTAATTCCTATGGCCCTTGTTATCACATGCTTCAATGAATAATTCCTCGCCTGCTCCTTGGTAATGGTGCCGCGTTTTATTTCCTCTGCTGCGAGTGAATGGTCTTCTGTTATCTGTTCAATGCTGTTGCCTCTTATCCTGTAAAGCCTGCTGTCCCCGGCATGGCATATATATGCCTTATTGTCTCTTACAAGCAGGGCGACCATTGTTGTTCCCATGCCTTTTGATGCATTGAATATATATCTGTTTGCAAGCCTCATTCCGGAAGAGATGATATTAATCTCTATAGGGAGCGAATGGTCCATGCCGAACGGCCATGTTATTTCATGGTCCGAAAGCGCTGTTTTAATAAAATTTTTGACGGTTTCTATTGCCATGCTGCTTGCCATATCGCCGCCGGCGTGTCCTCCCATGCCGTCGGCGACAACAAACAGTCCATATTCAGGTTCGACTGCGTAATTGTCCTCGTTGCGGTGTCTTTTAAGTCCTATGTCTGTTTTCCCGCACACAAGAAAATTACTCATATATTACCTCATATATTCCTACTTCCATGGTCTTGCCTTTTATCTTCTGCATTCCTATGGAACGGGTTTTAAAAATACCCTTTATCTGCTCATAAGTTGCTTCCCCTATATATATGCTTCCCTCAGCAGCCATTTTCTCCAGTCTGGAGGCAATATTAATTGTGTCGCCTATTGCCGTATATTCCACTCTTTTTGAGGAACCGATGTTGCCGATGACGGCAGACCCTGTATTTATTCCTATCCGGACCTCAAACTTATTCAGTTTTTTAATTTCCTTTTGTATATCAATTGCCGCCTTGATTGTCATCTCAGTATAATCCGTATCGTGAAACGGGGCTCCGAATATTGCCATGGCGGCATCACCGATAAATTTATCAATACTGCCTTTATATCTGAAAACCACATCGGTTATTATGTCAAAAAATTTGTTTAAAAGTCTTGCTGTCTCCAGGGGGCCGAGTTCTTCGGAAAGTCTGGTAAAACCTTTTATGTCTGTAAAAAGAACAGTTATCATCCTTTCGGTTACCTCGCATGTGCCTTTGCCTTTGATTATCTCTTCAACTACCTGAGGAGAATGATATCTCATCAGGCTTTGCCGCGCCTCGCGCTCTTTGAGCATCTTATCTCTGAGATTTGTCTGCTCTATGCCTATAGCTGAAATATTTCCTACAGTGGTAAGCAGGTGGAGTTCATCATGGGTGAATTGCCTGTCTGAATTCAGGATGTCAACATAAATAGCGCCTGTTACCCTTTCCGCTCCAAGTAAAGGGACGCACATCGCAGAACGTATGCCATACATAAATATGCTCTCGGATTCACTGAATCTCGAATCTCTTTTGGCATCAGCCACTAACAGAGAGATTTCTTCATCCATAACCCTGTTTATTACAGTTCTGCTCAGCATTAACTTATCTTCTTTGCCTGATATCTTACCGGCGTCTCTGGCGAGCGCAATTTTTATGGAGCCCAGTTCCTCATCTTTCAGCAGGATATATACCCTTTCAGCCTTAATATTGCCCAGAATTGTATTGGCCGTCAGATTCAATATGGAATCAATCTCGGATTCCTTTAAAATATCCCTGCTTATCTGGTAAAGGGCGCTTAGCATCGCTGTTCGTTTTCTGAGGATATCGGGAGAGAAACCGTCATCCTTTTCTTCTATTGTGCCCATCAGAATGTCTTTTGCAGGTTTGATGATTGTGTGGAGATCCGATGTGTCAACTTCTACAAATATGTTTTTCTCCTCAGAATCAAAAAGAAGAGTGTTGCCGCCTACGATAATGGTGTTGCCGGTCTTGATGCCTGTGCTTGTGATTTTTACCCCATTGACCCAGGTGCCGTTCTGGCTTCCGAGGTCTTTGATGGAATATTCGCCGTTAATCAGATATATTTCAGAGTGGTAACGGGAAACCCTTTTATCTTCAAGCACAAGGTCGTTGTCTGCAGCCCTCCCGATTCTGAACGGGAAATTCAGCAGCGGGTGTGTCTCGCCTTTTCTTTCTCCGGATGTGATATTGAGTTTAAAAGTTTCCGGCATTGTTCATACGCTATCCAACATATGCCCTAATTTTTTCTTTTTTGTTTTGAGGTAAAGAATATTTTTGTCATGAGGCTTTGTCTCTATCGGAACTCTTTCTACTACCTTGAGCCCATATCCCTCAAGGCCAACAATCTTTTTGGGGTTATTTGTCATCAGCCGCATCTTTCTCACGCCAAGGTCAACAAGCATCTGTGCTCCTATGCCGTAATCCCTGAGGTCCGGTTTAAAACCGAGTTTTATATTGGCCTCGACAGTATCAAACCCTTTGTCCTGAAGTTCGTACGACCTTAATTTATTGACAAGGCCTATCCCTCTTCCCTCCTGCCTCATATATAAGATAACGCCTTTTCCTTCTTTCCCTATGAGTTCCATGGCCTCATGAAGCTGTTCGCCGCAGTCGCACCTTTTTGAACCAAAGACATCACCCGTAAGGCACTCTGAATGTACCCTGACAAGGACCTCGTCTTCGTGTTTTATCTCTCCCTTGACAAGGGCTATATGTATGTTGCTGTCCAGTTCATTTGCATAAGCGATGGCAGTAAAATCCCCCCCAAACTCCGTAGGCAGTTTTGTTGTTGTTATGCGCTTTACAAAAAGCTCTGCCCTCATCCTGTATTTGATCAGGTCCTTTACAGTCACTATCTTCATGCTGTGCTTCTTTGAAAATTCCATGAGTTGGGGCACTCTTGACATTGTACCGTCGTCATTCATAATCTCGCATATAACGCCTGCCGGATAAAGGCCTGCAAGCCTTGAAAGGTCAACAGAGCCTTCTGTCTGTCCAGCCCTCTGAAGCACGCCTCCTCTTTTGGCGCGCAGAGGGAATATGTGCCCGGGTTTGGAAATATCTTCCGGCTTTGTATGCGGGCTAATTGCCGTAAGTATGGTGGTTGCCCTGTCTGAGGCGGAAATTCCTGTTGTTACGCCCTTTTTAGACTCTATAGATACTGTGAAGGCAGTGCCGAATGGCGAGGTATTGTCATCTGTCATCATCTGAAGTTTTAACTCTTCCACCCGTTCAGGCGTAAGGGAAAGGCATATAAGCCCCCTCCCGTGCTTTGCCATAAAATTAATTGCCTGCGGCGTTACCTTCTCTGCCGCCATGCACAGGTCGCCTTCATTCTCCCGGTCTTCATCATCAACAAGAATTATCATCTTGCCTTTTGTTATGTCATCTATGGCTTCGTCTATTGTGTTGAATTTATACCTTTCCATTTTATTAGCTTTCGGCTATCAGCTATCAGCTGACTGCTTACTTTAAAAATCCTCCTTCCATCAGGGCCTTTACAAACCCTGAATCTTTATTTGCTTGTTTGTCTAAGAATTTTGCGACATATTTCCCCAGAATATCCGATTCAAGATTTACAGTATCTCCAACTCCCTTAAAGCCGATGGTAGTAAGTTTTGATGTATGAGGAATTATAACAATTGTAAAGCCATTACTTAATACATCAACTACAGTAAGGCTTATACCGTCCACAGCAACCGAGCCTTTTTCAACAAGAAATCTTATTACCTTTTCCGGCGCCTCAATCCCGACCTTGAGCATATCTCCCGTATTCACTTTTGAGCGGATGCTTCCTACAGCGTCAACATGCCCTGTTACAAAATGCCCGCCGATCTTTGAATCAGGCCTCAACGAAGGCTCGAGGTTAATCCTGCTGCCTGTCTTAAGGCTGCCGAGGTTTGTGCTTTGCAGTGTTTCATCAGAAAGGTCAAAGGAAAGCATATTATTGTTCTTGCTTATAACAGTGAGGCACACGCCATTCACAGAAATGCTGTCTCCAGGTTTTGCAGTTGATGCAGATTCATCAGCCCTGAGCGAAAGCACTGCGCCGCCGCCGCGCCTCTTAACGGATGTTATCTCACCCATTTCAAGTATCAGGCCTGTAAACAAATCACTCCTCTATATCTATAGTAAACTGAAGAGTTTTCTCATATAGCCCGAATATGTCAACTTTTTCCGACCATCCTGTTTTGACCCGTATCTTTCTGCCTGTCTTTGTGATCTCTATATCCTTTTCTTCTATGGGTATCTTGAGTTCCTGAGCCCTTTCAAAAATCTGCCCCCTGGTCCTGTCAAGGTCCATAACGCTTATCCTTATAAGTTCCGTTGCCTCAGTCTTGAGGGCTGAATGTCTGTAGAATGGCATCCCGAACTGTATACCTGCATACATAGCAAATGCAACGAGCGCAGTGATAAAGGCAAACTTGAAGAATCCGTTTTCATTGTTGAGCAACCCTGTTTTTTTCATTTTACCAACCTCCCTATTCTTGCAAATCTTACCCAGTTGTTTTTACTGTCCCATGACCAGTACAGTATCAGCGCCTTGCCTTTTATGTCCTTACGGTCTACATATCCCCAATAGCGGCTGTCATAGCTCTGGTCACGGTTATCTCCCATAACAAAAAATTTGTTTTTGGGCACAATCAAGGGCCCGAAATTATCTCTTGGTTCAATCCCCATCGGCCTTATAGAATTGTCAGTATGCTGGGTATAGGGTTCGCTTGTCTGCTTGCCGTTAACATATATAGCCTTGTTTTTTGACTCAACCACATCGCCTTCAACCGCAACTACCCTTTTAATAAAATCCCTCGAAGGGTCTTCAGGATATTTGAAGACTATTATATCCCCTTTTTCAGGCTTCGTAAATTCCAGGACCATTGTCTCAGAAAAAGGAATCTTCGTGCCATAGAGGAATTTGTTAACGAGGATGTGATCTCCTATAACGAGCGTTGGTATCATTGAACCCGAAGGGATCTTAAATGCCTGTATTATATAAGCCCTTATAAGCAGCGCCAGAATAAGCGCTGTGATTATTGCCTCTGTATATTCCCATAATAACCTTTTTTTGCTTTTCACTATTTCTCCTTAAGCGGCATTATCTGTCCTGTCCTGTGACTTGTCCTGACGCAGCAAAAACAAGCCCTGCCGAACCTATTGTGCCGGCGTCGTCTCCCAGAGAGGATGGAATTATCCTCACGGCATCTGAAAGGGCTTTAAATGTCCTTCTGGAGGCCTCTTTGATAGCCTCCTGCACATAAATGTTCCATGCGCCGATAAGCCCTCCTGTAAGTATTATAGCCTCAGGGCTCATTATATTTATTATATTTGCGAGGCCGACACCCAGATATCTTCCTGCATCTTTAAGCGCCTCTCTTGCAAGGTTATCGCCTTCAAGGGCAGACCTGTAAATATCTTCCGGGGTAATCTTGTAAAAGTTGCCTTTGCAGCATTCTCTCAATATGCTTTCAGCGCCTTTTCCCAGCGCAGCAACAACCTTTGTATTTATTGCATTTGCCGCTGCATACAACTCAAGGCATCCATAATTGCCGCATGGGCATTTCTCGCCGTCTGCATTTATGCTCATATGCCCGATCTCTGCAGAGACATTGACAAGTTTTTTTTCATATACTATGCCTCCTCCTATGCCGGTGCCGAGCGTAAGGAGGACAAAATTATTGAACTCCCTGCCGGCCCCCATCCATTTTTCTCCCAGCGCTGCTGCATTGGCATCATTTTCAATAAATACCGGCACTGAAAATTGCCTGTGCAGCGCCTCTACAAAATTAACTCCTTCAACAGAATGCAGGTTTGGAGAAAGAAGCACAATGCCGTTTTTTCTGTCCAGCAGCCCTGCTATTCCAATGCCTATTCCTGCGACATCCCGCTGCGGGTCAATCCCGGCATCCGCATACAGGCTTTTAACGGCATTGTGCAGGGCTTCCAGCACATTCCCTGCAGTGGGCTCCTTCACTTTTTTAATGACCTCTCCCGTGCCGGATATCAGAGCAGCCCTTAAATTTGTTCCACCGACATCTATCCCTATGGCATATTTTTTTGACATAACAGGTTTTGAGGCTTAAATGAAGATTTCAAATCTTAACATAAAGACATTTATGGTGTAAACCCCGCGTATTCTTGACATGCACATTAATTACTGGTAAAGTATTTTTCTGTAATTTTACGAGTTAAAATTTTAAAGAGGGAGGGGGGATATATCAATGCCCTCTATTAAAGTGCGCGAGAGTGATTCCTTTGAAAATGCCCTCAGAAGGTTTAAGAAACAGTGTGAAAGAGAAGGGATACTCTCAGAAGTAAAAAAGAGGGAGCATTACGAAAAGCCAAGTGTCAGGAAAAAGAAAAAGGCAATTGCTGCTCGTAAAAAAGCTCTTAAAAGAGTAAGGCTTACGGGAGAGAAGTAAGCCGTTTAACCCTTCTCCCGTTTAACATCAGCCCTGAGGCCCCGGAGTTTCTTCTCCATTTTTTCATAGCCCCTGTCCAGGTGGTAGAGGCGGTGGATAGTGGTTTCTCCTTCTGCCCTGAGCGCAGCAACAACCAAAGAGGCGCTGGCCCTCAGGTCTGTGGCCATAACATTTGCTCCTTTCAGTTTTTTAATGCCTTTTACTGTTGCAGTGCTGCCTTTAAAACTTATGTCAGCGCCCATTCTCATCAGTTCAGCAACATGCATGAACCTGTTTTCAAATATTGTCTCGGTTACTATGCTTGTGCCCTGTGCAATACTCATCAATGCCATGAACTGTGCCTGCATATCCGTGGGAAAACCCGGATAAGGCGCAGTCTCTATGTCTATGGCCCTGGGCCTTGCCGGGCCCAGCACACGCACCCCGTCTTTTGCTTTTTCAAATCTGAGGCCTGCTTCCTGCAGTTTCATTATGAATGCATGAAGGTGCTCTAACATGCATCCCCTGATAGTGATATCCCCTCCGGTCATTCCTGCTATCGTCATAAATGTGCCTGCCTCGATCCTGTCGGGTATTACTGTATGATTGACCGGCTTGAGCTCTTCTACACCTTCTATCTCTATAAGACTTTCTCCTGCGCCGTTAATCCTTGCGCCCATCTTTTTCAGGGCCTCTGCGAGGTCTATGACCTCAGGCTCTCTTGCTGCATTTTCAAGAACAGTGGTGCCTTTTGCAAGGGTTGCAGCCATCATTAGATTTTCAGTTCCTGTTACTGTTGAGGTATCAAAATATATTGTGGCCCCCTTTAATCTCTTTGCAGTTGCCTTTACATAACCTGCTTCCAGTTCAATCCTTGCGCCCATCTTTTCGAGCCCCATAAGATGAAGGTTTATCGGCCTTGCTCCGATTGCGCACCCGCCCGGCAGAGAGACCCTTGCGCGGCCGAATCTTGCGACCATCGGGCCGAGCACAAGCACAGACGCCCTCATCTCCTTGACCAGCTCGTAAGGCGCCTCTAATTTTTTTATCCTGTCTGTCCTGATTATTGCCCTGTGCGGTTCGTAATAAAATTCTGCTCCCATGTTTGAAAGGAGCCTTCCCATGGTTTTCACGTCTCTCAGGTCCGGAACCCTGCTGATTGTATTTTCTCCGGCGGCAAGCATGGAGGCTGCCATAACCGGCAGCGCAGCGTTTTTTGCGCCGCTTATCTCTATTTCACCCTTGAGGTGTTTTCCGCCTTTTATAATTAACTTGTCCATATTGGAAATTTTATCATAGCTTAAAAAAAATCTGTTATTAATATATTTCGGTTATAGCTCCCCGCCTATTTTAGGAGGGGATTGAGGGGTGGTAAGTGGAGCAATCCTTACAAACCACCCCTGGCCCCTCCTTAACCAAGGAGGGGAGTTTCGGGAGTTAGCCCTTTGAAGTGAGAAAGAACAATGCGCTTTTGGATAAAAAAATCTGTTATAATTACCTATGCACATTTTGTTATTGCTCATTTTAGCTGTCACCTGCCATCTGTCGGCTGTCAGCCCTATTTACGGCTCTGGCGCCTGTGATGCTGATTGCACAAAATGCCACACCCTCAGCACAAATGAGGTTCAGGGTATTCTCGCAAAGGTCAAGAACCCTGAGGCAAAGATTCTGAAGATACAGATGAGTCCTGCAAGGGGACTCTGGGAAGTTGCCGTAGAAAATAAAGGGCAGAGAGGGCTTTTCTATGTTGATTTTTCGAAGAAGTATCTGATAGCAGGCCCGATTATCGAGGTGAATGCGGCAGTTGACAGAACAAAAGAGAGAGTGGAAGAACTGAATAAGGGAAGGCGGGTTGACCGCGCGAAAATTCCTCTTAAAAATGCCCTGCTTCTCGGGGATAAAAATGCAGCTAAAAAGATAATTGTCTTTACAGACCCTGACTGCCCGTTTTGCGGAAAATTTCATGCAGAGCTTAAAAAAGTTGTGGAACAGAGAAGGGATATTGCCTTCTATATCAAGCTCTTTCCCCTGGTAAAACTGCATCCTGACGCCTCCTGGAAGTCCAAAAGTATTGTCTGCAATAAATCACTTCAGCTTCTTGAGGACAACTTTGACAAAAAAACAATTTCAAAAACCGATTGCAAATCGGATGAGATTGACATGAATATCAAACTCGCAGAAAAACTCGGTATCTCAGGCACGCCGACTGCAATTATGCCTGACGGCTCTGTGCAGGTTGGGTTTCTGGAAGCGGATAAACTGATAAAGATTGTGGACTCAATAAAAAAGGGGCAGAGTGGTAAATCTGCCGCGCAAAAGTAAGAACTTTCTGCTAAGATAAAATAAATGGAGTTAAAGCTCACAAGGCATGCAAAAAATCGCAACAGAAAGATACAGGCTACAGTTTTTGAGATTATAGAGTGCATTGAAAATCCTGATAGCCATTATGTTCAGGATAACGGAAGAGAGGTTGCTATAAAAGCCTTGGGCAACAAACTTCTCAAAATTGTTTTCAGGCGAAGCCTGTCAGTGTGCGAGATTATTACAATTATTGATCGTAACCAGTAGAAGGAGATATTTATGAAGATAGAATATGACCATTATGCAAAAGCTCTTTACATAAGGCTTCAGGAAAAGGAACGCAACAGAACCATTGAACTTAATGAAAACCTTAATATTGATATAGATGAAAAAGGCAATTTGATAGGAATTGAAATCCTTAATCCTGAAGATTATCCAATAGAAAAGATACTAAAACCAACTATTGAGGAGTATACAGAAAAAGATGCTGAGACGATTACCCTTAAAAAAGAAACCGTATAAGTTTCTATTAACCCTTTTTTTATTTCTCTCGCTTATGCTTATTGCTATGCCGGTTTTTGCCGGCTACAAGATAATCCTTAAAAACGGCAAGGGCTTTAATGTTAATAATTACACTGAAGCAGACGGCAAGATAAGGTTTTACATTGACGGCGGCGGGCTGATAGAGCTTGACAGGAGTATTATTGAGAGCATCAAGCAGATAAAGTCCGGGCGCAGCACGTACGAGAGCGCCCCTGAGGACGCAGTGAAAAAGGATTCTACAGCTGGAAGCGACTCGCAGCAAGAGGCTCAGCCAACAGCAGAAAAAGGCGAGGGTGTTAAGACAAAAAGGCAGGATGCGGAAAGCAGGCTGAGAGAGATTGCGAAAAAGAAAGAGGAGATGAAGGCAGAGGCAGATAAACTTGCAGAGGAAAAGAAAAAGATAGAGGAAGATATCAGGAAAGAGGGCAGGATAGCATCCATCAGGGAAAAGCGGGAATATGAACACAAAATTTCAGAACTCAACGAAAAGATTAATAAATTCAACGAGGAAATGACCATTCTTGACCAGGAACAGGAAAGGCTGTTAAAGGACTATAAAGGGCAGTAATCCTGTTACTTTTCTGCTGCTATATCATAGCTAAAACTCTGTAAGCCTTCGCCTCCCTGATTGTCTGTTACAGAGATAATGACAGAGGCCTTGCCCCTGAAATCAGGCGGCACATCCCATTGTATCAAACCTGTTGATTTATCTACAGTCATGCCTGCAGGAGCGGTCTTAAGAGAATAAGTGAGCGGGTCATTTTCCGAATCAGTTGCCTTGACCTGATAGGTAAATCTCCGGTTTTCGAACCTGCTCTCATTTGGATTTGAAGTTATTTCAGGCGAAGTATTTCCTACAGGTACTTTCATAAGCCCAGGGCTTCCCTTTTCCTTGCCGTCATAAGGGATTACATTGAGCATTATCCTGTCTCCGCGCTTATAGCCTTTTAAGCTCAGGGTATCAGATGTCTCTTCCGGCAAAAGCTCCTCATTCTTAAACCACTGATATATAAAAGCAACCTCATCTTTATCAGGGTCCGTTGCTGTTGCCGTAATTTTAAGGGTATCCCCTATTTTGGGGAAGTTGGGAGTAACATCAACAGAGGTAACCTGCGGCGGGCGGTTGGTTGTTGCTGAGAGAGGAACTGCAGTTGGTTGCAGTTCTTTAATCTCAACAGAAGGGATTGCGACTTCAGCAGGCTGTGAAGGAGCTGTTACATTAGGCGCCTCCTTAGCCTTGCAGCCCACAAAGAAAATGCAAAATGCAAAAATAAAAATTAACGCAAATGGTGAATGGGTGAATAAATGAATGGGTGAATAGGTGAATGGGTTTTTGCGATTCACCGATTTACCGAATGGCGATTCACCGTAATATATTTTAAACTTTGAACTTTTCATTATTGTATCACCCTGTATATTGCTTCTGTTTTCCCGATGTTGGTTGGGCCGGTTGTCTCTTCTGCCCTTGAAACTATGGAATAGAAGATATATTTTGTTGCTCCGCCTCCTGTTCCTCCTCCGGCCATTGCAGGCGGCGGAGGGAATCTCAGGGCGCCGCCATAGCCCGGTATTGGTTTGCTGCCGAGGCATTGAATATTTGAAGTTATCGTATAAGTTCCGTCTGCTGTCTTTGCTGTGATTCTTAATATTGGCGGGGGGGTGCCGGTGCAGCCAACAGTATCAGCAAAGGTGCCGGAGGAAACTACCACATCAGCAGGCTGATTAGTTGTGGTCAGGTATGAGTTTATAACACCGGTAGCATATTCGACCCCTCCATTGGCAGCCTCATAAACACTGCTGAACTTCCTGTTTATTATATTTGTCTGGAACCCTTTCAGCAGGAGATATGACATGCCTCCTATCAGCATGAGCATAACAACAGTTATTATCAATGCTGTTACTAGGGCTATTCCTGATTCTTTAGAGTTATTGTCTGTTCTAACTTTCTCCATCTGTAATTCCTTTGCTCTGTTGTAAGGGTTGTAGCCACAACAAAAGATGATCCTATATCTTCAAATAAATCCATTCTTACCGGAGAAGAAGCTCCCTTTGTGCTGCTCTGGATGACCATGCCTATTTTCATAAGCCTTAATTTTGCAGTTCCGCAGCTGGTTGCATTTGTCTTCCATGTAAGATTACCACTGGAATCAATACAGCCGAATCTGTAAGCCAATGTCAGGACACAATCAAGGATGGGGTCGTAATCTTCTGTTGTAGTTTTGGATGCGCTTCTTGATAATATCTTTGTCCCTGTTGTGCACATTTTCGGAGATGTAGAGGTTAAATCCGTCAGCTTATATTTTGTCTCATAACATTCAAGGTCTGTTCCTCCTATGTATGGCGTCCAGTATGCAACATTATTTATATAATCAGTTGTGCAGGCAGTAACAAAATTGTAATTGGCAGTGCCTGTGGCGCCGCCAACACTTGTGAGGCCCATACGGGTTTTATCAAGATTATTTATCACTACAATATTTCCCGAAGGAATGCCTGACTTGACTGTATCGGAGACAGTATAAACAGAACCGCAGGTAGTGCTGATGTTATAAACATAACTCCATGCGCCTGCATTGGTATCGTCGAAGGTATTCTTGCCGGCAGCAGTGCTGTGGATTATGAGCGCCCCGCCTGACTCGCTGAGAGCAGGAGTGCATGTTCCGGTTTTTGGCACGCCGAATCCCGCGGTTTCTATGTCCTTCATCAAGGGCCAGCTCACAGTGAAGATATCGAGCTCTGTCTTTGCTGTTTTTCTTTCTGCTGTCACCTGTTTCAGAAAGGTGCTGTAGGAAGAGTACATCATGGTGACTATTATTGAAAATATGGTAAGCGTGACTATAAGTTCAACAAGTGTAGCGCCTTTTTTGTTGGTGAATAGGTGAATAGGTGAATAGGTGAATAGGTTCTGCTTTTCGCTGAACGCTGAACGCTGAACGCTGAACGCTTTTATTCTCATGTCTCTGCCCCTATTGTCTTGTCTGCTACTAAAGAGACACCTTTAATTATAGTGCCGCTTAGAGCAGAGGCAGCTGTTGCTGCTGTCGGTTCAGGGTCAATCCAGTAAACTGTAATGAATATCTTTCTTCTGTTTGTGTCGCTGGCATTGCACGGCATATAAGCAACGCTCCACACAGCATAATATGTTGTGCCTTTGTAAGACCTTATGGGGTTTATGCTGTCATACACAGAGCTTATAGCATTTGGGTGGTCAATATTTGCATTGGCGGTAGTGTCTATGTTGCCTGCAGTGAGGCTGCCCCTGCAATCAGACCACATTTGCCCTGAGCATGCATTTTTATCATAAAGATATAATTTGTCGGCTACAGCATTTGGATTTGTATATATTGTCAAGTCCGGTTTCCCTGTCACATCAAGAGGGATGGTAGGGTCATTAGAAGCATCACATTTTCTCAACTTCCCTATGTCAGCGCCTGAAGTAACATATCCCACATATTTTGCATTCCCTGACTTTGCCTGGATAAGGGCATTGTCGTTCATCCTCTGCAGCCTGTCAGCCACATCATTTGCCATGGCATACGCAGTGTTGCTTCTCTCAATGGCAAGGTTCATCCTTGTTACAGTGCTCAGCCAGCTGAAAAAGCCAAGCGACACTATCAGGATAATGACCATTGCAACCATAAGTTCTACGAGAGTGGCTCCGTTATCGCGCTTCATATTGTATCCTGCCTGTCATGCTGATAAAAATGGTCCTTGTTTCCCCATCTTTTGTCAGGGTAAACGAGCCAGTTGCCTGTGCCCACCCACTGGTTTTGGGCAGTCCCTTGCGGTCAAACCAGACCTGAGGGCTTATAGTTGTGTTAATCGTCATGCCTGAAGGCAGATTGACAGTTGAAACAATGGTGCCGTCAACGTCTGCCTCACTATCCTTTATGAAGTTAGCATCATTAATGTTCAGCTTTCTCACCGTGTAACTTGTGCTGCCCCCGGTAACATATATGGCATGAGGGACACCTGATATTGACTTTAGTTTTGCATCCTGAATATCAGCCAGAAGCTGGTCCCTGGCTTCATTCAATTTCGCGCCTCTTGACATCCCCACCATGCTCAATGTTGCAAAGGCAAGCATTACCGCGAGGATTGTTATCACAACCATCAGCTCTACTAGGGTTACGCCTTTTTCATTCACCTATTTACCTATTCACCCATTGACCATTTTTTACTTCACTATCCATAAAACATAGCCGCCTTTTGCAGGCAAGCTCGGGCTCATCGAGGTGCCGGGCAAGCCGCCGCTGACCTGTGTTATGACTTTATATGTATCTCCTGCCAGAGGCAGGGCCACAAGGCTCTCTCCCAATGGAGGCACGCCTGTTCCAAGATTTACCGAGGCATTTATGGTTATATTGCTTAAACTTCCACCAACCTTTGTTGCGCCTCCTGCCAGAAATATTGTCGGCTGCACATAAGCAGTTCCTGATGTGTAATGCAATGCATACAGGTGCGTGTTTCCTCCAAGGCTGCAAGAAGTGCTTGTTGGTTCAAAAGACGTAAAATCAACGAGACCGCCTGCAACAAATGGTTTTGAAAAACTCTTTTGCCCTGCAATAGCGCGTCTCCAGCCATTGTAAGAGGCATTAATATCAGCCGTAAGGCACGCTATAGCAGACGTATCTGTTTTGTTTTCAGCTGAGGTACAGTTAGTCGGTTCAGTTGGTATCTCATCACCTCCTGCAGTTTTGGTCAGTGTTGCCTCCTGCACTTTCAGTACTACTGTATCTTCACTGGCGCCGCAGGTCCCTGAACAACTGCCCGCAGATTCGCAGGATATGGTGCTTATCAGGCTGCCTGCGCAGAAACAGCCTAATTCAATTGCCTTGGCGCCTGTGAAATTCATTCCTGATGTATCGAGGAAATCAGAATATGTGCAGTCACTGCGAGGTGAGGTTGTTCCTTTCCAGCATCCTTCTGTTTCCTTTACGGCATAGAGATATTCATTGACTGAGGGTGTTGCGGCTGCATGCTCCAATGTAAGATACACGCCTGTGCCGAAATAAAGCCAGATATTTTGGTCGGCATCCAGCGCTACTTCAGGAGAGGCAAAAATAGGCCTTCCATCAGCCGTAGTTCCCGGAACTACAACAGTTTCAATGTCCCAATCGGCTGGGGTAGTTTGATAACTTGCGTCATTTCTTAGCCTCAGCCTGTAGAACTTGCCTTTGTAAGCGCCTGTTGTGCCGCCGTAAGTCCCGAAATATATATCATCCACCTGATAATCAGAGTCATAATCAACCGCCATCATATCTCCGACAGCAACGCCTGATGCTCCGATATCCAGCGAGGCTTCCAAATTGCCGGTCCTGAGGTCAAAGACATAGATATACGCATTCGCTGGTGTTTTAAAGTTCATTTTATTTGTTGTAATACTCTCTGCTCCGCTGCCCATTACCAGATACCATTTCCCGTTTTCGTTTTTTGAGGCGTCTGTTGCTGCGCTTGCAAGCCTCACAACAGTAGCAGGATTGCTTGTTGTGAGAGTGTTGTCAGGCATTGGCTTTTCCCACAAAAGCACAGGGTTTATCGAGTCTGTAATATCAAGCACAAAGATAGAAGAGCTCCATGTATTTGAGCCGACAGTTATCTTTTTACCTCCGGCGCCCATAGCTCCCACAAGCAGCCTTCTCCATGGATAATCAGGACAAGGAGAAGTAGCATCAACAGTGCACCTTACATCAGTAGCGGTTCTTCCTTCCGAGGCTTCAACTGTTCCGTCCTTGTCATAGTCTATCGAGGCGTCAAACACATTGAACCTTGCATCAACCATTGGTATATGGCAGTAGCTTGAGTCACAATACCATCTGAGATACGGCACAGCATTAAATGGTATGTATGCCCATAATTCTTTGCCGAGGTCAGAGGGAGGCGCTGTATCAGCGCCTGTTCCGCTGTCGCTTGTTTTTACCGAGTGCGGCAGGTCGGCAAATCTTGCCACTTGAGCTCCTTCATTTACTCCTATTGCAAAAGGGGTATCACATGAAGCGTCAGCATAACAGTCGTCCTCTTGCGGGCTGATGTCCTTGATCTTGCTTACCTTGAATGCATGGACCATGCCGTCATTAGCTCCAAGAATAACTATGGGCATATATCCGTCTTGTGAACATACGCCGTCTGTACAGGCCTGGTTTTCAAACCATGTTTTGTCCGAGAGCCCGGGACAATCAGCACTGGTTGTGCACGTGCCTTTTATTTTTGAGTCTACCCAGTTCTTATATGAATCATCCCCATATGTAACATCATAGCCGTTTATGGCGGAATTAGGAGAAATTCGAGGCGTGGAATAAACAATATCGCCGAGTTTTAAAGTCGTTAGTATGTCATAGCTTGTGCTTGAACATGTGCCATAACATTTTTCGCCTGTCGGGCAATCACTGTCAGCATCGCATAATGTAGAGGTTGTGGTGCTGCAGGTTCCTGCAGCACTGGTCATCGAACAGGTGCCGCCGGGACAATCCGCATTAGCAGTGCACTGGGTCCTTTCCCTGTAAGCATTGCCCGGGGCTGTGGCGCCAGGGGGTGTATGAGATGGCTTGTCATAGCCGCGCAGGAATTTAATCACAGATTTGGCGCAGTTGGCATCACAGTCATTAACACATGTCCCTGCAGCAGCAGTTGTGCAGGTGTCCGCAGTATCGCAGCCGCTTCCGGCAACAGAGCCATGATAGTCATTAATACATCCGGCATCGGTTGTGCATAATTGGGTTGCATCAAGAGTGCATTGTGCCTTGCACGTGCCTGTAGACCCGCTTACTGTGCATGCATTGCCTAAACCCTGAGCAGCACAGTCAGTTGTGCCGTCAACATCACACACAAGGCTTGCCGTATTACATGTCCCATAATATTCATAGCAATCACCAACGCATTCACAATTATTTGTGCCATCAGTACGGTCATCGCCTACTGTGGCACAAGCTACAGTAGGGGTAACAGTCTCTCCGTTATCTTTTCTAATGCATGTTAAGTCTGTAGTACATTTCCGGGTTCTTCTTCCATCACAAAACTGGCAATCACTTGCTGAACTGCAACCTCTGTCAACCCCGTGTGTTCCGCGGAGTGTTGCGCAGTAATTACAGTCTGAATTCGCAGCGCACCAGCGTGAAGTGTAATTGCTGCAGTAACTTGTATAATTCCAGTAGGGATAAAGCGTGGAATCAAGGGCTGTTGTAAAATCAGAAAGCGCTCCGCCTGCCACTACCCCTGATGTGTTGCCTGTCTTGATTTTTATTGTCCTGTCATCAGCAGTTCTTGCCAGAAGTTTATCCTGCGCATTCCATATAGGTTTGACAACGTCATTATTCCACGTTGTAAATGTACTGCAACTATCTATCTTAAGGTCTCCGGCGGTAGAACCAGCGACAGAGCCATCATCAGTATAGGTTTTTGCCTTGTAAGCAACAGCAGTAGAATCATAATAGAATGAAAGTATATTATCCTTTTTGAGGTCCAGCCAGCCTTTGTTTGCAGTATCTTCTCTCAGGTTTGCGCCTCCGTCAGACCATAGAAGCCTGAGATATCCTATCCATTTCAGTATCGTGCCTTCCCTTTTCGGATAAAAATATGCCTGAGTAAGAGTTGATGATTCCCTTGTCTGGGTAGTAAGTGTTGCGACTGTTGATGCAGATGCCGAGGTTGAGATGATATTTAAGAATGCCTCTTCTATCTTGGACTTAAGCGCTGCAGGGTTATTGACTGATATATATTCGCCTCCGCCAACTGTTTTTGCCGCATAAGTCAGCCTGGCTACATCACCTCTGCAGTAACCGCCTGAACATGTCCCTGCCGCACAAGCAGGGGGGCAGGCAGGCCCATAGAAATCAGTATGAACAACATAAGTCCTGATATTCTGTTTTTTCTCAGGGTCATCAGGGTCATCGTAGAGGTCTTTATTAAAACCATAACAGGCAGCTTTTACGAACTCATCTGAATAAGTCAGGCTGTCGCAGGCAGTAGATACCTCTGCGAGGGAGGCAGTATAATCTGCGCCGCCGGTAAGATATGCGCCTGTTGTCACAAAAATAGCATAGGTTTTTCTGCACTTATACGCGGGGTCTGTAAGCCATTTATATCCGGTCTGTGTATATGCAGCATCCTTGTCTTCATAAGTTGATGAATTGCCTTTAAAATAGTTGATAACATCCTTCATCATAGTTCCGAGCTCAGCATCATCAGGGTCTATTCCGGGTGTTTTTGAAAAGGCATTTAAATATTCTTTTAAAAGCGTTGTCTTGCTTGTTGATGTGCAATTGCCTGAAGCAGTGCAACCCGCAGGATCACCGGCTGCTGCACAGTCGCAAAGAATATCCCTGTCTCTTTCGTCTGCTGCTGTGCTTCCTTTCCATCTCCTCAGCCCGAATCTCGGGGCATCAGAATCATATACATAGTTTGAGTCCTTGTCAGCATATTGCTGTATAAGCCCTTTTCTGTCTTCACTCGTCAATTTCACTGCAACAGTACCGGCGCCAAGACAAGTGCCGCTTAGTTTACACTTGGCAGGGGTATTGGGATTAGGACATGAAGGGGCAGTAGTCCCCAGCTGTCCATTGACTGTTACCGTTGCTTCCGGGTTGCCTTTTGACATACAGAAACGATATGTGTAATCAGTGGCATCTAAAGTATCCCCATCCCCATCCATATCAACTGTAACAGCCACGGTCGTATCAGCATTCCCATCCTCATACTGTCCGTAACTTATCGGAGTAATACCCGGCGTTTGATCGCCGCTGCTGTCATTAAACTGGCCTGAGTAAGTGTAGACGTCTCCGGCACCTTCGCTTGCAACTGCCTTGGGCCAGCCGAATCCAACAAGCACTTTTCTTGAAAGGTCAATGGTTGTCATTAAGGCCCAGTCCAGGATATCGCCCGGGATACATTTATACCGTGCTGGAGCTGCCTCTGCGCTGCAGGTAGATGATTTTTCAAAATAATTCGGACTGAAAGCCTTATTTCCGTCAACAGCGAAACTATAGTATACAGGATTGTTGCTGCTATCCCTTGAGTCGAAAAACCCATAGTAAGGGTTCGCTGAATCATAAGTATATGTTGTTGAATAGGCGCGCTTTGTAATAGCAGCGCCTTTTTCATAAATAAACATTATATTCGGAGGTGTGTTGGGGTCTGTAACAAATGGAGGGATATAACAGTAGTCAGACATCTGGGGAGCGGCGTAAACGGACTGCAAGGGTAAAAAGGTTAAGAATAATAGAAGAAGGGTGAATAGGTGAATAGGTGAATGAGAGGACGGTGAATGGGTGAATGGGTGAATGGGTGAATGGCGGCTAATGATTTTTGGCTTTTCCGATTGACCGATTGACCGATTGACCGATTCACCGTTTATAGCTGTTTTTCTCATTTCACACCTCTCAATATTCTGTCTTAGACTGAGAAAGTTGCAAGTATTATACCACAAGAAGAAGCGTATAGGGTGTAGGGTGTAGCGTGTAACACCTTGTAAAATATAGCTTCCTCTATACTCTCTGCTCTATGCGCTATGCTCTTATATGTAATCCCCTTCCTGATTGTGTAATGGATTACATATTTTTATCTCTTAACCCTCAATATCCCGTCCACTGAGGCGATTTTCTGGATGAGGGCTGTGAGCTGTTTTTTGTCTTTGACCTCGAGGATAAAACCGATGTGCGCTGTTTTGTCAGGGGTCGAGCTTGCCTCAAGGTGCCTGATATTTACATTCACGGACGAGACAAGGGCGCTGAGGTTTGCAAGTATGCCGGGTTTGTCCACAGCCTCAACCAATAGCCTTGCAGGGTAGGTTGTTTCGCCTTCCTGTTTCCATTCAACTTCAACAAGCCGCGCATCATCAATGGCAAGCCTTTCAAGGTTATGGCACTTTTTGTTGTGGATGGTCACGCCTTTCCCTCTTGTAATGAAACCGACAAGGTTGTCTCCCGGCACAGGGAAACAGCACTTGGCAGTATGATAAAGGATATCATCTATTCCTTTTATGCTTATGCCTTTCTGCTCTGCAGGCGGTTTGGCATGTTTGGAGACTATTTCCTCAACAGGTTTTTCAGGGAGAAGCTTGTTTACAACCTGCTGGGGAGAGATCTTGCCGAATCCGACAGACACAAAAAGTTCTTCCAGAGAGTTAACTCCCAGGGCCTTTGCGACTTCAAGCACCTCGTCGGATTTCATCATGGCATTGCTCATATTGTGCTTTTTGAGTTCAGCCTCTAAAAGCCTGATGCCGAGTTCTACGCTCTGCGTGCGCTCCTCAGCCTTTATCCACTGTTTAATCCTGCTTTTGGCCCTCTGTGTTACAACAAATTTCAGCCAGTCCCTGCTCGGCCCGTGTGCCTGAGAGGTTATTATCTCTACTGTATCGCCGTTTTTAAGCTGGTATCTCAGGGGCACGATCTTTCCGCTGACCTTTGCGCCTACGCACCTGTGGCCTATCTGCGTATGGATGCTGTATGCAAGGTCTACGGGAGTCGAGCCTACAGGCAGGTCTTTTATGTCTCCCTTTGGAGTGAAGACATATACGACGTCAGGGACTACCGCGCCTTTTACTTCTTCAAGAAAATCTTTTGCATCAGCGAACTCTTTCTGCGATTGTATCAGCTCCCTGAGCCACGAGATGTACCTGCTGTCTTTTTCGTTGAACGCGCCTTTTTCTTTATACCGCCAGTGGGACGCTATGCCGTCTTCTGCAACCCTGTTCATCTCCTCTGTCCTTATCTGGAACTCGACCCTCTCGCCTTTGGGGCCTATTACGGTTGTATGCAGGGATTGGTACATATTTGATTTTGCGACTCCGATATAATCCTTGAACCTGCCGGGGACAGGCGTCCAGAGCGAATGGATAATGCCCATGATGGTGTAACAACTTGCCTTTGAGTCAGTGATAATCCTGATTCCGAGCACATCATGCACCTGCTCGAATGTTATCTGCTGTTTCTGCATCTTCTGATATATGCCGTAGCTGTGCTTTACCCTGCTTGAAACCTTCCCTGTGATGTTTTCCTCTTTAAGTTTTTTCTGAACCTCTTCAACAACTTCTCTTAGATAGCCTTCCTGCTCTTCTTTTCTCTTTGCAATTTTTCTTGTAATCTCGTTGTAAAGTTCAGGCAGCAGAAACTTGAAGCTAAGGTCTTCAAACTCTGTCTTCAGCCAGCCTATGCCAAGCCTGTTTACGATTGGTGCGTATATGTCCAGAGTTTCGGCGGCAATCCTTTTTCTCTTAGACTCGGGAAGGTGTTCGAGTGTTTTCATGTTGTGAAGCCTGTCAGCGAATTTTATGAGTATTACGCGCACATCCTCTGCCATTGCCAGCAGCATCTTCCTGAAATTTTCTGCCTGGGCCTCCTCTTTTGTCATGAACTCCATCTTGCTCAGTTTTGTGAGGGCATTAACAAGGAATGCTACATCGTTTCCGAAAAGGGTTTTTATATCTTTTACTGTTGCGCTTGAGTCTTCAACTGTGTCATGGAGGAGGGCTGCGGCAAGGGTTGTTGTGTCCATTCTCATATCGGCAAGAATCGCCGCAACAGCCAGAGGATGCTCTATGTATGGCGAGCCTTCTATCCTTGTCTGCCTGATGTGCGCCTCGCTTGAGAAGATATATGCCTTTCTCAGAAGTTCGATGTCAGCGTCATGGCTATAGGAGAGCACTTTCCTGATTAAATCATCAATAGTTATAACATCGTCTGCCATGGGATTATTATACAACTTTAGAAAAGCGTTTAGCGCTTAGCGTTCAGCGTGTAGCGTTTAGGAAGAATACACGCTATGCGCCATGCGCTGAGCATTTTTTACTTGCCCGGCCTGAAGGCCTTGAGGTTTAACTGGAGGTAGCTGTTGCCGTTGTATTCATTAATATCCAGAGTGAATACCGCATCTATGATATCCGGCGGCTTGGGCTCTCCCATATCAAAGCCGATTGCGTCTATTGTTTGCGGGCCCTGCTTAAGTCTCATCTTGAGGTGGTTGTTTCCGACTATCCTTGGATTAATAACTTCGAGTCCTTTAGAGCCAAGGAATGGTTTCTCATTTCCGCAGCCCAGAGGTTCAAGCATTGAAAGTTCTTTTACAAGGTTATGATTGGCCTCGGCGAGCGTGATGTCTGCATCAATATCAAGGCATGGCATAAAGTCATCTTTGCTCAGGCTGCTCTTTATAATGCCCTGCATTGCTTTTTCAAAAGCAGAAATATTTTCTGCCCTGAGTCTTATGCCTGCTGCCTGCTTGTGCCCGCCAAAAGAAAGAAGCAGTTCTTTGCATTCAGAGAGGCCCTTGCACAGATCAAAAGAAGGGATGCTTCTTGCAGACCCTTTTGCTATTCCATTTTCTTCCGAGAAGATAAATGCCGGGCAATAAAATTTTTCTGCAAGCCTTGATGCAACAATGCCCACAACACCCTGATGCCATCCCTCTCCAGAAAGTACAATAACTGAGTCGTGTTCTTTTGCAGCAAGTATTGATAATGCTTGCTGATAGACTTCTTCATCAAGCTTCTGTCTTTCGGAATTCAGCCTGTCAAGCCATGAACTCAGCTCCAGTGCCTCTTCCTCTTTGTCTGAAAGCAGAAGCCGCACTACATCCTGCGAATCAGCAAGCCGTCCTGCTGCATTTATCCTCGGTATTATTGTAAATGATAAAAGCTCTGACCTGATTTGCCGCCCATTAAGGCCTGCCGTATTTTTGAGCGCCTTAATCCCGCACCGCCGGCCTTCGTGAATAAGCTTCAGTCCTTCCCTGACAATAATCCTGTTTTCCCCTGTGAGAGGGACAACATCTGCCATTGTGCCTATGGCTGCAAGGTCCAGCAAAAGAAAAGAAGGGTTCGAGGGTTGTTCTAATGCCTGTGCAATCTTGAATGCTATGCCGGCGCCGGAGAGAGATGCAAGTTTCAAGTTGCAAGGTGCAAGTTTAGGATTTATGACAGCAACAGCGTCGGGCAGTGAAAAGCCGTTAGTCTGAGAGCTGAGAGCTGAGAGCTGAGAGCTGAGGGCTGGCTCATGATGGTCTGTAATTATTACATCAATGCCTTCTGCCTTTGCATAAGCAGCAGCCTCAAAAGATGTTATGCCGCAGTCAACCGTGATTATGAGCGTTGCCCCGAGTTCCTTTGCAATTTTTACAGCAGCGGGATTAAAGCCATAACCGTGTGCAATTCTGTCAGGGATAAAATAATGGACATCCAGGCCGTGCATCCTGAGCGCATGGACCATTATTGCTGTGGCAGTGAGGCCGTCGGCGTCATAATCGCCATGGACCAGGATGCGCTCATTAATATCAAGCGCATGCTTTATCCTTTCAATTGCATCTTGTACGCCCGGCAGTTCAAAAGGGTCTGAAAGGCCGGATATGCCCGGCTTCAGGAAATCATTTATTTCCTGCGGGGTCTTTAAGCCCCTGTTTATAAGTATCTGTGAAAGCGCAGGAGAGATAGAAGCTGCCTTTGATATATATCTTATATATTCAAGGTTGGTTCTGCTTACAAGCCAGCGTTTTTCCATTATTGTTTTTTCCTTATTGGCGCGGGATTGCCTCTGAGCGGTTTATTTTGCCGATAGTCAAACAGTAAAATTTAAATATAAAGAGGCAAAATCCTCGGAGCATAGCGAGAATGAGCGAAGAGGTAATCCCACGCCAATAATCTACCTCTTGGCAAACGGCCTTTTGCCTCCCCACAACAAGACAGTGGGGCTTGCTATGAATATTGAGGAATACGTGCCGATAACAACTCCCATAATCATTGCCAGGCTAAAGTCATGGATGACTTCGCCTCCAAAAAAGAAGAGAGCAATTGATGTAAGGAGGACAGTGAGTGAAGTTATGATAGTCCTTGAAAGCACCTCATTTATGCTTGCATTCATAATAGCCTCAAGGGGCTCTTTATGCTTTATCTTGAGGTTTTCCCGTATCCTGTCAAAGACAACAACTGTATCTGTGAGGGAATAACCGGCAATTGTAAGGAGCGCTGTTACGAGTATCAGGTTTATCTCGCGTCCCATCAGGAAGAACACGCCAAGGACTGCAAGCACATCATGGAATGTTGCTATTGTCGCGCCCACACCGAAGTTGAACTTAAACCTGAATGCAACATATACAAGTATTCCTATAACGGCAAACACCGCTGCCTTTGCTGCGTCTAACCTGAGCTTGCCTCCGACCTTTGGGCCTATCTCGGTTGTTGAATCAACAACATATTTATTATCAGGAAGTTTCTGGCTTATAATGTTCGTTATTGTCTCTGATGTCTGGCCGAGCTTATGCTCTGTCTTTTTTACTCTTATAAGAATCTTGTTTTCAGTGGGGAGGTCCTGAAGGTCAAAGTCTTTAAGTCCGCCTTCCTCAAGCGCCTTTCTCACGCTGTGGAGCACCACTGGTTTTTCGAATTTAAGCTGTATTGAAGTTCCGCCTGCAAAATCAATCCCGAGATTTGCCTTTCCGTTGGCTATCTGGATTATGGCGATTATGCCGATAACCGAAAGAATTCCTGAAAATACAAAGGCGATATATTTTTTGCCCATGAAATCTATATTCGTATTTTTTATCAGTTCTAACATCTATCCTCCTCTATATGCTCAGCTTTTTGACATCATGCCTGCTGTTTATGATGTCAAAAATTGTTTTTGTGCCTATAAGCGCTGTAAAAAGATTTATGGCAACGCCCAGGCTGAGGGTTACTGCGAACCCCTTTATCGGGCCGGTGCCGAACTGAAACAGGACTGCTGCTGTTATCAGCGTTGTCACATGCGAATCAAATATGGTCCAGAATGCCTTATGATAGCCTGAATCAACTGCTGCCCGCGGCGTCTTGCCGGAGCGCAGCTCGTCCCTCATCCTTTCGAACATAAGGACATTTGAATCAACTGCCATGCCGATTGCGAGGATTATGCCTGCAATGCCCGGCATTGTAAGGGTTGCATTAAGGGATGCCATGGCGCCCAGCAGCAATACGATATTCAGGACCAGCGCAAAATCTGCAATAACACCTGAAAGCCTGTAATAGATAACCATAAAGATTACAACGAGAATGGTCCCGAGCATGCCTGCCCTCTTTCCGGCCTCGATTGAATCTGTTCCAAGGGATGGCCCCACAGTTATATTTTGGAGCATCTTTATAGGCGCGGGCAGCGCCCCGGCCTTCAGGACTATTGCGAGGTCCTTTGCCTCATCCATGGAGAAGCTTCCGGATATCTGCGCATTTCCGCCTCCAATCCTCTCCTGAATTACAGGGGTTGAATATACGGATGTGTCAAGTATTATCGCAAGCCTTTTCTTGACATTGGCGGCTGTTACATCCTCAAAGAGTTTTGCGCCTGCTGCATTGAATGATATCGAGACATAAGGCTGGCCAAAATTTGATGAATCTATGCTGACCCTTGCCTCTTTGAGCAGGTCGCCTGTAAGCGCGGACTGTCTTTTAAGGAGTACCGGTATTTTTCTGACTGCGCCGGTTTCCCTGTTGATCTTTTTCTCAAAGAGTATCTCGTCATCCGCAGGGATTTTTTCCGCGAATTTTTTCAAAAGATTTTCTTCTTCTCCCGGCTCTATGGACGCCGGTATCTCGGCGGCAACAGGAGATGAATCATCAACTATTTTAAATTCAAGTTGTGCGGTTTTTCCTATTATCTCTATGGCCCGTTTGGGGTCTTTTATTCCCGGCAACTGGACTACTATCTCATTTGTGCCCTGCCTGTGAATTGTAGGCTCTGCAACTCCGAACTGGTCTATCCTGTTTCTGATTGTTTCAAGCGCCTGGTCAGCAGCGCCGTCCCTGATCCTGCCTGCTTCTTTATCTGATATCTTATAAACAACCCTGGCCCCTGTCTCAACAGGCGTCAGTATCGGGTAGTTTTCCTCTATGGCCTTTCTCACATCCAGTGATGCAGAGGCAACTGTTATGAGCATGCCGCTGCTTGTAATATCAGCGCTCAATTTTTTTTTGGCCAGAATATCCTTTAATGACTGCGCGATACGCTCTGTTGTTATCTCAACAGCCTTTTCCCCCTCAACTTCAAAGACAAGGTGTATGCCGCCCTGAAGGTCAAGGCCCATTGTTATTCCCTTATCAGGCATATCCTTTTTCCACCACTCAGGCATCTGGCTGAACAAAGGCGTGTTCGGCAGGAAAAAGACCGCTGCAAGAACAATTGTTGAACCGATAAGGATTAATCTCCAGAGAATATTTTTCTTCATCTAAACCTAACCTCCGATATAAAGTAACGGTGAACAGTTCTAGTTAAAAATCAGGACATAAACAAAGACACATTAAACTTTATCTGTCATTCCCGAAGTCCTTAATCGGGAATCCAGTCTTTCGAGTAGTTGCAATGTCTCTGGATACCCGCCTTCGCGGGTATGACAACTTTTTACGAGTTTGTCAACTTTAAAGCGAATCAATCTTCCTCTGAAGCAGGCCTGACTGCTGCAATATATCCCTTCCCTAACTTTACTTTTACATTCTCCGCGACTTTCAGCGTAATGGTATTTGTCCCAACTGCCTCGACAACAGCATATATCCCGCCCGAGGTGATGACTTTATCGCCTTTCTTCAGGTTCTCCAGCATCTGCCTGTGTTCCTTGGCTTTTTTCTGCTGAGGCCTTATGAGGAGAAAATAAAATATAACAAATATCAATATCAGCGGTAAAAAGGACTGAAGCATTGACCCTCCGCCCTGTGCCCCTGCATCCCCACCCGGTGCCATTGCCCATGCTATATCTGAAAACATATCACACCTCCTGCAAAAGTTTGGCTATTATACTAAACATTTACGCCTTATTTAATCAAGGCTATCGGAAAAACTACTATAGGCAGGGCATAGTGTTTGAGCGGCTTATTTTGCCGATAATCGCTCCAACCAAGCTCTATCTTAAAATCAGATATTCTGTAACAGCAACTAAAAAAACAATGCTCCCTGCCGGGATTATCTTCTTGTACACGCCCCACATGTCTGCCTTGAAATATTCCCTTGTGAGCACAAGGCAGATGTGGACAGGAGAAAGCAGGACCCCGAAAAAACCTGAAGCAAATGCAAATGAAATTACGCCTATGGACGGCTCACCGGCAATACTCATGATAAGCGGAAACGTGCTTCCGACAAAGCCTACGGTTATGCCTGTCAGAAGGCCGGTTGCAAACGGCAGGAGGAAGAGTATGGGCGTAAACGGAATCCCTTTTGATGTCAGAAAACCGCTCAGATTTTTTACCGCGCCTGACGCCTCCATTGTTTCCTTAAACAGCATAATGCCGATGATAAGCACAAGCACATCCATTGACAGGCCGTGTTTCAATACTCTGATGATGCCCCTTGCGTTAAATCTGTAAAATATAAAGAGAGCAATGATTACAAGCAGCAGGGCATAATGGAGCTCCAGATGGAAAATAACAACGAGCAGGAGCACTAAGGCTATAGGGATAAAACTCAGAAGCCCTTTTTTTGATACTCCCTCAGCCACCGGGAATGTGCCTGAAGCATTGCGCATGCCGAAGATAAGCCCTGTTATCACAATAAAAAAGGCATAAGCTGTATTTGCGATGATAAGGTTTCTTAATTCCATGCCGGATACAGCCGCGGCAAGGAGGATTCCCGGATATAGCGGAAGTATATACTCCCATGGATGCCTGAACCAGTAATTTATGAAGGCCTTTTCTTCCTGTGACATTTTCATGCCTTTTGTAGATTCGTCAACCATGGGCGCTGAAAAATATGCGCCTCCGATAGACGGCAAAAGCCCTATCAGGACAGGCATTGATACTATTACTGCTTTTTTCTTCAGCAGCAGGGCCTTTGATGCCTTCATCATATCTGACAGGACATCCTTTTCTCTCAGTATTAATTCAAAGCTCTTTATCATGGTCAGGGCAAGCGCAAGTTTTATCGTTACCTTGTCAATAAATGTATTTTTTATTGTAGAGAATATGGCCTGGGGCGGCATCATGTACAAAAAAACAAGCAGGCCGGAGGCCATGAGCATTACATAACCGATATTCAATTTCCTTCTGAGGAGGATAAGGATAAAGATAAATACAGCCGCGATTTTTAAGATGTCAGGCATCCTGAATTATAACATCTGCAACCCTCAAACTTGACTTTATTTTCATCAAAAGATTATACTTTCCTTTCGGAGAAAGACTATGGGAACATATACTACATACAATCCTCACAAGAAAAAAAGGAAACGCACGCACGGCTTCCTTGAACGCATGAGTTCAAAGGGAGGACAGAAGACCCTTCAGAGGAGAAGGGCCAAGGGCAGGAAAAAGTTAAGTGTGTGATGTGCGGGCGCTTGTTGTAAGATTAGCGCTGACGCAGATACAAAGCTTAAGAGCCTCTTAACAACGCGCAGTACCTTAATGCCTTCGAGATAAAGCTGCCCAGGGCGGATAAAAACACAGGTCAGGTGAAATGATGAAGAAGATATTGTCAACGGCCATAAAAGCGTATAGGTATTTGCTTTCGCCGCTGCTCCCTAATGCCTGCAGGTTCACTCCTACGTGTTCTGAATACTCGGCAGAGGCAATAGAGAAATACGGCGCAGTGAAAGGCTCTTGTCTGTCAATAAAAAGGATTTCAAGGTGCCATCCGTTCCATAGCGGCGGATACGACCCTGTGAGATAACCAGCCATGAATATGGACAAAAGAACACTTATCGCCATAATACTTTCAATAATCGTTCTTGTCGGGTACCAGTATTTTTTTGTGAAACCCGTGCCTCCAAAACCGGTAAAAGAGCAGGCAAAGACAGCGCAGGGAGAAGAGAAAAGGCAGGAGGCTGCAA
>JACRGY010000189.1 GCA_016212165.1 Nitrospirota bacterium
ATTAGATGGAATGTTTGCCCATTTGAAAGAACTCCTGCGAATCCATCGCGGTCTGAAACCTGATCTCAAGTACAGAATTGCACGTGCAATCCTTCAAAACAGACCCACTAATTTGTAATTATGCCTGTATTTTAATGCGATACCCCAGAAGCGGGAAGCCAATAAGCTCTTTTTTAAGTGGGTGCCCCGCCGGATGCTTCAGGCGTCCTCCTGAGTTTGTGGAGGCTTGCTCACCGCATCCAACACCCGGCTCCCTTTACCATTTACTTGGTCCTCTGGCTTAACCCGTCCGGGGAACCGCAATCCCTTTTCCTACTTATATGTTAGCTCTGTTTTGTGTTCCCGTCAAGAAATATAAGTCGTTTGTTTTCAAGCAGATACAGGAAAAGATTTTTGGTGGCGGTGCAGGGAATCGAACCCCGGACACTGCGGATATGAGCCGCATGCTCTAACCGTCTGAGCTACACCGCCGATAAAATAGCTGATAGCTCATAACTGAAAGCTGTCAGCCTGGAAGATAGTAATTATAACAGAAGAGGCGCTTTCAATAAAAGAGTTCATACCTTCTTGACCTTATGTTTATAAGGATGCCGGCCGCAATGAAGTTTGAGAGGAGCGCTGTGCCGCCGTAACTCATAAACGGCAAAGGTATTCCGACTACAGGCATAATGCCAAGGGTCATGCCGACATTTATAAAAAAATAGGTTGAGAACATGAATGTTATCCCGGCTGCAAGGAGTTTGCCGAATTCATCTTTTGCCTTTAGTGCAGTATCAAGGCCGCGGAGGATTAAAGCAAGATAAACGAGTAAAAGAAAAACGCTTCCAAACAGCCCCCATTCTTCTGCAAATACCGCAAATATAAAATCAGTCTGTTTTTCAGGGAGAAATCTGAATGGGCCCTGGGTTCCATGCAGATAACCTTTCCCCAGAAATCCGCCTGCCCCTATTGCAACCTTTGATTGATTAATATGGTAGCCGATTCCTGCAGGGTCTGCGTCCGGTTCCATAAATGCTATCAGCCTGTTTTTCTGGTAATCTTTCAACCCTTCCCAGAAAATATTGCCTATAAAAGGGATTGATATTATTCCCAGTATGATAAGAAGCGCAATGACTTTTTTTTGCAGCCCCTTTGCAAGGCTGATGGACAGAAACATTATCAGCAGGATTATTGCAGTTCCGAGGTCAGGCTGTTTAATCAGAATGACCAAAGGGATAAAAGTGAACATTAAAAAGCTCTTTAGCATGGAGATTAAACTCATCCTGTCCTGGACTGAGGTGAAGTATCTGGAAATGAATATTATAAAGATGAGCCTGAAGAACTCAGAGGGCTGGAAAGATAACGGCCCGATGTTCAGCCATCTCTGCGCGCCCATTCCTGTTTTCCCGGCAATAAGGACTGCTAAAAGCAGGACGATGCCTGCTGCATACAGAGGGGATGCGAATCTGCTGAGCCAGATATAATCAAAACTCACAACCAGGAACAGGGCTGACATCCCTATGAGAAGCCAGTATATCTGTTTTATGTGAAAGACAGGCTGTTCATTTGGCAGTAAAGGCCGTGTTGCACTGTATATCGTCATTATCCCTATAATGGACAGGAGGATCACGAGAGAGAATGTGGCCCAGTCAAAGTTTCTGATTAATCTCCTGTCAATTTTCAGCATTTTTGTCCTTCTTCTGCTCCTTACTACCTTGAATTCTCTCCGCTTCTTTGTTTTTAAAATATCCCTCTATCGCAAGTTTTGCAATCGGCGCTGCAGCCCCGCCTCCATGGCCTCCATGCTCGACAAATGCACATAACGCAATCTCAGCTTTTTCTACAGGCGCAAAGGCAACAAACCAGGCATGGTCCCGGAATTTTTCGGGCAGCAGGTTTGAACTCTTTCTTATGCCGACAACCTGTGCTGTTCCTGTTTTTCCTCCGACAGTAACAATTTTTGACCTGGATGCGCCTCCTGTACCGCCTGCTTCATTAACAACACCGTAAAGGCCGCTTTTTATAAGCTCAAGGGTTTCCGGTTTTATATCCGCTTTTCCGGCAGGAGAGGGCAGGGTTTCCAATTTAATTATTGTCGGAGTGTATATAAAGCCGCCGTTGGCAACAGCGCTCATCAACTGTGCCATCTGTATCGGAGTGACCGCGACGTAACCCTGGCCAATAGCTGCATTGAATGTCTCACCGAGGTACCACTGCTGATTTCTTTTTTCCAGTTTCCACTTTGTGTCAGGAATAAGGCCTGTCCGTTCTTTAACCAATGGCAGCCCTGTCTCACTGCCAAGCCCGAGTTTCCTTGCGTATTCTGCAAGCTTGTCTATCCCGACACGTTTCCCTGCCTCATAAAAATATACGTCACATGACTCAACTATGGCCCTGTGCAAAGAGATGGTCCCATGCCCGTTTTTTTTCCAGCAGCCGAAACGCCAGCTGCCATAATTAATGCCTCCGCTGCAGGTAACCTTTGTTTCAGGGGTAATAACCCCCTCGTTAAGCGCTGCTATCGCTGTGACTATCTTGAATGTTGAACCCGGCGGGTATTGGCTTTGCAAGGCCCTGTTTAACATTGGAAGTTTTTTGTCCTGATTCAGCTCTACCCATTGGTCATAACTAATGCCCCGTGCAAATCTGTTCGGATCAAAAGACGGTTTGCTGATGAAACCGAGCACTTCTCCTGTATTTGGATTAAGGGCAACCAACGCCCCTGCCCTGCCTGCATACAGTTCCTCTGCAGCCTTCTGGAGGTTAATGTCAATACTGAGTCTCAGGTCATCACCCTTAACAGGAGGTTTATCCTGCAGGGGCCTTATCTCTCTTCCGAGGGCGTCAACTTCTATAATCCTCTCGCCAAAAGTCCCGCGCAAAGTTCTGTCAAAAAGCAGTTCAGCTCCCCACTGTCCGATAAATGCATCAGGAGGCACATCCCTGAATTCAGGGTCTTTTGACTGTGAGGGGTTAATTTTGCCGAGATACCCTATGAGATGGGAGCCCACGTCACCATACAGGTATTCCCTGCTCATGTCTATGTCTATTATCAGGCCGGGGAAATCAGAACGCCTTGCCTCTACTGCCGCTATTTCAGTGAATGTGAGGCCTTCCTTAAGTTTTATCGGTTCAAACGGGTTCAGCCTCTTTTTGTTTATCTTGGCATAGAGGTCAGCGCTGTTTAAGCCCAGGATCTCTGCGAGGGAGTTAATACCTACGGTTTCCAGGTGTTCAGGCATAAGTGATGCGTAGAAATACGGAGAATTTTTTACCAACGGGATGCCGTTTCTGTCGTATATTATTCCTCTTGGAGCAGGGATCTTGATTATGCGGAGCATATTTTCTGTAGAAATCTTTCTGTATTCTTTTCCCTGCAGGACCTGAAGCTGCCATAACCTGACCGTGAACAGGATGAAGAGCCCTATAATTACAAGGCTTGCTATCCGTATACTGTCTCTGTTGTTATTAATCATTTTGAGGCCTTATGAATATGCCGAGGAAAGAATTCATGATTGCAGATATAATTACTATTGAGATTGCATTGGGAATGGATGTCGGCATAAGTTCAAAGGCAGTTCTCGAAAAAAATACAGTAATCCCGTCGAGTGCGGTAAGAAAAAATATTCCGAACATCCCAAGCAGGGGTGTCCACCTGAAAAAACTTCCAGACATGAATGACGCAAAAAACCCGACAAGGCCTTTTCCCAGGAGGTTAGGGCCCAGGATGTTTCCGGAAAGGCCGTCTTCTAAAAGGCCGATTAATGAACCGAAAAATATTCCTTTTGTTTCGCCATATTTCAGCCCGAGATAATAGGCAATAGCTGCTGTCAGATTCGGGGGCGTTCCAAATACTGATATGCGGCTCTCAAGCAGGAGCGAAAGAAATATTATGCCGAGAAATAAGGCCTTTTTCATCGCCTTGCTATTACAACCTCTTCGAGAGTTTTTGTATTCTGAAAAGGCGTAACCTCTATATTCTGAAAAAGGCCTGCGCCTTTTTTTGTTATTTTGGTTACAGAGCCAACCGGTATATCTGCGGGGAAAAGGGAGTCAAGCCCTGAAGTCAGTACCATCTCATTTGCCTTCACTTCATATTCGTGTGATACATATTTAAGGATGCAGGTCTTTGAACCTGTGCCTGAGATTATACCCTCGGTCCTGCTTTCATGCAGCCTTATGGCTGCTGAAAAGTTTATGTCATTGATCAGGAGTACCGATGAGTAGGAATCTGAAGAGGATAATATCTTGCCTACAAGGCCTCTGGGAGTTATCACTGCCATGTCTTTTTCTATGCCGTCGCGGCTGCCTTTGTCTATTACAAGTGTATTTGCCCAGCGCTCATTCCCCCTTGCAATAACCCTTGCAGCAGTTATATATTTTTTTTCTTTTTCTTTCAGGGAGAGCAGGTCCCTGAGCCTTGCATTTTCAAGCGCTGCATCCCTGTATCTCTGCTTCTCCATAAGCAGGTTGTCGATCTCTTCCCTTAATCTTCTGTTTTCTTCATCTCTCAGTCGCATTTTTTTGAATGAGCCTTTTATCGATGAGCACATGGAATGGATGGTATTATTAGCTGCATTAACAGGATACTTTAACAGGCGCAGAGGATTTGATATTTTCCTGTTGCTCTGGTATGTCATCAGTATGAATGACACAATAACGAGAGAGAAAAAAAGCAAAAGCCTTTTTCTGGGCATTAATTAATAGCTATCTTCCTTAGAAGTTCGAGTTCATCAAGCATTTTCCCAACTCCCCTCACCACAGCAGTTAAGGGATCATCTGCCACTATAACAGGAAGCCCTGTTTCTTCTTTTATCAGAAAATCAAGCCCTCTCAAAAGCGCTCCCCCGCCTGCAAGCACAATGCCGCGGTCAACAATATCCGCTGCAAGTTCAGGCGGCGTATTCTCGAGAGCGACTTTTACTGTATCAAGGATTATGTTTACGGGCTCACTCAGGGCCTCCCTTATTTCATCCTCATTGATTGTTATGGTCTTGGGGATACCTGATATCAGGTCCCTTCCCTTTATTTCCATTTCTCTGGGGGCATCTCCATTTGACGGATAGGCCGAGCCTATCTCTATCTTTATCTGCTCGGCTGTCCTGTCGCCTATCATAAGATTATATCTGCGTTTCATGTGCGCTATGAGGGCCTCATCCATCTTGTCGCCGCCGACTCTCACGGCCTTGCTGTATACAATGCCGTCAAGCGATATGACTGCTATGTCAGTAGTGCCTCCGCCGATGTCAACTATCATATTTCCTGAAGGTTCGCCGACAGGCAGGCCTACGCCGACTGCTGCAGCCATCGGCTCTTCGATTAAATAGACCTCCCGTGCGCCTGATGCCTGTGCGGCATCTTTTACAGCGCGCTGCTCAACCTGTGTTATACCCGAGGGGACGCCTACAATCACTCTTGGTGACACAAAACTGCGCCTGTTATGCACCTTTGCAATAAAATATTTGAGCATCTCTCCTGTTGCATCAAAATCCGCTATAACGCCGTCTTTCATCGGCCTTATAGCTACAATATTTGCCGGGGTCTTGCCAAGCATCTTCTTTGCCTCTATGCCGACTGCAATAGTTTTCTTGGTGTCCTTTCTTATAACAACGACAGAGGGCTCGTCGCATACGATACCCTTGCCTTTGACAAATACGAGGGTGTTTGCTGTTCCCAGGTCTATGGCCAGGTCATTTGAAAACCAGCCGAGAATATTATTAAAAAACATTTTTTTCTCCTTCTTTAATTTTCAGCTTTTATCAATTTCGATAACTGTTGTCTTTGCAATCTCATCGCCCAAACGCATTCCTTCTTTGCTTCCAAGAAGCATTATAAACTCAAATGCCAGAATAAGCACCATAAAAATCCATCCAACCAAAGGGATCTTCCATAGCAAAACG
>JACRGY010000188.1 GCA_016212165.1 Nitrospirota bacterium
CTTTCCGAGAGGCCCCATGAGCATCGTTTTGGCGCAGTCAAGAGACGGCGCATTTTCTCCTTTAATGGTAGTCTTGAAAAGTTTAAGCTCTTTTGATTCTCCTTCAAATATAAAAATTCCGCTGTGCTCTGCCTTTAAGAGACTCCTTGTCATCTCAAGAAATGTCTGTAGAATTGACTCAAATTTAACCCCTGAGGTTATAAAGCCCATCATCTCGGTAAGCATTGCAAGGGACCGTATGACGTTCTGTTCCTTTTCCGATACATCCTTAAGCGCTGCTTCTCTTGTCTGCAATACTGAAGCCATCCTGTTAAAATTATCTGCAATCTCTTCCATCTCATCTTCTGTTTTAATGTCAATTCTTTTATTGAAGTCTCCTTCTTTTATTGTGGTTATTATTGTTGAGCTGTCCGCATAGATATTCTTAAGAGGCTGAACGATGTTTTTTGTTACATATTTCTTCAGGAAGATGAGTGCAATTATCGCAATCGCCAAACAACCGGCAAGGCATAGTATAAGCGCTGTTGTGCCTTCAAACAAGTGATGGGCAAGAAGGTAAAAAGCAACATCTGCTGCCGCAAAGACTACAATGATTCTCAGGGTTATGACATTGAATGTTTTTTCTATTCTCATAGGTTTTAAGAGGGTCTTTGCGTCTCTCTTTGTCTTCTTCTTTTCTCTATGCTTATCAGCAGAAGCGACAGCGCTGCAGGCGTAATTCCCGGAATCCTGCCTGCCTGCCCTATGTTTGCAGGCATTATCTTCCGGAGTTTTTCAAGGACCTCTGTTGAAAGCCCGTTTATGGAAGCATAGTCAAAATTATCAGGTATTTTTTTCCCCTCCATCTTTTTGAGCTTTTCTGCCATTTCTGTCTGCTTGAAGATATATCCCTCGTATTTTACTTGTATCTCAACCTGATTTTCTATGTCAGGCGCCAAAGTCTTTTCCGGGGGGGAGAGCGTTCGGATAAGATTATATACAATCTCAGGCCTTTTTAAAAGCTGCTCAAGGCTTATATTTTCTGATACAGGAGATGCACTTACCTCTGCGAGAGCCTCATTAACCTGAGACGGCTTCAGCCTGGTTTTCTTAAGCCTTTCAATCTCTTCTGAGATAAGTTTCTTTTTTTCTTCAAACCGTTTGAAATCGCTGTTGCTGATAAGCCCTGTGTTAAACCCCTTTTCCATCAGCCTTAAGTCAGCGTTGTCATGACGCAGAAGCAGTCTGTATTCTGCCCTTGAGGTGAACATCCTGTAAGGCTCGGGAGCGCCTTTTGTTATAAGATCGTCAATCAAAACACCGATATAAGCCTCATGCCTTTCAAGTATTAAAGGCTCTTTTCCCTGAATTTTCAGCGATGCATTAATCCCTGCCATTAACCCCTGCGCTGCAGCCTCCTCATATCCGGAAGTCCCGTTAATCTGTCCTGCAAGGAAAAGCCCGTCAATGCGCTTTGTTTCAAGGTTGTGTTTTAGCTGGGTAGGATACACAAAGTCATATTCAATTGCGTAGCCCGGCCTCATTATCTCGGCAGCTTCCAGCCCGGAAATTGTCCGCACAAGTTTTACCTGCACATCATAAGGAAGGCTCGTCGAGATTCCATTTGCATAATATTCTTTTGTCTCAAGCCCTTCAGGTTCAAGAAATACCTGATGCCTTGGCTTTTCGGAAAAGCGTATAATCTTATCTTCTATTGATGGGCAGTATCTCGGGCCGATTCCCTGTATCTTTCCGCTGTAAAGAGGTGAACGGTCTAAGTTTTCGCGGATTGCCGAGTGAGTTTCAGAATTCGTATATGTTATGAAACATGGAAGCTGCGGGTTTGTAATCTTCTCTGTGCTGTGAGAGAACGGAACAGGAGGGTCATCCCCGTACTGCGGCTCTGTTTTTGAGAAATCTATTGTCTTTGCGTCAAGCCGCGGAGGTGTTCCTGTCTTAAGGCGTCCCATCTCAAGCCCGAGTTTTTTTAATGATTCTGATAAGCCGATAGAGGGGAATTCTCCGGCCCTGCCCGCAGAGAAGTTCTCAAAACCTATGTGGATTAATCCCCTGAGGAATGTCCCTGTTGTCACTATTGCTGCCTTTGCTCCGTAGAATATCCCCAATGACGTAAGAATGCCTTTTACTTCTCCGTTTTCCACGGCAATTTCATCTATGAAAGCCTGCTTTATATCAAGATTTTTTTGAGACTCAAGAACCTTTCTCATTGCAAGTTTATACAAGACCCTGTCTGCCTGTGCCCTCAAGGACCACACAGCAGGCCCCTTTGACTTGTTCAGTATCCTGAACTGAATTCCTGCCTTATCAGTAACCTTTGCCATCTCGCCGCCGAGTGCGTCTATCTCACGCACAAGATGACCTTTTGCCAATCCTCCTATTGCAGGGTTGCACGGCATCTGCGCAATTGTATCAAGGTTAATGGTGAAAAGGCATGTGGAAAGACCCATTCGCGAGGAAGCAAGCGCAGCCTCACATCCCGCGTGTCCAGCGCCGACAACAATTACGTCATAATCACGGTCTTTAAACATGATTTATTATAACTTATCGGGCAGGTATGAATTGAGCAGAGTTAGAGGACAGGGCTGGCTTTCAGTTGGAATAATAGAATTTTCGTTTATAATATCAGGGAATCGGAGGTGCGTTATCGCTTCAATAATAATAGACGGATACAATCTAATCGGCATACAACACAAAGATCTTGAAAGCCAGAGGCAGAGGCTTGTGGAAAGGCTTGCTGAATACAGGAAAATAAAAGGGCATGAAATCACTGTTGTATTTGACGGATGGAAAAGCGGAAGCGGTGAGGAATCCCATTCAGTTACAGGAGGAATTAAGGTAATCTATTCAAAACTCGGAGAAAAAGCAGACGCTGTCATAAAGAGAATCGTATCATCTGAAAAAAAACAATGGATTGTTATAACTTCCGACAGGGAGATTGCAGACCATGCATGGGCGAATGGCTCTGTTGTTGTCTCATCAGGTGAGTTCTCGGATATACTTGGAAAGCCCTTAAAGGTTGAGACAGGCGAATTTGACCTGATTGACGAAGATGAATATGGGCTTCCTAAAAAGGGAAGCCACAGAAGGCTTTCTAAAAAAGAAAAGGCAAAAATGCGGGCAATAAGTAAATTATGAAAAAACTATTTAATTTAAGGCCTGCTGATGCTTTGACGATTGTCTTCGTAAGCGTTTTGCTGCTCATCACATTAATCTTTAACTCATCAATACCAAAGAGGCTGCTCTTAATCTCAATATATGCGGCGCTGCTTATCTCGCAATTCATAATTCTAAGATTCAGGGACAGGAACAGATTTATGAGAATAACTTATGACCTTGTATTCCCGATAATGTGCGTCATCATACTCTTTGACAGCCTTGAATGGGTTGTCCATTATGTGAATCCAAAAGACATAGACCCTTTGCTTGTAAGGCTTGATTACATAATTTTCGGGAACCATCCCACTGTCATGCTTGAAGCGATAATGAATCCGTTGCTGACAGACATTCTTCAGACAGCATACTCTACATACTATTTTCTGCCTGTGGTTTTTGGTATAGCGCTGCTAAGGAACAATCAGAGAAAAGAGTTTGACAGGTCGCTGTTTCTTATCCTGTTCTGTTTTTATCTATCATATCTTGGCTATATAATCTGGCCTGCGCTTGGCCCGAGGTTTGCGCTTGCTCATTTACAGACGCAGAGGCTGGAGGGATTTTTTATAGCGGAGCCGATGCAGAATCTGTTGAACAGGCTTGAAGGCATAAAACGCGATGCGTTCCCGAGCGGGCATACAGGCGTTGCGCTTACAGTGCTTTATCTTGCATATAATTATAAAAAAACTCTATTCCGGATTTACCTGCCGTTTGTAATCCTTCTGCTATTCTCCACCGTCTATTGCAGGTATCACTATGTTGTGGATGTCATCGCAGGGGTTATCCTTGTGGCTGCGGCAATATTTTTCGGAGAGATATATTACAAATGGCAGGAGAAAAGGCCGGATAAAACATGAAGCAAATTTATTCTTATAGGTTCATAAAAATTTAATATTCGCTTTCTCTTGACCCTCTGAATGTCATGGAGTTAATATATAAACCGTTTCAATAATTAAACACGTCATTGCTAAATGAAACAATATTTTTGAGGCAAGGAGGGAATGAATTGATTCATTCAAGGAAAGTTTTAAAGATTTTGATTGTTGTTCTTTCAATAATGGCTATTTTTGTCAGCATATCTGCTTTTGCGTCAGAAACTCAGGAAGCCGCAAAGGCGGCTGCTTCAGCATCAACCGCTCCGTGGTGGGTCTGGCCGCTCGTATTATTTGTCGTAACATTTATCCTCGGCATTCTTGCAGTCTTAGGCGGCGTCGGAGGAGGAGTTTTGTTTGTGCCGATTGTCGGCGGATTTTTTCCTTTTAATATTGATTTCGTAAGAGGCGCGGGCCTTCTTGTTGCGCTTGCAGGCGCGCTCGCAGCAGGCCCGGGACTGCTTAAGAGAAATCTTGCCAGCCTTAGGCTGGCGCTTCCTGTTGCGCTGATTGCATCATCCGCAGCTATCGTTGGCGCGATGATAGGCCTTGCCCTCAAACCAAATGTAGTTAACATTCTTCTCGGCGCAACAATCCTTTTCATTGTGTTAATAATGGGCACAGCAAAAAAATCAGACTTCCCGAAAGTGCCGAAACCTGATAATCTGTCCCAGAGTCTTCAAATCATGGGTATATACAGGGAAGAATCATTAGGAAAAGACATTGAATGGCAGGTGCATAGAACTCCTCAGGGCCTGGCCTTATTTATAATTATTGGCATCATGGCAGGCATGTTCGGGCTTGGCGCGGGCTGGGCTAATGTTCCTGTTTTAAACCTGCTGATGGGCGCTCCTCTTAAAATATCTGTTGCAACGAGTAAATTCCTGCTTTCAATAACAGACACATCAGCGGCATGGGTCTATCTTAATCAGGGCGCAGTATTGCCGATGATTGTTGTGCCGTCCATTGTTGGAATAATGCTCGGCTCTATCGTAGGGGTTAAGATACTTGCAAGGGCAAAACCGAAGGCTATTAAATGGATGGTCATATGGCTTTTGCTTTTTGCGGGACTCAGGGCGCTTCTAAAGGGCCTTGAGATATGGAAATAAACATGATGCGTGATACACGATACAGGATGAATGGAGGACAACATGGAAAATAAACCAAAAGCATCTGAAGAACAGCTTGCATACGCAGGCATTTTAAATAAGGGGATGTGGATAGGGCTTGCCCTGCTCGTAGTTACTTTTATTGTTTACGTATCGGGAATGCTGCCAAGTTACGTGCCGATAGAAAAACTTTCGGAAACTCCCCAAGGCTCAAATGTGCCGTACTGGGGCATGAGAGCCCATGAATTAAATCAGGCTTTCAATATACCGACAGGCTGGGGCTGGGTGTCACTGGTAGGCAAGGGAGATTATCTGAACTTTGTAGGGATAGCGATGCTTGGAGGCCTGAGCATTTTATGTTATCTTGTTATATTGCCTATACTTATTAGAAAAAAAGACACTTCCTATGCTGTAATTGCGGCGCTTGAAGTGGCTGTCTTGCTCCTTGCAGCAAGCGGCATATTAAAAGCAGGAGGGCATTAATATGGCACAGATATGTCCCGCAGCAAAACTTGAAAGATTGCTTTTGCCGACAGACGGCTCTGAATTCAGCGAAGGCGCTGTAAGAGAGGCGATAAACCTTGCGAAGACATGCTCAAGCAAACTGTTTGCAGTATCAGTAATAGAGACAAATCCCGAGTACGAGACAATAGCCCCTCAGCTTGTTGAAAAGGCGGAGAAAGAAGCAAGGCAGCACCTTGAATCAGTAAAGGCGCGGGCATTAAAAGAAGGCGTTGACTGCGAGATAATCGCACATCAGGGAGAAGAGCCTTACAGATATATAGTTGAAGAGGCAGAGAGAAATAAGGCAGACATGATAGTCATGGGAAGGCGCGGAAGGACAGGGCTGAAACGGCTCATGATGGGAAGCGAGACAGCAAGGACTATCGGCCATGCTCCCTGCAATGTTTTAGTCGTTCCAAGGGCTGCGAAACTTGAGTTTAAGAATATTCTCATAGCTACAGATGGGTCTAAACACAGCGATGCGGCAGCTACAGAGGCTGTTGGCATTGCAAAACGCTGCGGTTCGGGGCTTATTGTTATTTCCGTAGTTCCATCCGAGTCCTCATCGCCTTTTGATATTGTTCATTCCGAGATGCAGAAGGGTCTTATAGCTGATGAGGAGCTTAAGGTCGCAGAAAATAATGTCAGAAAAGTAAAAGACCCTGCAGAAAAAGAAGGGATAAAGACAACGGGGCTGGTTTATTCCGGAAGGCCTTACGAAGCAATTATAGAAACTGCAAAAGAGAAAAAAGCAGATCTGATTGTTATTGGAAGCCATGGGAGGACAGCGCTCGCAAGGCTTCTCATGGGAAGCGTGGCAGAGCGTGTTATCGGCACTGCCGAATGCGCCGTGCTTGTTGTTAAAGCTAAATAACTGCGCCGCTCCGGGGTATTGTTAATAATAGGCTAAA
>JACRGY010000194.1 GCA_016212165.1 Nitrospirota bacterium
GGGAAGACAATCATTCTGATAGAGCATGACATGAAAGTTGTCATGGGTATTTCGGAAAATATAGTTGTACTGGACCATGGTGTCAGGATTGCAGAGGGGACTCCAGGAGAGATAAGAAAAAATCCGCTGGTAATCGAGGCATATCTTGGAAAGGAACATTGACATGCGGTGGAAGGGAATAATCTTCTCGCTCATTCTCGCTGCGCTCCGAGGCATTTCCCCTCTACCCCCCTTAAATTCCCCCCTTGGTAAGGGGGGACATAGAGGGGTGGAATATCGGGGAAATAAAACCGCTCGAAGACAATTCCCTTCCCGCATATGGGAGAGCGGAAATGCTTGAACTGAATAACATATATACGTTTTACGGGCCTGTAGAGGCGTTAAAGGGTATTTCCCTTACAATAAATCAAGGCGAAATAGTCTGCCTCATCGGAAACAATGGAGCCGGCAAATCAACAACGTTGATGACAATATCAGGGATACTGAGACCCGGAAGCGGAAGCATATCTTTTATCGGAGAAGATATTTCTGATGTGCCTCCTCACAGGATTGTTGAGATGGGGATAAGCCATGTGCCTGAAGGCAGAAGGATATTCCCGAGGCTGACTGTAAAGGAAAACCTTGAGATGGGAGCATATACTAAGAATACAAAGTTCAAAATTCAAAATTCAAAGTTTAATAATCAATTTGACAAGGTTTATGAATTATTTCCTGTTCTTAAAGAGAGGGGGAAACAGATGGGAGGGACATTGAGCGGAGGGGAGCAGCAGATGCTCGCTATATCAAGAGCCCTGATGTCAGACCCTAAGCTCCTTCTCCTTGATGAACCTTCCCTGGGGCTTGCGCCGCTGATTGTAAGCAGGATATTCAGGGCAATAAAAGAGATAAACCATGACGGCATCACTATTCTTCTTGTGGAGCAGAATGCTCATGCAGCCTTAAATCTTTCTAACAGGGGGTATGTACTTGAAAGCGGCAAGATAACAATGCATGGTTTGGGAAAAGAACTTCTTAATGACGAGCAGGTGAAAAAGGCATATTTAGGAGAGTAACTTTAAAGAAATAGATATTTGCAAATATATAATGGAGCCTATATGAACATAGCTCCGGCCCTGAAATAGTCCTCAAGTTCTTGAGACCATCTTACCGATGCCATATGCAGTTTGCCTTTTTGATGCTTATCAGCCCATTGCAGGACATGGCCTGCCTCAAGCGGAAAATTTATGACAATTCCTATTCCGGCCTGGCTGGTATTTATTATTTTACCTTCAACTTCTATTTTTTTTAAGTCTTCTGATTCCGTAAACAAGACTGAAAAATTAATGGTATCATCATAGGGCACTCTTTCAAATTTTCGTTTTTTCTCAAAATCCTGCATTTTATCTCCTGAATCTATATTTACAATAAAAAAGCCCAACCTCTGTAAGGTTGAGCTTTTTGTCGAATTTAAACTTTATTTCGGCAGTCCCGCTGTCCCTACTCAAGGACCGGTGACTTTGCGCCCTACCCTTACAGATAGTTTGCCTTTATCGTCTTTTAAAGAATATCACAAATAATATTTAATTGTCAATATGTTTGATATGGGATTATTTTTTGCGCCCCCTGCCTTTGCCGCCATCCCCGGTACCAGTGCTTCTTTCTGTATCTGTGTCTTTGCCTTCTCTAAAATCTGACTTTGCTTTCTTATCTTTTCCTTTTCCTTTCCCCTTGCCATCATCAGATTTTGAACCCGGGCCTAAATCTCCTCTTTTGAGTTCATGGAATTCCCTGGAGCCAGGTTTAATCCCAAGATTTTTTGCGATAACTCCCCAGCCTTTTCCTCTGTTCGCCTTATACTCCTTAATGACTACTTCTGTAGGCTTATTTGCTATCCGGCCGACCCTGAGTGTCATGTATACATCTCCCGGAGTAGGAAGAGTTTTCATGAGAATATCCACATCTGGAACAGGAAGGCCGAATTGCGCGCTGAGGTCTGCCCTAAACCCCGGGAGATCAGCCTTTGCCTGGGCATTGAGACTGCCGATTAAGTTTTCCAAGTCGCCTGCAAAAACAGATGCAGGCAGGACGAGAAGCATAACTACAATAAATATCCCAAAAAACTTTTTCATATCAATACCTCCTCTGAACTTTTTTTATCCAAGTTTTTCAAGCCTTTCCTTTATCATCTGGTTTACCAGTTTGCCGTCTGCTTTGCCTTTGACCTTTGGCATGAGCTCTTTCATGAGTTTCCCCATTTCCTTCATGCCAACAACCCCTGTTTCCTGAATTGTTGATTTAATAATAGCATCCAGTTCTTCGGTGGTCAACTGTTTCGGGAGATATTCCTGAATAATGCTTATCTCTGTGTTTTCTTTATCTGCAAGGTCTTTTCTATTTGCCTTTTCATACTGTTCAGCAGATTCTTTGCGCTGTTTTACCATTGTGGACAAAACCCCCATGATATCATCTTCCGTTAAATCGCCTTTGCCGCGTTTTGCAATCTCAGCATTTTTGACGGCTGATTTTATCATTCTCAGGGTTGTTGTCTTGAGTTCATCTTTAGATTTCATGCTTGTAATCAGGTCTTCATTTATCTTCTTTAAAATATCCATAATCAGGTCTCCCTTTTTTATTTTTTTATAGTATAACTCATTTGGATGTTTTAGACGAAACTCAGAGTGAAGTAAGATGTAAACCAATTTAATTCTTCAGTTGACAATCACTGCGGTTTTTCGGGAGAATAGCCTGTGATTGATATTTTGGCAAATAAGGTACTTAACGGAGGCCTGCTAACAAACGAAGAGGCCTTTCAGGTTGCCGGGGTTCAACGGAAAAACCTGTTCAATCTCTTTTCTTTTGCCAATAAAATAAGAGAGAAGTTCAGAACAGATTCTGTTGACCTCTGCGCGATTGTAAATGCAAAGTCAGGCGCATGCCCTGAAGACTGCTCATACTGTGCCCAGTCTTCAAAGAGCAAGGCCGGCATTGAAGTCTATCCTCTTATCAGAAAAGAGGTTGTGCTTGAAAAGGCAAAAGAGGCAAAAGAGGCCGGCGTGAAGAGATTCTGCATTGTCACAAGCGGAAGAAGGATTGGCAAGGCTGAATTGTTTGAAATCGTCACCATGGTAAAAAAAATAAGGCGTATAGGGCTTTTGCCATGCGCGACATTAGGGCTTCTCAGCAAGGGTGAACTATTATTTCTCAAGGAAAGCGGGCTTGAGCGTTATCATCACAATCTTGAAACCTCAGAAAGATTTTTCCCTGAGATATGCAGGACACACACATATAATGACAAATTGAAAACCATAGGGGCGGCTAAATCAGCAGGCCTTTCTGTATGTTCAGGAGGGATATTCGGACTTGGCGAGACATGGGAGGACAGGATAGACATGGCGTTTGCCTTGAAAGAGCTGGATGTTAATTCTATCCCTGTAAATTTCTTAATCCCGGTTAAAGGCACATCACTTGGTGATATGGATATGCTTTATCCATTTGAAGCGCTGAAGATTATCAGCCTTTACCGGTTCCTGCTCCCCGGGAAAGAGATTCGCATTTGCGGCGGCAGGATGCAGGTTCTGGGCGAGTTCAACTCAATGGTTTTTATTGCGGGAGCCGATTCATTGCTTACAGGAAACTATCTCACTACGACAGGCAGGACGTTTAAGGATGATCTGAAGCTTATAAGGGATTATGGATTGAAAGTAGGGTGAGAGTGGCCGTGAGTAAACTATCCTCTCGCTCATTCTCGGTCTTCATTTAATCCATAGTTTTGTCATTTCGCACTTGCCGTAGCGACTCTCAGCGAAGACTCGCATCGAGATGCGGAATCCATGTATTTTCGTAAAAATCTACTGACTGGATTCCCGCCTGCGCGGGAATGACAGAATGTGAATAACACCCCCATCCCCTCTTAGCTTAAGAGGGGAGCAAGGGGAGTTACATTTAAGGAGAATTTTTTTATATGTTCAGCATTCGTATGCACGCATCGAGAAAAATTAAGAGTCAAAAATCAAAAATTAAAAAAACTCTCAACTCTCAACTCTCAACTCTCAACTCCATGCATATCTCCGGTGCTGAGGGGATATTTGAAAAAGCGGATATTCAAAAAGTTTGCGGTAAATATATCAAAAGGGCATTAACACATCCGCGGGGTAAGCCCGATGAGATTGTAATCACAATTGAAACAATAAAACAAAAAATAAAAACTATCCCTTTATTATCGGTAAAAACATTTAAATGCAAATTTCCTTATGAGGCAAAAGATATCATTATTCAAAAATTGGCATCTCTTGGTATTTCAAAAAAGGCTGTAAATAATGGGTTTAAGGTCTTGAAGGCTCAAAGGGCAATGCGGGGTGCATCTTTGATGCTTGCAGAATCAGGCAGGCGTGTTGAACCTGATAAAAATCGCGGGGTAAGAGTATCAAGAATGGGAATAGGAAAAAACGCTGAGAAAAAGCTTTCGCAAATGCTGTGCAAAATAGTCATTCCCGCGAAGGCGGGAATCCAGAGTAAAGAGACTGGATTCCGGGTCAAGCCCGGAATGACAGGCACTTGTAACAATATCATAAAGAACAACACCGCGACTGTGAAAGAGGCGTTAATCCTTGCATCAAAAGTTGCATCATGCCCGGATATTATTGCAGAGGCCTGTGTCTCTGACGACCCTGATTATACGACAGGCTATTTTGCCTCTGAAAAAGAGGGATATCTGAGGTTGGTTAATATCAAGAAACCAGGAGAAATGCACGGGGGAAGGGTATTTTTTATAAAAGAGAACGCAGACATTGCCGGAGTCATACAATATCTCGAAAGAATACCTGTAATCATCAGGAGGGTATAACCTTTGTTCCATCCGCAGCAGAAGTCCTTTCAGTGCCTGAAACATTTTTCATAAGTAAATTTTGAGCTGCCTATTCATTGTTTTTCAAAATAGATGTACAATAAAGACATGGGTAATCAGCAAAATGCTAAATCAGGCAATACCCCGCAATCTAACAGCGGCAGTAATAGGCAGGATAATCCTCATACAGCAATTGAAATCTTTTCGAATATGATAAGGACAGTCCATGACACTATTATTACGGTCAATTCAGAAAAAGTAATTATTTTTTGCAACGGTTCTGTGCAGAAAATATTCGGTTATACCCCTGATGAGCTGCAGGGCGTATCCATATCTTCCATTATGCCTGAGCAATACCAAAAAACCCATCTCGAAGCACTCGAGACAACCTATGCCGCGGACAATTTCAAGATTATATGGGAATATGTTGAATTTACGGGGCTGAAAAAAGACAGGACAGAGTTCCCTGCCGAGCTTTCTCTTTCAACATGGCTGTTGGACGGCAGGAGATATTTCACCTATTTGATCAGCGACATAACAGGCCGGAAAATGGCAATGGAAGAACTGGTGAGAAGCAACGAGGAATTATCACGCAAGCATGAAGAATTAAGCATGTTTTTTAAAAAAATTGAATCAATAAAAAAGGAATGGGAAAAGACTATGGACTGCGTGGGCGACATAGTCATCCTTGCCGACAATAACGGCAGAATAAAAAGGTGCAACAAAACATTTAAGGAGTTTATAGGAAAATCATACGAAGATATCCTCGGCAAAGACTGGAAAGAATTGCTGTTCATTGGCGAGGTTGAAGCAGGAGCATTTTATGGACAGAGGACCGAATATCTGCATAAGCCAAACAACAGGTGGTACGTAATCACATCATATCCTTTTGTTGATTCGTCTAAAAATGAAATCGCAGGCACTGCGATAATGATACATGATTCTACTGAAATAAAAATGATGACAAGTGAGCTTGAAAAGAAGAACAGAGAACTGGAGGACGCATATTCAGAGCTTAAGGCTGCTCAATCCAGGATTCTTCAGCAGGAAAAGATGGCATCCATAGGCCAGCTTGCTGCCGGCGTTGCGCATGAGATCAACAACCCGATAGGTTTTATATCAAGCAATCTTGGGACTCTCGATAAATATATTTCAAGGCTCACTGATTTTATAGGCGCACAGTCAAAAGCAATAGAACAGCTTGACAGGACAAAAAATCTTATCGAAGAGATAGATGAAAAGAAAAAGCAGCTTAAGCTTGATTACATAATTCCGGATATTAAACAGCTAATAGCGGAATCTCTTGATGGCACTCAAAGGGTAAAGAGCATAGTTAATGACCTCAAAAGCTTTTCAAGAATGGATGAGACAGAACACAGGTTAGCTGATATAAACTCAGGCCTGGACAGCACCATAAACATTGTATGGAATGAGATTAAATATAAGGCTGTTCTCAAGAAAGAGTACGGCAATATCCCATTGACCAGATGCAATCTCGGCCAGCTTAATCAGGTCTTTATGAACATGCTTGTCAACGCAGCCCATGCCATTGAAAAACAGGGGGAAATCACTGTAAAGACCTGGGATAACGGTGATTCAATATATATATCCATATCAGACACCGGATGCGGAATACCACAGGATAAGTTAAACGATATATTCGAGCCTTTTTTTACAACTAAAGAACTCGGTAAAGGCACAGGACTCGGGTTAAGCATTGCTTACAATATAATAAAAAAACATAATGGAGATATAAAAGTGGACAGCAAGGTGGGCGAAGGCACGACATTTACCTTAAGAATACCGGTTGTGGATTAAGGATGATATGGACGAGCCTATAAGAATCCTCTGCGTTGATGATGAACAGAATGTCCTGAAATCTCTGGAAAGATTTTTTATAGATGACAATTATGAAATACTTTGTGCAGCCTCCGGAGAAGAAGGGCTTGAGATAATGCAGAAGGCCGCACCTGTACAGATTGTAATATCTGACTATAGGATGCCGGGGATGAACGGCGTGGAGTTTCTTAAGGAGGTCTGCAGCCGCTGGCCTGACACTGTGAGGCTCGTCCTTTCAGGATATGCTGACACATCAGCAGTTGTTTCTGCTATCAACGAAGGCCAGATATACAAGTTTATCCCGAAACCATGGGATGAAAATGAATTGAGGGTAGCAATATCCAATTCCATTGACAGGTACTTTCTGTATAAGAAAAACCTTCAGCTTATCGGGGAACTGAAAAGATTAAAGGATATGCTTGATGGATTGCCTGCTGCGGTACTCTGTATTGATCCGGATGGTTTGATAGTTTTTATCAACCAAAAGGGCAATGAGCTCTTTCAGAAAGAGGGCAGGCTTATACCCGGAACAAGTAACAGGTATGCGCTTCCGGCAGAGATACAGCCCGGCATTGATGAAGCAGCTAAAGACAAACCAGAGATCTCAGGGGCTGTACTGATAAATAACCGCAGAGTTGGCTTTAAAGCTTCCAGCCTTTTATTCCCTGACGAGCGCAGAGGAACTATATTGCTTTTTGAGCGGGAGGGCAGAGTTGCCTGAAAATATTTTATTTGTTGATGATGAAGAGAATATCCTGCGTTCAGTTGAACGTATTTTTTTAGGCGATAATGTAAAAGGCGTAAGGATACTGAAGGCAAAAAGTGCACAGGAGGCCTTGCAGTTTATTGGAAAGGAAAATATTGCAGTCCTTGTATCTGACAATCTCATGCCGGACATGAAAGGCATAGAACTCCTCTCGAAGGTAAAGGATATTTCACCTGATACAGTCCGGATACTGATGACGGCCTACGCTGACCTGCCGACTGCCATTGATGCGATAAATAAGGGAGAGGTATACCGGTTTATTGTTAAACCATGGGAAAACAACATGCTTATCGAAATTGTGCAGGAAGGGATAAACCGTTTTAAGATCGTGCAGTCTTTAAGAAAAGCAGATGAGCCGATGCTGCTGTCGCTGGCCCAGACAGTGGAACTGAAAGATCCGTATACAAGGGGGCACTGTGACAGGGTTGCAGGATATGCGCTTATGATAGCCGAAGCCTTAAAGCTTGATGAAGGCAAAAAAAATGAAATCAAATATGGAAGCTGGCTGCATGACTGCGGAAAGATAGGCGTTCCCGAGAGGATATTAAACTATAACGGACCCCTTGGTGAAGCTGAGACAGATATCATGAAGAAGCATCCTTTATGGGGAGCTGATGTTGCAAGGCAGGCACAGTTATCTGCGGGTGTTGTGAATGTCATACTTTATCACCATGAAAGATATGATGGCCAGGGTTATCCATCGGGAATAGGCGGCAAAAACATACCTCTTGAGGCAAGGATAGTATCGGTTGCTGATGCTTTTGATGCCATGACAACCGACAGGCCATACCGGAAGCAGCGTGATACCCATGAGGCCCTCGGGATAATATCATCATTGAAAGGTAAGAGCCTTGATCCTGAGGTGGTGGACATATTTCTGTCTATTATCCAGGAAAAACTTAAATCAGGAGACAATTTTTTTGATGAGAGCAGGCAGGCAAAAAAATGATCGAGTACGATGAACTCGAAAAAAGAATGGTATTGAAGCTTGTGTATTACGGCCCTGCGCTTTCCGGCAAGACAACTAACCTTCTGCGGTTGCACGACCTCCTGGAACGCGAGGGAAGAGGAGACCTGATGGTACTGGATACCAAAGACGACAGGACAATATTTTTTGACCTCCTCCCATTTTTTCTGGTAGCGCCAAGCGGATTGAAAATAAAACTAAAGGTATATACTGTTCCGGGGCAGGTCAGGCATGACTCTACCAGAAAGGCTGTGCTTCAAAGGGCTGACGGGGTTGCTTTTATTGCCGACTCCCAGTTATCCGAGGCGTCCAACAATTTTGAGAGCTTCAGCAATCTTGAGAAAAATCTTGCTATTGTGGGGCTTGATATAGAAGAAATACCATTGGTCATACAGTTTAATAAAAGAGACTTGCCGGATATCATTCCTGAGGAAGATATAAAACGTGTCTGGGGGCCTTCGGGGATGCCTGTCTTTATGGCCTCGGCGCTTGAAGGGTGGGGTGTCATAGAAACATTCCGGAATCTGGCTGAACTCGCATATCAGCATATTGATAAGAGGTATGAACTTAAAGAAAATCACGGTCTTGACAAGGAAACCTTTGTCCTGAAATTAACAAGAAGGCCGGATGAGGCCGGTAATAATACTGTGAAAAACAGCATTAAAACGTAATGACGTGATGTAAGATATGGAGAAAAAACAGAAGAGAGCCGAAAATATTGAATACATAGTAGGCGCTGAGAAGAAAATTCAGGATATCATCACAGATGCGGAGGTGATGCCGATTCTTAAAGGGGCTGTTAAGGCAGGGGCTTCTTCAGCAATAATAGCAGATGCCCAAAACAAGAACCTGTGGACATGCGGCAGTCATCCTGAAGGTTCCTTTTTTACAGAAACACTGTCTGTCTATCTTGAAGGCGAGGCTGTAGGGAAGCTTGAGGTTGCCGGCGACAGCAAAGACAGGGAATATCTCAGGGGGCTCTCCGGACTGCTTATAGATACCATACACATGATTCTGCATACAAACCTCAAGAGGATGCTGACCACTGAGACGCATACAACAGTGGTCAATAAGTCCTATGAGGAACTTCTTGAGATAAACAGAAAGTTGAGCATATCAGAATCCAGATACCGTGAACTTGCCGAAAACCTGGAAAAGAAAGTTCAGGAACGGACAGAGGAACTGAGGCGGGCACATGCAGGAATGCTGCAGCAGGAAAAAATGGCAGCCATCGGCCAGCTTGCTGCAGGCGTGGCCCACGAGATAAATAATCCGCTTGGTTTTATATCCAGCAATATTAATACCTTCAGTAAATATGTATCAAGACTTAAGGACATGGTAGCCTTTTATAATGCCTCACTCGGAGATAGCAGAGTTCCCGAGAGCGTTAGAAAATCCTCACGTCAGAAATGGGATGAGCTGAAGCTTGATTTTATATCTTCAGACATAGAAGAACTGATAAAACAGAGCCTCGAAGGCGCTGAAAGGGTAAAAAAGATAGTTTCTGATCTGAAGGGTTTTTCACATATTGACGAGGGCACAGAGGCTGTTATTGACATTAATACAGAAATAGACAGAACCCTGAATGTCCTTACCCATGAAATACCGGAAGGAACTGAAATCATAAAAGATTATTATCCTTTGCCGGGATTCAAATGCAACCCGGCCCTGCTCTGCCAGGTATTCCTCAACATTATACTTAACGCAATACAGGCAAAAAAACTTACCCTTAAACTTTTCATAAGCACAGGCTATAATAATAGCAGGATAGTCATAAGGTTTTCAGATAACGGCAGGGGAATACCTGAAGAGATAAGGAGCAGAATCTTTGAGCCGTTTTATACAACCAAAGATGTGGGTAAAGGCATGGGCATGGGGCTTACAGCAGCTTATGAAACAATCACTGGTTACGGCGGGACTATTGAGGTCGAAAGCCGGACTGAAGAAGGGGCAGCCTTTACCATAACTCTGCCTGTAAAGAGGGAATAAGATGTCAAAATATTCAAAACTTTTCAAGGATGTAACAAAAGGCGAGGATACCGTGCCTTCTCAGGAGGATATTGCCTATGATCTCAACCCTGAAAAAGAGGAAAAATTTGCTATCCTTTTTGTGGATGACGAGGAGAATGTCCTTAACGCTCTCAGGAGGGTTTTTCTCGAAGAGAATTATGAGATATTTACTGCTGCCTCTGCAGCTGACGCCCTTCAGATAATGGAAAAAGAAAAGATTCACCTTGTCATATCAGACCATAGGATGCCTGTGATTACAGGCTCCCAGCTTCTGAAAGAGATAAAACAAAAGTGGCCTGACACCATAAGGATAATGCTTACAGGGTACTCTGATGTTCAGTCTATCATGGGGGCGGTAAACGAAGGCGCTGTATATAAATTCATAACAAAACCCTGGAATGATGAAGACCTCAGGCTTACAGTAAGCCTTGCGCTTCAGCAGTATGTCCTTATACAGGAAAATAAGAAACTCAAGGATATCGCCAAAAAGCAGCAGATAAAGATCAAGAATTACTCTATCCTGTTTGATGAAAACAGGGGTATATTGGGGAATATTCTTGTAAAGGCGGGTGTAATCACCAAGACTGACCTTGAGAGGGCGCTTAATGAAAAACATGAAGATGAGTTCTTGAGCGATACCCTCATGAGGCTCGGGATTACGTCTGAATCGAAGATTATACGGGCGCTTCAGAGCCACCTCAAAATAGAATATATAGACCTTAAAGAGATGAACCTGAATCATTCAGTTGTCAGAATTTTACCGAAAGGACTCTGTGAAAAGAACAGGCTGATCCCTATAAAATTTGACGGCAGGCAGATTACACTTGCAATGGCTGACCCCTCGGATATATTCAAATATGACAATATCGCAGTAATGACCGGCCTGAAAGTAGTGCCGGTTATAGCAAGCAGTTCGGACATCATGTTTCAGTTAAAAAAGATCTACGGCGACGTTCAGGGTGAAAGCGCCGAGATGGAAGAATTTAATGACATTGAACCGCTCGATGAAATTGATATTGTTATTGACGAAGAAGATAAGGATATTAATGTCCAGGAACTCCTGAGTTCTTCAGAGATTCCCCCTATCATAAGGATAGTAAATGCAATAATTTCAGAGGCCATACGTTATTTGGCAAGCGACATACATATCGAACCAAAGTCAAAATATTCGCTTGTAAGATACAGGATTGACGGCATGCTTCACGGGAAGATAAAAATACCATTGGACCTTCACTCCGCAACCATATCAAGGATCAAGATTCTTGCCAAGATGGACATATCTGAAAGGCGAAGGCCTCAGGATGGGAGGATCACTGTAAAGGCAGGCACAAGGATGGTGGATATGAGGGTGTCAACAATGCCTACTATCAATGGTGAAAAAGTTGTTATGCGCATACTTGATAAAAATGCATCTGTAAAAAAGCTGGATGATCTGGGAGTAAGTCCGGATGATCTGCAAAAAATCTATAAACTTGTTAAAAAACCGCAGGGGATAATCATATCAACAGGCCCTACAGGCAGCGGGAAGACAACGTTGCTCTACTCGCTGTTAAACGAGATGATTCAGACCACAAAAAACTTCGAGACCATTGAAGACCCTGTTGAGTATTACCTTGAAGACGCAAGCCAGGTATATATCAGGGAAAAGATAGGGCTGTCATTCCCTTCTGTCCTGCGTTCCACTCTCAGGCAGGACCCTGATGTGATACTTGTTGGGGAGGTCAGAGACTTTGAGACAGCAGATGTTGCGTTTAAGGCTGCCCTAACAGGCCATATGGTTTTAACATCGCTTCATACAAACAACTCTGTTGCATCCATAACAAGATTGATTGATATGGGCATCAAGCCATATATTATTGCATCGGCCCTTGAAAGCATTATTGCACAGAGACTGGTCAGGAAGATATGTAAATACTGCAAGGTTCAGGAACAGCCTGATAAGAACCTCATGGACCTGCTGAAGATACCGGTTGATTCGTTCAATGGGAATGTCTTTAAAGGCAAGGGATGCGAGAAGTGCAATAATACAGGATATATGGGCAGGACCGGCATCTTTGAACTCTTTGTGATGAATGATGATTTCAGGCATTTAATCAGCGCCAGCTACAAAGAATCCGAACTCATTGATATTGCATGCTCGAGCGGAATGAAGACACTTATTGAAGTCGGCATAGAAAAGGTCAGAACCGGAGAGACCACACTTGAAGAACTGATAAGGGTTATCGGACCTCAGACAAAATATGAAAGGAAATGTGAAATATGCCAGAATATTATTGATGCTAATTTTTTGTTCTGTCCGTTCTGCGGCTCATTCAAGCAGAATGTCTGCAAACATTGTAAGATGCCCATGGAAAAGGATTGGGTTATCTGTCCTCATTGCGGCAGAGCGAAGTCAACAAACAAAGAAGATATTTCAGAAACAGGGGGATAAGCTATGCAGGATACGATACTTATAGTAGATGATGAGCCGAATGTAATTTCGTCACTGAAGAGAGCGCTGGTTGATGAGCCTTATGCGATATACTCGGTAAACAGCGGCGAGGACGGGCTGAAGCTCCTGAAGCAGCATAAGATAAAGTTGATAATATCCGACGAAAGGATGCCCGGCATGGCGGGTTCAGACTTTTTATCGCTTGCAAAAAAGGAATTTCCCGATGCCATCAGGATTATGCTGACCGGCCACGCAAGCATTGGCGCTGCCATGAAGGCCATAAACAAAGGAGAGATATACAGGTTTTTCACCAAGCCGTGGGATGAAATTGAACTTAAGATTGCAATCCGTATGGCGCTGGAGAAATATAATCTTGAGGCGGAAAACAAAAGGCTGCTGAAGATTGTAAAACGCCAGGCTGTGGATTTAAAAATGATAGAAAAGAAATATCCGAGCATTACGGATCTGGAAAAGGATAAGGATGGCTTTATTACATTGCCGGAAATATCACAGAAAGAGTTCGACTCTATCGTGGCGCAGATTGAAAAAGAATACAGTTAGAAAATCAGGCTTCAAAAATTCCAGTCATAAAATCTGAATAATGGCTGCAAACAATAAGGCAATAACATACCATTACAAATTCAGGTTTAATGACGGGTCAGAAAAAGAACTCAGGGTAAAGCTCGACAGAAAAACCCTGGGCCTTTTGCGCAGCGAAAGGGACGCCTGTCCTGAATGGGCGGCATTGAAGTTCTTCAAGTGCCCTAATTGCCCGCTTAGCGAAGACTTGCATAAGTTTTGCCCGATAGCAAAAAATTTTACAGATATTGTTGAGTCCTTCGGGAATTCAATATCCTATGAAGAAGCGGATGTATCGGTCATTACAGAAGAAAGGGAATATTTTAAACACACAACATTGCAGAAAGCGCTGAGTTCTTTAACAGGGATTTATATGGTCACAAGCGGCTGCCCGGTCATGGATAAACTAAGGCCTATGGTCCGGCATCACCTGCCGTTTGCATCTGAAGAAGAGACAACGTATCGCGCTCTTTCAATGTATCTTCTCGCGCAGTATTTCTTATACAAAAGAGGGATAGAACCCGACATGGCTCTGAAAAATCTCGTCAGGATTTACGAAGATGTCCAGATAGTTAATAAGACCTTTCCTAAGAGGCTTTCAAATATCAAGTTGGAAGACGCAAACGTCAACGCCCTTGTTATCCTCAATTGCTTTGCCGATTCCGTAACCTTCTCTATCACAAAAGAGATGCTGGAAGATATAGAGCTTCTGTTTGCCGCATACCTGCCTGATGAAAAATGACGAGAAAATTGTTATGCATTCAATCCGGAAGGTATTGAAAACTCTGGATTCCATGTCACTGATTACAACCTTCAAGGACAAGTTTCACGGGAATGACGGAAAACGCCTTATGGCAACTCAGGATATTTTATCTTTATCTCTTCTCCAGTCAGCGCCTCAACCAAAAATGTTTTGAGGTATTTCTTCTCATCAGCTGTTAACCCCAGCGGCTTTAATGCCTTGTTCCCTTTTCCCCCGCCTTCGTCTAAGAAATCAATCACCTCATCAAGCGTTGCAAATATGCCGTTATGCATGTATGGCCCTGTTTTTGCAATTTCCCTGACTGTCGGCGTCCTGAATGCCTTCCAGTCTTTTTTATTTTTTGTAATAAGATATCTGCCGGGGTCTTCTTTGAGATTTCTGTAATCTTTATAGTGATAGACCTTTGCTACGAATCTCATAGTTGCAGTAACTCTCGGCTCATCCAGCAAGTCAGGATTTTCAGGCACATTCAGCGCATAAAATTTATCGTCAGAGAGATTCACTCCGTGATGGCAGTCAAGGCACCCTTTGTCCTCGAATATCCGAAGCCCTTTTTTTGCACCTTCCGATAGAGCGTTTTTGTCTCCCTTCAGGTATTTATCCAATGGGGAATTTACGGAAATGAGGGTTCTTTCGAATGCAGCGATTGCCATTGCAATCCTCTGCCTTGTAACCTCGCCTCCAAAAACTTTTTTGAAGGCCTCAACATATTCAGGCACAACCCTTATCTGTTCTTCAACATAATCAAGATTCTTGTTCATCTCAAATGCCGACATCAATGGAAAGAGCGCCTGGTCTTCAAGGGTTGTTGCTCTGCCGTCATGGAAGAGATATTTCTGGAAGGCAACGTTTATGAGGGTAGGGGAGTTCCGCCAGTTTTTTGTTGTCGGATAACTGAGGGATATGTCCTGCCCGTCTGTGAACGCAAGCTCAGGCATATGGCAGGTTGCGCAGCTCATCGTGCTGTCGCCTGAAAGCCTTCTGTCAAAGAA
>JACRGY010000195.1 GCA_016212165.1 Nitrospirota bacterium
CGCTTAAGCTCCCGCTGCCTGACCATGATAATGTCCTTTCCTGCCATTCTGCCTCCTTATAAAAAAGAAGCAGTTTAGCATTATCAATTTAGGACATTTCTATTTTGGCCATTTAGGACATTATCATTTTGGTGTTACATAGAAACCTGCTCTTACAAATCTGATATCCTGCGATGTCACTGAGGGGTTTTCTATATCGCTAAAAGGGAAGGCATAGTGTTTGAACGGTTTTTTTGCACGCAATTCCTTCAGAAAAAATTAATGATAAAGCGGGCAAAACCTCGGAGACCGTTTTGACGGTCGAGAATGAGTGAGAATACTATGCCTTCCCTTGCGTTTTCTTCAGCCCGCTCACTCTCACCCCTATAAGCCTGACCTTCTTCTCCAGCTTAATCCTGCTCAATGACTCAAAGGCAGCCTTCCTTATTACTTCATTAGAATCTGTAAACTCAGCCATTGTCTTTGCGCGCGTATATGTCTTAAAATCATCAAACCTTATTTTCACTGTCACGGTTTTACCGGCATATCCTGAATGTTTCAAATCCTCTGAAACTTCTTTTGTCAATCCCGCAAGAGTTCTTGCTATAGTCTGCCAGTCATCCGTATCTCTCTGGAAGGTCGTCTCCCTGCTTGAAGATTTAGGCTCCCAGTGTGTTACCAAAGGACTTTCATCAACGCCCTTTGACGCTTCATATAAATAATTGCCGTATGAAGGGCCGAAATGCTCTGTTAACTTTTCCAATGGCATTACTGCAAGAGCGCCTATTGTATTTATGTTAATACTCTTAAGATGCGCCTCTGTCTTTGGCCCGACGCCCCACAGTTTTCTGACAGCGAGAGGCCAGATTATTTTTTCTATATCAGTTTCATTTATTATTGTCAGCCCGTCAGGCTTCTTTAAATCAGACGCAATCTTTGCAAGGAGTTTATTGGGGGCAATACCTATCGAGCAGGTAATATCAAGTTCTGCCTTGATTTTCTCTTTAATCTTTTTTGATATTTCCTCTGAAGGCTCTGCTGATTCAGAAATATCAAGAAATGCCTCGTCAATGCCAACATCCTCCATAACAGGGCTGAATTCCCTGAGGATATTTTTTACTTCCGCTGAGACTCTTGAATATTCTTCGTAATCAACAGGCAAAAATACTGCCTCGGGACAAAGCTTGTATGCAGTCCTCAGCGGCAATGCAGAGTGAATGCCAAATTTTCTTGCCTCGTAAGATGCAGTGGAAACAACCCCTCTCTGTGTCGGGTCCCCGCTTCCTCCTATGACAACAGGTTTGCCAATGAGTTCAGGATGGCGCTTCTGCTCCACAGCTGCAAAAAATGCATCCATATCTATATGAAGTATTCTGCGCATTACACTATCAAGTGCAAAAATAAGCGCTTCTTATAGCTCCCCTCTTATTTTAGGAGGGGTGTCCGAAGGACAGGGTGGTAAGCGGGGAAAGGAAATTTATTCTAATCAAACCACCCCTGCCCCTCCTTAACCAAGGAGGGGAGCTAGAGACCCAATTGAAATAAGAAAGAGCCCCCAAAATCCGGGCTAAACAAATAGTGATACCACTGATTTTTTTATTATCCCTTTCTCCCCCGCCATATCAAAAAGCTTTTTTACAGCGTTAATCCCCTCTTCACCTATGTCTATCGAATAGTCATTAACGTACAGGTTAATATGCTGCTCTATTACTGAGTCTTCGAGTTCCTGCGAGTGTTCTTTTATATACTTCTTCGGCTCACCTTTGTTATTCATAGCATAGAGGATGCTTTTTTTAATCAGCCCGTCAATTTTATGTATCAAATCCTTCCCCATACTTCTCTTTGCAATAATACATCCCAACGGAATCTGAAGGCCTGTTTCCTTTTCCCACCACTCACCAAGGTCAATCACACGCTTAAGTCCGTATGAAGGATAGGTAAACCTGCTCTCATGTATTATCAGCCCTGCATCCACCTCGCCTTTCTTCACAGCATCCATTATCATATTGAAAGGCATCACTTTAATATTTTTCTTCAAGTTAGGGTCGTACAATTGAAGCAGAAGATAAGCTGTTGTAAGCTCACCAGGAATCGCAATCCTTTTGCCCTTCAAATCCTTCATGCGGTAATTTGTTTTTGATACCACAAGCGGGCCGCACCCTTTCCCGAGTGCTCCTCCTGAGCGCAGAAGGCAGTATTCCTCCCTTAGATTTCCGAATGCGCTATAAGAAACCTTAGTAATGTCCAATTCACCTTTTAATGCTTTTTTATTTAATGCCTCGACATCGAGAAGTATTTCTTTGAATTTCAAGTCATCCGCATCAATCTTCCCATGCACAAGGGCATAGAAGATAAACGTGTCATTCGGGCAGGGTGAGTAGCCCAGAGAAAGGGTTTTCATAGCACTATTCTAATCATTCTGATTCAAAAAAAGAAGGCGGGCATTGTATTCGAGCGGTTTTTTTGCCTGCCTCTATGCAGAATGCATGGACAGGCAAAACCTCGGAGCGCAGCGAGAATGAGCGAGAATATTATGTCTGCCTTCTTCTTCATAAACTATTTAACGGACATTTTTCACAAACAGATTTTGTCTTGCAAAACTCTTTCCCCACTTTCACAAAAAGTGCATGATACTCATTGAATAGCTTACCATCTTTTTTCAAAGACGAATGAAAAAGCTCCTGATATTTTTCGTAAAAATCGTCATGCCCGAGTATCTTATGCCTCGAAAGAACCCTCTTTGTATACGCATCAATCACAAAAACCGGCTTATCAAGCGCATAGAGCAAAATTGAATCAGCTGTTTCAGGGCCGATGCCGTTAACGCCGAGAAGCTTATGCCTCAGAGAATGCATCTCTTCTTTCCTTAATCTCTCCATGCTTCCATGATAATCCTTCATGAGAAAATTTATAAACGACTTCAGCCTTTTTGCCTTTACATTGAAATAACCTGAAGGCTGAATAAGCGAAGCAAGCTTTTTTACGGGCATATCATGAATTGCCCTTGCACTCAGGACGTGCTCTTTTTTTAAATTATTTATCGCCTTCTCGACATTTCCCCAGTTCGTGTTCTGTGTGAGGATAGCGCCGACCGCAACTTCAAAAGGCGTATCTCCCGGCCACCAGTGCTGGGGGCCAAATGCTTTGTAAAGTTTGTTGTAGATGCCTATAAGTTTTTTGTTTTTCATTGCCTATATATATTATTAACTCCTTTAAAGCCCTTTTTATCTGTCATTCCCGTGAAAACGGGAATCCAGAGCATAATTGCTCTACGTCAAGTCACTATAAAGATCTTTCCACACGGGATTACTCTTTTCTATAAGCTTAATTTTCCAGTCTCTGTTCCACTTTTTGAGCTGTTTTTCTCTCGTAACCGCACTGTTTATATCCTCAGCTATTTCATAATGAACCAGATTATGGACATTATATTTCTTTGTAAAACCCTCAACCAAATTATTCTTATGCTCATAAATGCGCTTAACTAAATCAGAGGTCACACCTATATACAATGTGCCATTCTTTTTGCTTGCTAAAATATAAACATAATATTTACTCATATTATTAAGGAATTCTGGATTCCCGCCTGCGCGGGAATAACAAACTATAACATCAAATTTTTTGCTAGTTTTCCTAGCACGTCAGATGCAGCGCTGCGATTATTACTTTTTCGGATTTCCCGGCCTGCATCTGGTTATATAACTCTACTGCCCTGCCGGTCATCCCAATATGAACCTCAATGCCTTTTGATTTTATCAAACTCAATGTATCATCCGGCACCCTCATGACACCATCATGCCCTGTTCCGATTATCAGGACATCAGGCTTTGAACTAATGATATTTCCGAGGTCAACCGTCTGAAGATAGTGCCCTTCCTTCCTCCACCAAGAAGAATCCACCCTGTCAGGATAGATAATGACATCAGAAGTATAGGTCTTTTTGTCTATTACTATTCTTCCAAAGCTGTAATCGTCTATATGCATAATGAACCTCTTAAGCCCTCATCAGAACAACCTCAGATTTCCGGGTTTTTTCTCTACCATCTTCAATAATTCATTATATGAAATAGCCTTAACCCCCAGTTTCTTTGCCTTCGCAAGTTTTGACCCCGGCTCTTCCCCAACAACAAGATAACTTGTACTTGCTGAGATGGCAGAGGATGCGTGGCCTCCATTGTCCTCTATCAGGCCTTCAATTTCCTTTCTTGATTTAGGCATAGTGCCGGTAATCACAAATGTCAGGCCTTCCAGCGGCATCCCGCCTTTTTCATTTGATTTGAAATCAGGATTGGTTATCTTCATGCCAAGCTTTACCATGGAATTGAGCAGGTCAATATTTTTCCGGTCGTTAAAAAACATGGACAGCGAAGAAGCGATTTTCCCGCCCATCTGCTTAATCTGCATAATCCTCTCTGGAGTTACTTTATACAGGTCTTCCAGTTTTCTAAAATTCTTTGCCAGTACCTTAGCAGCATACTCTCCTACATGAAGGATTCCTATGGCAAAGAGGAATTTTGACAAAGTGGCATGTTTGGATTTTTCAATCGCTTCGATAAGGTTCTGCGCTGATTTTTCAGCAAACCTCGGAAGCTCAAGCAAATCCTCCTTCTTAAGCTTATATATATCTTCAAAGTGCTTTATCAGCCCTCTTGAATAAAGAAGCTCAATATTTTTTTCACCCAATCCTTCAATGTCCATGCCTCCTCTTGACGCAAAATGGGCAATCTTCTCCTGAACCTGCGCAGGGCAGTGAAGCGAGACGCACCTGACAGCTACCTCTCCGTCTTCCCTTACAACACTGGAACCGCATGCAGGGCATTTCTCTGGGATTGGGAATTTTTTCTCCTCACCTGTTCTTTTTTCCTTGATAACCATAAGCACATGCGGTATAACATCGCCTGCCCTTTCAACAACAACAGTGTCTCCTATTTTTATGTCCTTTCTTTCTATCTCATCCCAGTTATGCAATGTTGAGCGTGATACTGTAACGCCTCCGATTCTCACAGGCTCAAAAACAGCAAAAGGGGTTATGACCCCTGTCCTTCCCACGCTGCCGTGAATCTCTTTTATCGTTGTAGTTCCCTGATGCGCCTGAAATTTATATGCTGTTGCCCAGCGCGGCTCCCTTGTTTTTACTCCGAGCTTCTGCTGAAGCCCGAAATCATTGACCTTTACAACAGCGCCGTCTGTTTCAAAAGAGAAATCTCCTCTTTCTTCTTCAATCTCTTTTATGATGCCAATGACCTTATCTATCCCTTTTACAACCTTCATCTTCTCAGGGGTTGGAAACCTTGCTTCCTGAAGCCATTTGGTAAGCTCTGACTGGCTTTTGAAACTTATTCCTTTAGCTGTCCCTATCCCATAGCATGCAAGATAAAGCTTCCTTGCAGTTGTAACCGAAGGGTCAAGCTGTCTCACTGAGCCGGCAGCTGCATTCCTTGGATTGGCAAATAAAGGCTCGTCGTTTCTCTCTCTCTGTTTATTCAATTTTTCGAACTCATCGAGGTCCATGTAGACCTCTCCCCGGATATCAATCTCTCCCGGAATTTTACTCCCTTCCATTTTCAGCGGAACAGACTTTATGGTCTTTATATTCTGCGTTACATCCTCGCCCTCATAACCGTCTCCCCTTGTAGATGCCCTGAAAAGCAGTCCATTCCTGTATGTAATTTCAATGGCAAGCCCGTCATATTTAGGCTCTACGGTATATTCAACCTCATCTTCTGTGCCAAGCAGCTTTTTTATCCGTTTGTCAAATTCCCTTACCTCATCATGCGAAAAAGCATTATCCAGTGAAAGCATCGGCTCTGTATGTTTTACTTTATCGAATTTTTCGAGAGCAGGGGCGCCAACCCTCTGCGTAGGAGAGTCGGGAAGAATATAATGATATTCCTCCTCGAGTTCCTTCAGATGCCGGTATGCCTTGTCATATTCCCCGTCAGACATAACAGGCGAATCAAGGACATAATAACGGTAGCTGTGGTAATTAAGCTCCTTAACAAGTTTTTCTATTTTCTTTTTAATCTCTTCAGAAATCTTCCCTGACATATTATTCAGCCTTCATTACCTCAACAAGAAATTCCAAAGCTGAGATAGCTGCCTTTTCCTTAATCTCATGCCTTTCTCCCTCAAATCTTAATTCCTTTACAAATGTTTTCCCGTAGATGCTTACCGCAGTATAAACAAGCCCTACATCCTTGCCTTCAAGCACATCGGGCCCAAGATTGCCTGTTGTGGACAGGGCGCAGTCTGTCTTTGTTAATAAACGTATCCTCTCTGCCATCTCTATGGCAGTTTCCCCGCTCACAACCCCATAGGACGAAATCGTCTCTGATGATAATCCAAAGATTCGCATCTTTGACTCAGCGGAATAAGTAACAACCCCTGCTTCAAAGAATGTGCTTGCGCCGGGAATCATTGTAATATAATGGCTGATGAGCCCGCCTGTGCATGACTCGGCAGCAGAAAGTTTTAATCCTTTATTTTTAAATATCTCATGTATGCCCTCAATTGTTTTTAATGCTTCTTTTTCCACATTTACCCCTCAAATAATGAATCCACCGGTTGCTATAAATATATACTAATTTTCAGACATTTTAAATAGGAAGGCGGGTTTTTGTGTTATCATCATAAACTATGGAAGAACGGCTGCAGAAGATACTCGCAAAGATGGGAATTGCCTCAAGAAGAGGCGCAGAAGAGATAATCCTTGAAGGAAGGGTCACTGTTAACGGGCAAGTTGCTGTCCTCGGAACAAAGGCAGACATGTCAAGAGACCATATAAAGCTCGACGGCAAACTTCTTACAAGGCCTGAACCAAAAGTATATCTCATGATTAACAAACCCAGAGGCGTGATTACAACGCTCTCGGAAGCAGAGGAAAGGCCGGCCATAAGAGATTACTTGAGAAAAATAAAATACAGGGTATTCCCTGTGGGAAGGCTTGATTATGATTCAGAAGGGCTTCTGCTTCTCACAAATGACGGGGATTTTACGCATGCGATTCTGCATCCGTCAAAGAAGATTCCAAAGACATATCATGTTAAAATAAAGGGCCTTATAGAGGACGATAAAATAGAAAAGCTGAAAAGAGGGGTAAAACTTGAAGATGGAATGACCTCGCCAGCCAGGTTAAAAAAACTCAGGAAGACCGAGGAGAATTCCTGGTTAGAAATTACAATATACGAGGGGAAAAAAAGACAGGTAAGAAGAATGTTCGAAAAAGTAGGACATTCAGTCCTGAAACTTAAAAGAGTGCGAATCAATGGAATAGAACTTGGAAATCTTCCTCCGGGTGAAATAAGATATCTGACACCGGAAGAAGTAAGTAAGATAAAAAAGGAAGTTGTTGGCCGGAGAAACAATGAGAAGAGATAAAAATTGCGGAGAGATTAGAGAGACTGACATAGGCTCAAACATGAGCATAGCAGGATGGGTCTTCAGGAGAAGAGACCACGGAGGGCTCATATTTATAGACCTGCGTGACAGGAGCGGCCTCTGCCAGATTGTATTCAGCCCGGATATCGCAGGAGACGCGCATACAAAGGCTCATGACCTCCGCGCTGAATATGTCATAGCAGTATCAGGCGAAATAAGGAAAAGGCCTGAAGGAACAGAAAATCCTAATATCCCTACCGGCATGGCAGAGCTGTATGTAAACAAGCTTGAAGTCCTGAACGAGGCAACGCCTTTGCCGTATAACATGGAAGAAGCTGCTGACGCAGGAGAGGCGCTCAGGTTAAAACACAGGTATCTTGACCTCAGGCGGCCTGAGATGCAGCAGAACCTTATGATGCGGCATAGAATCTCAAAGGTAATGCGGGATTATCTCGATGAAAAAAATTTTATTGAAATCGAGACGCCGATGCTCACAAAATCTACACCTGAAGGTGCAAGAGACTATCTCGTACCGAGCAGATTGAACCCCGGACATTTCTATGCGCTTCCGCAATCGCCACAGTTATTTAAGCAGATATTGATGGTTGCAGGAATGGAAAAATATTTTCAGATAGTGAAGTGCTTCCGCGATGAAGACCTGCGTGCCGACCGCCAGCCTGAATTCACACAGGTGGATTTGGAGATGTCATTTGTTGACAGGGAGAATGTACTCTCGCTCATGGAAGGCATGATGAAAAAACTCTTCAAGGATGTTATGAATATAGATGCCGAAACCCCGTTCCAGAGGCTGAGTTTTCACGAGTCAATGGAGAGGTTTGGAAATGACAAGCCTGATTTAAGATTCGGCCTTGAACTTAAAGACATGGCAGACCTAGCTTTGAAGGGCACGTTCAAGGTATTCCTCGATGCAATCAATAACAGAGGCATGGTTAAGGCAATCAATGGAAAAGGAATGGCAGCTCTTTCGAGAAAAGAGATTGACATGCTTACAGCAGAGGCGCAGTCCTTCGGCGCAAAGGGACTTGCATGGATTAAGGTCAAGAATGGTTTTGAATCTCCTATAGCAAAGTTCTTCCCGGAAGATGTCTTAAAGAAGATGGCTGAAAGGCTTGAGGCGAAAGATGGCGATTTGATGATGTTCGTGGCTGACAAGCCAAAGGTGACATATGATGTATTAAGCAGGATGAGACTTGCGCTGGGTGAGAGATTAAACCTGATTAAGCCCGTATATAAATTCGCATGGATTATAGATTTCCCTCTGCTTGAATGGGACGAGGAAGAATCAAGGTTTCAGGCAATGCACCATCCGTTCACGTCGCCTATGGATGAGGATATTGAGAAGATGCTCACAGGAAATATTAATGACAAGGACATGCTTTCATCCCTGAAGGCAAAGGCTTATGACATTGTCCTTAACGGCTATGAGATTGGCGGCGGAAGCATTCGTATTCACAGGCAGGATGTGCAGAAAAAGATGTTTGAGGTTTTGAATATCTCTGAAGAAGACGCAAAGATGAAATTCGGATTCCTTCTCGATGCGCTCCAGTACGGCGCGCCTCCGCACGGAGGAATTGCCCTTGGCCTTGACAGGCTTGTGATGATAATGGTCGGCGCAACATCAATAAGAGACGTGATTGCCTTCCCTAAAACCCAGAAGGCATTCTGCATGATGTCAGGCGCGCCTTCAACAGTCGAGCCTAAACAGCTCAAAGAGCTTCATATTAAGACAGATGTGCCGGTGGAGTAGAACTTGCCTTTGCTTACACCTTTTGAATTTATTGTCATAACCTAAAGGAAACTCCACTTTACTTTAAGTTCGATATAAAGCAAAGTAGCTTCCTGAAACCCGCACCTAATGATTTTTTTTATTTTCTCTTTTTACCCAAATGTGCTATATTCCCTCTATAAAATCACGAGATACCAACTTGGTATATTAATTGTTAACGTATAGAACTACATCGGAGGTTTAAAATGAAGAAAGTAGCACAGGGTGTGTCACTGCTAGTCATATTTGCAACCAGCATGGCTTGGGCTGGAGAGATAAATTCGGATTCTTTGAATAGATTGATGACATTGTCTGGATTACACAAACAGGTTGCAGAGTTCCCTGGGATGGTTCGGGCAGGAGTGGAGCAAGCGAAACAACAAGGGTCACCGATTCCTGACGCCGAATTCGATAAGATAACGAGGTCAATAGAAAGTGCTTTTCAGCCTTCAGAAATTCTCAGTACTATTGGTATTGAGTTAAAGAATAGTATTTCAGAATCAGAAGCAAAAGGTCTACTTGCATGGTACGAATCTGATTTGGGAAGAAAGATAACAAAAGCCGAAGAAGACGCATCAACTCCCGCTGCATATCAAAAAATGATTAAAGAAGCTCAATCTCTTTTAGTTGATAAAAAACGAGTGGAAATTGCCAAGAAGCTAGATGGTTTACTAAATTCGACTGATATGGTGATGCAGATTCAAGAGAACGCTGGGATAGCTGTATTCACTGCTATTTCGAAAGCCATGAATCCGGATCAGCCAGTACACATTGAAGCATTCAAGTCTCAGATGCTTGCACAAAAACAACAGATGAGAGCCAATATCGAACAGCTTGTAATTGTTACCTATGTGTACAGCTATAAAGACATAGATATTGATAGTCTAAAGAAATACGTTGAATTCAATGAACGTCCAAATACAAGACGATTCAATAATAGCGTAATAAAAGGCATGAAGCATGCACTCAATAAGGCCATTGATAAAATGGCAACGTCATTGGCAGTTACGTTTAAGAAGCAGACCCAAAAACGTTAAAAAAAGCGTACAGCGGATTGTCTACACGCTGACGCTCACCATTAAATATACTTCTTTCGCAAGTCACCAGCTATAGAAAGCCGTATTGTTTGTGGACTATGTGTAGAAGTATGCACTAAACGTCCCCTCTTCCGCGCTTTCACGAAGTAACTCGCCGACGTGATCTGCTCTATGTAACACCAAAATGATAATGTCCTAAATGGCCAAAATAGAAATGTCCTAAATTGATAATGCTAAACTGCTTCTTTTTTATAAGGAGGCAGAATGGCAGGAAAGGACATTATCATGGTCAGGCAG
>JACRGY010000191.1 GCA_016212165.1 Nitrospirota bacterium
CTCCTGCATCCCTGCCCCTTTTGTCATTCCGTGCTTGACACGGAATCCAGTTCCTTCAGTTCCCTGTTTTTGCAGGGACAAGTCTGGATTCCCGTTTTCACGGGAATGACAGGATTGGAATAATCTGATTTTTTTAATCAAAACAATAAATAAAATTCCTCCCAGAACTCCCACGCAGCCAAAACAGGATGTGCATACATTCCCTGAACACCTTGAGAAAGAGGCAAGCCCTGTTAATCCGCTTGATGCGCCCACCGCAGTATAGAGCAGTCTATGCTTTAAGCTTCCCATAACTTATTGCCCCCTCCGGACATTTGGTTTCGCATATCCTGCACGGCATGCAGGAAAGCTGGTCTATCTCTGCCTTTTCACTCACGCTGATTGACCATGTCGGACATGTCTTTTTACATTCACCGCAACCGATACACTTATCCTTATCCACTTTCATCCTTTTGCCGAATGTTAAGCCTAATCTGTTTGATAACGAGTCAAGGGCGCCTATAGGGCAAAGGAGGTTGCAATAGGCCCTTCCGCCTTTTGCAAAAAAGCCTGAAACGCCTATTGTGGCCAAACCGGCTATCCCCATTGATGTTGTAAGATACGTCCTGTATGCAGGGACAAAAGGCGCGCCTGCTAAAAATGGTATTACCCTGAAATTACAGAACTTGCAGGCTATGCTCCCTATCCCGAGAAAAGCCCCGGCAATAAAAACAATGAAATATCCATATCTGAATGCAGGGGCATTTATAATGGAAAAATTTATTTTTACCCTTTCATGAATACCTCTGCTTATAAGCTCTGATGTACCGCCGATGGGGCAGACATGGCTGCACCACAACCTTCCGAAGAAAAGTGTAACTACCAATATAAGCCCTACCAGGGCTGAGCCAAACCACGCTGCCCCGATGTTATCAATAAACCCGCTCGCAATGCCCTTAGGAGAAAAGATAAAGAACATCCTCGGGCAGACTGTCCCGCACATATTTACCTCTCCGGCTGCCTGCGGTATTACACTAAGGGGGGGCAGAAATAATGCAATACCAAGGAGCATAAAGATGTATCTTTTATTTTCCGATAGTATTTTAGTGATGCCTGTCATTAGACCCTCCCCTCATAACATGCACCCGCTGAATAAGAGAGCCGTCCGATAAATCAACTATCTCTATTTCACCACAGCCTTTCCTGTTATCAGCTATAAGGTATAAAGGAAGCCTTTTGCCTGAATCCACTCCCCTGAATCTTCCTCCTTCGACATCCATCCATTTGTTATAAGGCATTTTTACTACAGGGGGATACCAGCTCTGGACCACGGCTCCGTCCATCTTTATTTCTATATCCTTAGCGCTCTGCAGGTTTTTAGCAGAAAGCGCAATAACCTGTCGGCCCCTGTAGTCGCTGACATACAGCGGCTTTGCCGCCTCTCCCTTTCTGATAACTATTGATGCGTGCTGGTAATCCTGAACCTTAAATCCGGCAAACATTACTCCTGTAAAAACGCCGGCCAGTACAAACAGCGCAGCCTTCAGGTATCCCGCATGCATCACTTCCCGCCCCACTTATAATTAATCCCTGCAAAGAAAGTCCTTGGCTGTCCGGGAGCAAACTGAGCGGCATCTGAGCCGCTCTTTGAAGCCCGCTCAGCATAGAGTTTATCCGTAATATTAACCACCTTTATATATACCTCCCATTGTTTTGAAATGTTATACAAGACCCTTGCATTGAAGAGGTCATGCCCCTTGTATGTTTCGGTATTCGCATCATCCATCCAGTATTTGCTAAGTCCCACCCATTCGACCTCCATAAGGCCGCCATTCAGTAAAGCAGGTTTATAATCAAGCCGGGTATTCGCTATTGTTCTCGGCGCCTGAGGTATCTCCTTGCCGCTGAAATCTGCTGTGTTAGAAACTTTATAGCTCTTATACCTGTGAGATGCATAAGATAATGACGTATTGAATTCAACACGGCCTACTGGTTTAACGCCAAGCCCGAGTTCAATCCCCTTATGTTCTGTCTTGCCTGCATTCAGCCTCTCAGAGACGCCGGTTGACGAGCTAAAACTAACGATATCATCTTTCTTCAGCATATAGTAAACAGCAGTGTTGAATGTAAAGATTCCTGCAAACTTTCCCCTGCTCCCGACTTCATAACTGTCTGCCTTTATAGGCTTCAGGTTTATGGCTGTGGAGGCTGTTCCGCGGAAAAGGTCCCCTGATGAAGGTACACGAAAGCCATGGTTGTAAGATATAAAACCGCTTATATCTTTTGTAATGTCATAGGTAAGCCCGGCCTTAGGGCTTAAATGATTGAAATCAAGCCCGGTGCTGCCCGGCCTGTTTGAGTTTTGAGCAAGCTTTGTATCGTAATCATAGGAAAGGTTGTCGTATCTTGCGCCGGCAGTCAGGCGGAGTTTCTCGAAAGGCGAAGACTCTAGCTGAACATACGGCGAAATCCCGGTAAATACAGCATCGTAATCGTAATTATTGTCTGTATTCTCGGCATAGGAGTAAGAAACATATTTGTCACCGTTCTTATTTACCTTTATGCGTTTTTCCAGATATTGCCCGGAGGTATAGTCAAGGTCTATTCCCGTAATAAAACGGCTTCTCAGAAAGGCAAAGTCATGCCTGTATTTTGTAAGGAGGCCCAATGAGTAAAACTCTGTTGTAGAGTCATACCCGAAATACCTTGAGCCGGATTTAAAGATGCCCCAGCCGGGCAGCAGGTCCATCCTGTTCCAGCGGGCATATGGGATAATGCTTAAAAGTGCGTTCTCTTCAAGCTCTTTCTCAAGTTCTGTTGATATCCTTAATGCCTTTACCTTGCGGAAATCAAAGGTCTGATAGTTATACCATGGCCTCCTGTCATAATCCGCTTTTACCAGTCCGTTGCTGCCGCCTGTTTCCTGGTTAATGTCGGAAAAAGCAATCACAGTCTTGGCTTTGGCAGTAGCCCCAAAAAGATGGTCCCAGCGCAAAGATGCGCTTTCCTTTTTATATCCGCTTCTCTCCCTCCAGCCGTCTGAGGACGTTGTATTAAGGTCAAGCCTGAAGCCATTGTCTCCCCATGTATTGCCCCCGCTTGCAAGCAGCCTGTGCCATCCAAAATCACCTGCCTCTGGATTAAGCTCTATTTCAGGCTTGAGCGGTGATGGACGGGTCAGAACATTTATAGTTCCACCGATCGCATCGCTGCCATAGAGAGCCGTAGCTGGCCCCTTCATTACCTCAATGCGTTCAGCCCCCAGAATATTTATTTCATAAAGTGCATTATGGTTAAAAAAACCCGTGGACCTGACAGGGATGCCGTCTTCCAGGAAAAGGTAAACAGGGTTTGTCGTTAAGGGCTGACGTATGGCTGTAAGATGCCCTTCTCCTGCTGTTACGCCTACCCATACTCCGGGCACGCGGTTCATAATCTCGGCAGGATGAGATGGTTTTACATCTTTTATCTCTTTCCCTTTGATAACTCCAATTGTCTGGGGTTTTTCCTTAAGAGGTTCTGCCTCTCTGGTGCTTGTTACAACCACCTCTTCAAGCTGCTCAGACTTTATTTTTTCTTCCGCAAAAACAGTGCTGCTGCATAACAATATGAATATTAATGCTGCTTCAGGAAACCTCATTACCAATTCCTCCAGATAAAATATTGTTAGCTAATTCCTTCTGCTATTAAGGATGGGGGCAAGGCCCCCATCCTTAATAATGCATTTAAGGTCTTTACCCTATTTAACGGGATTGCCCTTTGTGTTTATTTCCGGCACTTTAGCTCCATGACATTCAGTACAGTTGTGCTGCGCGGTTATGCCGTAGACTAAGGCAGGCAGGTCATGTGTTGGTTTAAACTTGCCGTCAGCCAATTCATTTAACAGTTGCGCTGTGCGAACTGCTATATCTGCTGAAAGCCTGGCACACCTGTCTTTCCTCTCAGGACTCCAGAATCCGCGGTCTGCTTTCTTCATCCATTTGCCTACCGAAATATGGCAAAGAGGAGAGTCACTCTTGCTTTTTATAATCTCTCCGGTTGTCTTTGGATTTTTTGGCTTATAAAGTGGCAGCTCTGTTTCGGAATAGTAATGTATAACTTCGTTGGTTATACGTTCACCGGTTTTATTGACGCCGGGCCCGGCTATCAGGTTTGCAGCAACAGCGGCCCCGAGCATTGTTCCACACATTGTCCCCCAGCCCACTACTCCACCGTGTCCCCAGACAAAGGAATCTACCGGAAATGAGGTATACGGCTCTCCCACCTTTTTTTGAAGGGGGGTAAGTATCCCGGTAATAACTGCGTTCATACAAAATCCCTTATACCACTGGTTATAAGTTATATCTGCAACCTCATCAAGGTCTAACTTTTTGTACGGCCATGGCAGTTGCTGCGCCTCCTTTGCCATTGCCGGTTTCGGGATGAAGTTCAACAAACCTGCTGCAGCTACCGCTCCTATACCGACTTTGCCTGCATCTAAAATCAGGTCTCTCCTCGACAATTTTTTTTCTTTTATCATATTTTTGCCTCCATATTATTTTTTTAAAAAAATTGGCTCCACTCCAGAGTTATTTTTCAATAATTCCCGAAGCGGAGCCGAGCTTAATGGGGAGGAAGTCTAAAGAAAGACTCCTCTTAATACAGGCTACCCGCCTGTATTTCTGAAAAACTTTGACTCGCTACTTCGGAACTGAGATTAGACTCTTGGAGGGCGTTCTTTCTGAAAGGAAATTAAAGATGAACTAAATGCATGGCTTGAAATTCTGTAGAAACCGAAAAATCCTAAAGGAATGAATTTGCTCTGACATTCATGGATGGAAACCATATCGGCATTCGAAGACAAGGACTGTCCCGTTTTATCACACACATCAAGGGTGAGGAGCATTACCTTTCCTTTATCAGATGCATGGGAGACTACCGGGTGTAACGGCGATATTACAGAAACAATAAGAGCGAGCAAAAGCAGTATGCTTCCGGTCTTCATAAAAGACTTTAAATAATATGCCTTATCACTGTCAACTTCAAATTATAATTATCAGGGTGCGATAAATCCCTGTCCGCCGGGAATTTGTAATATTACCCATGATTTGTTTATAATATCTACTTACTGAAAATAAATTTTTAACACTATGAGGCACGCTATGGAAAACAAGGTTTACCTTATTGACGTAACAAACAGGGACGGCGTCCAGACATCAAGGATACTCCTCCCGAAACTTTCAAAGACCATGCTCAATCTCTATCTCGATGAAATGGGTATATACCAGAGCGAGATCGGGTTCCCTACGCTTAAGCATGAGGTAAATTATATCAATGGCAACCTTGAACTTGTGAAGGCAGGCGCTATCAAGAGAATTCACCTTGAGGGCTGGTGCAGGGCAGTCCCTGAAGATGTGAGGCTTACCTTCAAAAACTGCCCTGATATAAAACACCTGAATATATCTATGTCCACCTCAGAGATAATGATACAGGGCAAATTTCAGGGCCGGAAGACATTTAAGGATATTGTTAAAACAGCTATGGAGGCTGTGAAAACAGCAAAGGAATTAGGCGCAGAGACTGTCGGCCTCAATGCAGAAGACGCCTCCAGAACAGAACTTGACAGGCTGATAGAATTTGTAATTGCAGGCAAAGAGGCAGGCGCAGACAGATTCAGATACTGTGATACGCTCGGGACCGATGACCCGATAACAATATATGAAAGGATCAAGGCGCTTGCATTTGCAACAAAGTTCCCGATAGAGATGCACTGCCACAATGATCTCGGGATGGCAGAGGCGGTATCAGTGGCCGGCGCTCAGGGCGCGCTTGAAGGCGGAGCTGATTCATACATTAACACCACTATAAACGGATATGGCGAGCGCTGCGGCAACTGTGATCTTGTCTCTACAATACTTGCCCTTAAATTTTCACACGGGTTAAGTAAAAAAATTCACCTTGATGAGCATGTAGACCTCAAAAAGACATGGAAGATTGCAAAATATGCATCGTATGCCTTCAATCTTCCAATTCCAATAAATCAGCCTGGTGTCGGTTCCAATGCATTTGCCCACGAATCAGGCATCCATGCAGACGGCGCCCTGAAGGACAGAAGAAATTATGAGCTTTACGATCCGGAGGACGTTGGAAGAGGAGAGCCGGAGCTTCTCGAAACAGGAAGGGTTATCACAACAGGCGAGTATGGAGGGCTAAAAGGCTTCAGGCATGTCTATGACAAAATGGGAATCCATTTCCATGATGACAATGAGGCAAGGAATGTACTCGAGCTTGCCCAGTATGCGAACCTGCATACACAGAAACCCCTCACTGACGATGAGCTGAGGTTTATGGCAAGTTACCCTGACATTGCAAGAAAAATAATGACTGTAAATCCGTAATACATCGCAAAATGCAAAATAAAATCTGCAAACTTCAATTTTTTTAACTTTGCATTTTCCATTTTGCAATCTCCACTTTTTATTGAAAGGAATTTAACATGTACACGATAACCCTTATCCCCGGCGACGGCGTCGGCCCTGAGATATCCGAGGCAACAAGGCGCGTAATAGAAGCAACAGGAGTGCAGATAGAATGGGACATTCAGGACGCGGGCGAGGATGTTTACCAAAAAGAAGGGAACCCCCTGCCTGAACGCGTAATTGAATCGATAAAAAAGAACAGGGTTGCAATTAAAGGCCCTGTAACAACACCTGTCGGCACAGGGTTCAGAAGTGTAAACGTAACATTAAGGCAGGCCCTTGACCTTTATGCCTGTCTCAGGCCCTGCATAAGCTTTAAAGGCGCAAGGACAAGATACGAAAATATTGACCTCGTTATAGTAAGAGAAAATACAGAAGACCTCTACGCAGGCATTGAATTCCAGAAAGATTCTGATGAAACCAAAAAACTCATAGAGTTCATAAAAGAGTCAACCCAAAAAAACATCAGGCATGATTCAGGGATAAGCATAAAACCCATATCTGTTTATGGCACTGAGAGAATAGTAAGGTTTGCATTTGAATATGCAAGAAAGAACAAGAGGAAGAAAGTCACTGCTGTCCATAAGGCAAACATAATGAAATATTCGGACGGGCTTTTCCTCGAGGTTGCAAGAAAGGTCGCATCACATTACAGCGATATAGAGTTTGAAGACAGGATTATTGACAATATGTGCATGCAGCTCGTGCAAAAACCGGAATTATATGATGTAATGGTGCTTCCAAATCTCTACGGCGATATCGTCTCAGACCTTGCCGCAGGCCTCATCGGAGGACTCGGCCTTGCCCCCGGAGCAAATATCGGGGACAAGATGGCTGTATTTGAGCCAACACACGGAAGCGCGCCAAAATACAAGGGCTTGAACAAAATGAACCCTTTTGCTATGATGCTTTCAGGGGTGATGATGCTGAGGCATCTCAGTGAATTTTCTGCAGCTGACAGGCTTGAAAAGGCTATTGCCTCAATTATAGAAGAAGGCAGATATGTAACTTACGATATGAAACCAAACTCCGATGACCCGGCTGCTGCAAAGACGTCCGAGGTTGCGGATGCGGTCATACAGAAGTTGAAAGTGTAAAGTTTAAAATGGATATTCTGAAACTTTTACCTCTTAACATGGATTCATAAAATATGTGGCTTGAAATATTTCTCATATTAATATTAATTCTCGTAAACGGCTTTTTTGCCGCCTCTGAGATCGCAGTTGTTACAATCAGGAGAATACGCATAAGACAACTGGTGGAGGAAGGTAAAAAAAATGCCGATATTTTACACAAACTCAGGGAAACTCCTGACAAGTTCCTTGCGACAATCCAGATAGGCGTTACGCTTGCAGGAGCGCTGGCATCGGCTATCGGAGGCGCTGCTGCGGTGGAGGTAATAAAGCCTGCATTAAAGACCGTTCCTGTTGCATTCATTTCCGCATCCGGCGAGGCGATAGCTATAGGTATTGTGGTAGTATGCATTACATATCTTTCACTTGTATTTGGGGAGCTCATTCCAAAATCAATAGCGCTTTCAAATCCTGAGACAATAGGTCTTTTTACTGCGCCTGTAATAGACAGGATTTCTAAAATGGCGGGGTTTTTCGTCCGCATCCTGACAACGAGCACCAATATGTTATTAAACCCCTTTGGCAAAAAGAAGGCTGTATCCCCGTTTGTTACCGAAGAAGAGATTAAGGCAATGATAACCATAGGCGAAGAAGAAGGCACCCTCGAAGAGGAAGAAAAAGAGATGCTCCACAAGGTCTTTGAATTCGGAGACAAGGTAGTCACAGAAGCAATGGTCCCCCGCACAGAGATAGTTTCGATATCTGAAGATTCAACGGTTGAAGATGCCTTAAAGCTCGTATCAGAAAAAGGTTATTCCCGTTATCCTGTCATTAAAGAGAGCATTGATAATGTAATCGGCATTCTCTATGTAAAAGACATATTGATAAAAATGGCTGAAGACAAAATAAAGACCGGTTTCCCGATAACAGACCTTGTGCGGGAGGCATATTTTATACCTGAAAACAAAATGGCAACAGAACTGCTTGATGAGATGCAAAAAAACAAGTTTCAGATCGCAATAGTCATGGACGAATACGGAGGCACAGCAGGGCTTATCACTCTTGAAGACATCATTGAAGAGATAGTCGGAGGCCTTCAGGATGAGTTTGAGGCAATGGAGGCAGAAAAAGAGGTTGAGATTATTGACGAGAGAACATTCATGGTCTCAGCGACAACAGGGCTTGATGAAGTAAATGAACTCATTGGTTCTGAACTTGTCAGCGCTGATTTTCATACAATCGGCGGCTTTGTATTCGGGCTCTTCAGAAGGCTTCCAAAGATGGGCGAGCAGGTGAAGTATCACAACCTGCGTTTCCTTATACTCGAAATGGAAGACAAAAAAATATCAAAGGTCAAGATCACAAAACTTTAAAGGAATATCTTGAAAAAAAGGCCTAAAGAACCTTTTATTCCGGTTGAAAGACATGAGACTATCCGCCAGCAGATAATGGATATTCTCGCAGGTAAAATCCTCTCTGCCAAAGAAATATCAGGTCATGTCCGCATACCTGAAAAAGAAGCGTACGAACACCTTGAACATATCCGGAAAACAATTAACAAAAGAGAGCAGAACCTGACAGTTACACCTGCTGAATGTATTAAATGCGGATTCCTATTCAAAAAAAGGGAGAGGCTTAAAAAACCCGGCAAGTGTCCTGTGTGTAAAAGTGAACATATACTCGAACCGCTTTTTGCTATTAAGAAATAGACTATTGGCTCCTATACTTTTCTATAATATGGCCTACGAGTTGCTCGACCCTTTCAGCAAGCCTCTCGGGATGGGAATCAGAGCCTTTATTCATATAACCTGCAGGAGCCAGAAGTTCCATCTGTGATTTCAGAGAATTGTCAGCCTTAACAGAAGAAAAAAATATGATGGGAACAGATTGAAGATTATGCTGCTTTTCTATTGACCTTATGGTCCGCGCAGTTGTTAAACCGTCCATTATAGGCATATTAAGGTCAATGATTGCTATGTCAATCGCCGCCTTCTCGGATATAAGCTTAGAATAAGCAGTGATAAGTTCCAGCCCGTTATTAAAAGCAGCTATATTTTTCGAAAACATCCTGGACTTCAGGGCATTGACAATTATATTATTAACAAGCTGCGAATCCTCGGCAACAAGGGCGTATCCCTCGCTTGCCTTGTCCGCATCCCAGAGTTTCTGCACATCAAGGACAAACCCGCAATATGCGCATGTGAGTTCTGTCCTCTCATGCCTCTCAACATAATTGCAAGGCACGTCTTCATCGCAACACAAACAATAGTTAAGTATCATGTACTGTTACAAACTCCTTGTTTAATATTATCCTTTCTGCAGCATCTCTATCTTTGCATTCTTCCTTGCATCCTGAAGCCAGGCATGGAATTTATCTCTTGCCTTCTGCTGCATCAAAATATTTTTTACATTCTCTTTGGCCTCATCAAAAGACTGTACCTTTTTTTCTTTCTTCTCCAGCACCTTGACAATGTAATAGCCTTCTTTTCCTTTTATGGGGCCTCCGGCTGTGCCTGCCTTAATCTTTGTTATTGCCTTGGCTATATCTGCGGGGAATGTATCCAAGGTAATCCACCCGGTCTCTCCTTCGCCGAGCCCGGTATGCCCTGCAGGATACTTATTAGCCATATCTTCAAACCTTGCACCTTTATCAACCTCTTTCTTAATCCTCTTTGCCTCTCCAATATCAGGCGTCTTTATAATAGAGAGCCTTAGCTGCTCTGCAACTGCAAAGGACTGGCGGTTGTTATCATAATAGCCCTTAAGCTCTTCTTCAGAAACAGAGACGCCCCTGGCCAGGCTGTCCCTGAATTTGCCCACAACCAAATCTTTCTCTATGGACTTAAGTATCATATCCTTGGTCAGCCCTTTCTGTCTAAGTCTCTGAAGATAGTCTTCTTCCTTTGGAAATGCCTTTACCATATCATTATATACCTTCATCACTTCCTTCTTATCTGCTGCTATTTTCTCTTTCCTTGCTGCCTGGAGCATCAGCTTCTCATTAATAAGCTGATTGGTCAATTCCTGAAGCATTGCCTTATGAATATCCCCTGCCTGCTGCGTCTTGCCCTCTTTTATCCCTGCATGCTTAAGCAGAAGGTTAAGGTCCTTCTGGGTTACGGCCTCGCCATTTACCCTTGCAACAACAGGCTCCCTTGAACATCCTGAAAACAAAAAACTGCTGATTATTAATAATGCAACTCCCAATTTTAATTTTGAATAAATCATTTCAACTCCTTTTTCTTTATCCCATTAGAGAACTTTGTTATCTAATGGAGCTTACTTAAATTTCAGCTATTTTAATAATTATTTCACATTAGTTCAAGGATTTTTACAGGTTTTTTGATTAAATCTGGTATTATTTGTCAAATACACCAAAAACAGAGGTAACAGATTGAACATACAATTTCTGGGTGCTGCACGAACTGTTACAGGGGCATGCTTTTACCTTCAGGCATCTGAACTGAAAATGCTCGTTGACTGCGGCATGTTTCAGGGCGAAGATGCTTATGCCGTAAACAAAGAAAATTTTGCATTTAATCCAAAAGATATTGATTACCTCTTTCTTACACATGCCCATATAGACCATAGCGGGCTTATTCCAAGGCTGGTGAAAGAAGGTTTCAGGGGAAAGATAATTGCCACCCCTGCAACTGCAGACCTTGCTGAGTTGATGCTCTATGACTCAGCCCATATACAGGAAACTGACTCAGTCATGCATACAAAAAAAGCGTTAAGGGCAGGCAAAGAGCCTGTTACGCCCCTTTATACAATTGACGATGTAAGGGCTGCACTCTCTTTTTTCAGCAGAACACCTTATGGGAAAATTGAACACATTGGCAAAGGCATAAAATGCAGGTTTATTGATGCAGGCCATATCCTCGGCTCAGGAAGCCTTGAGATGTGGTTTCAGGACGGCCCGGGGGAAAAGAAGATAATCTTCTCAGGAGACATCGGTAAAAAAGGCAACCCTATTATAAACGACCCGTCCACGGCAACAGAATCAGATTACGTTGTTATGGAATCAACTTACGGGAACAGGCTCCACAAGCCAATGTCCGAGACAATAAACGAACTTGCAGAGGCAATAAAAGTGACCTTCAAAAGAGGCGGGAATGTAATCATCCCTGCCTTTTCAATAGGCAGGACCCAGGACCTGCTCTACGACCTCAACAGGCTTGTGCGCGAGGGAAGGCTTTACAATATAAATGTATATATAGACAGCCCACTGGCTGAAAAAGCAACAAAGACATATCTGGCCCATCCTGAATGCTTTGATGAAGAAGCCAAGAGGCTTATCAGCGGGAATGTAATCGGTGATGCCGTTAAAGTTAAATTCACCCATTCGGTCGAGGAGTCAATGGCATTGAACAAGATTAAATCCAATGCAGTAATCATCGCAGGAAGCGGCATGTGCGACGGCGGCCGTGTCAGGCACCACCTGAAATATAACCTGTGGAGGCCTGAGTGCAGCATTATATTTGCAGGTTTTCAGGCAAGGGGCACCCTTGGCAGGAGGATTGTTGATGGCGCAAAAATGGTTCATATATTCGGAGAGGAAATAGCTGTAAAGGCAAAGGTGCATACGCTTGGAGGCTTCTCTGCGCATGCAGACCAGAAAGAACTCCTCGAATGGTTATCTGCATTCAAAGGCAGTCCCCGGGTATTTGTGGTTCACGGTGAAGAAGAAACTGCCCTCACTTTTTCAGGGCTGATAAAGGAAAAATACGGGTTTGTCACGCACGTCCCGGCAAAGGGAGAGACTTTTGAATTATAAAATTTAGCAGTTCAAACGGTTTCAGTTTGTATCAGGCGGTTCAAATCGTCATAGGTATTTGTTATATTTCCTGCAAATGGAACAGCGGGGATGAAAATGAGCGCGAGAATTATGCAGAGATGAACAATAAATCTCCTCATCATTAGATAGCCAATCATACTTTCATCGCCTCTCATCATATTCTGTCAGTCTACTTTCCTTTTTCAATTTCGTATTTAAGCATCCAGTCTTCCCTTTTGACGTCCTCGCGCCATGGTTTTTCTGCTTTGTAAGATTCTAATTGCGGGATTAATATATCTTTGAGGTTTTCTTTATTATTTTTTTTAAGCAGCAAAATGGCTTTTTCCACTGTCTGCACTGCCTCTTTGAAATTACCTAGTTCAGCGTAAGCTGCTGACAGCGTACTCAAGAAAAATGCCTCATCAGGATTGATTGCAACAGCCTTTTGAGCCAATTTCAGAGCCTTTGCTCCGTCTCTAAACTTGCTGTCAGGACATGTGGACAAGAGCCATGAATAGTTGTTGTACACCACTGCGTTTTGCGGGTCTAATTCTGCTGCTCTTTCATAATCAATGACAGCAGAGGCATAATTTCTTTTTTCATGCCATGTATTCGCTCGGCTAAATACTGCCTGAGCATATTTAGGGTTAATCTCTATAGCTTTTGTGTAATCAGAGATTGCATTGTCAAAATCACCTTTTTCGTACCAAACCTCTGCTCTGGCATAATAAGCTTCAGTTTTTTTCTTTGGATCAACTTTCATAGCTTCTATAATCCTTATACCCTCTGTATAATCACCAATAGCTCGTTCATAATCTCCTTTTTTGAACCACGCGTATGCCCGGTTAAAATATAGTCCAGCTTTTGAAGAATTATCTGGATTAAACTGCAACGCCTTTGTGAAATCAGAGATAGCAAGGTCGTAATCACCTTTTTTGCGTAATGTACTTCCTCGAGTAAAATAGGCGTTAATAAACTCTTTATTGATTTCCAATGCCGTTGTGTAATCAGCAATAGCTTTATCGATTTCGTTCATATAATTCCAAACAAGTCCGCGATTATAATACAAATCCGCATTGCGCGGATTTATTTTCAGTGCCTCGCTATAGAATTTTATAGCAGCTTCGTAATTGCGACTTTCAGCTTCACGATTACCACGTCTAAGCAAATAATCTTCCTCTGTACAACCATTCAATGATAGGCAAGTAAATATTATGCAGCAGATAATAACGCTAGCTCGTTTCATAATCATAGATATCTCCTATTTTATTTACCATTACATTGGCTTGAATTCGTTCTATTGCCAAATATGGTCTCCTCGGTGCCTGTTATTGTTTCAAATATATTTGTGATAAGGGCTGTCACAAATGCAATTGGCATTGTTACTGCATTTACAATCTTGGTTCCCATGTTTTTAAATGGATTTTCAATGCCTAATGCCGTTAATATTGCATCGTGTTGTTTTGATGTTTCATAGATATTAGGCACATGAAATTCAAAGAACTCCATTTTGGGATCACCGGGTTGGCTGCCAGGGTCAGCATAAATGGATCCCATCACTGGTGAATTCCCTGCCATGCGTAACCATTGCAGCCCTAGCGGGTCAATTAATAATAGAGGATTATTTCCAACATACGCCATGAGGTTCACGTCCCCGCCCTCAAATCCAATCGGGTCTTCAGAGATAAAACGTCCTACCTTCGGGTCATAATACCTCGCCTTCATATAATAAAAACCATTTGGTTCTGTCATAACTCCGAACTGGCCGACAAAAAAATTTTCTCTCAATATTACCTATTCCCGGCCTTAAAAGACAAGGGCATCAAGGCACAATTTTTTGCAATATTAAGATGAAGATGCGTTTAATTAAGAAGATAGCCCTCGTTAATTTATTCATTAACGGAGTTATTTTTATTGATGCTTTCTTATTTAAGCGGCTCTATCTTATCAGGTATCTGATGATTCAATGCCTGTTCCCAGGCGTGAAGGAGTTCGTTCTGATGCATGGCTGCCCATTCCATGACAAGCCCCAGAGCTCTCGGCGAAAGATAGCCTTTCAGTATCTTGAGGTTTTGCAACTCAATGAGAATTTCTTCTTCACCATAAACAGCATGAAAATGCGGCGGGTTGTGCTCTCTGA
>JACRGY010000023.1 GCA_016212165.1 Nitrospirota bacterium
TCAGAAGAAGTAGAGTTTTCCTGACCGAAATAGCTCCAAATCTCAAGAGCTTGCTTTGCTAATGCTTCTGCTCTCTTCTCAATTTCAGTTCGTGTCCAAGATGAAATAGAAGAAAAATATTTATTTAGCTCCAAATGACTTTCATTATATATTTTTTTCTTCGTTATGAAATCGTCATTCGACATTTCTGTATTGTACGCTGTCAAAGTCAGATTGCCGATTGTGTGTAAGAATAATTCGTGGGTTTCTTCCCATGCTTCACCGATATGATTCTGCCACCATTCTGATAAAGTTTGAGGCATTACATGCTCAATTGTTAAGTTGTCAAACGGTACAGCCTCTTTGTGGGCAAAGACTTCCTCTATAGTTTCAAGAATAAGCTTGGTTTTTATCTGCCTGTCTCCAGCACCATAAAATTTAGTTTCCTTGAACCGTGTGTAAAACTCGTTGTCTTTTGGATAACCCCTGTTTTGTAATATTGCCTTAACACCTTCGGCAAGGTTATCTTGATGCTTTGAGAGTAATAGCGGAAAAACCGCTGGAAAGATTTTGTTCAGTTGGTTTGTAGGTATATTGCAAACAAACCGGCGAATAAGATAATTTTCGAGTGTTTTTAGGATTGTAATAAAGTCGGCCTTGCTTATCTTGCGAGCCGTATAATTACCGTAAAAGTTCAAAAGCAACGGATAGGCTGTTGTAACCTCTATTCTGTTTAACCTGCGAAAATACTTTTGTAATTCTTCCTCTGGTTCAAGTTCCGGATAAATCAGACGCTGATAGTAAACCGAATATTTTTGTAGCTCCTTCAGGTAATCAATTGCATTGGTCTGTGATACTCTTTCTTTGAGAGCATAATAAACGTCATTTTGCTTTATAATGCTTCCGTCTCTCATCAAGTAGTGCCTAATATATTCAGTTAGGCTGTCATTCAATGCCGTTTGCATGGGCTGCCAATAGTTGCTGTAAACTTCGTCTTGATTGTCTATGTGAATACGCATAAAGAAATAATTGCGAATGAGGTCCGCCTGCGTTAAGGGCCGTCCTTTAGCGTTCAGGCTTTCAAAAACCAAATACGGGTTATCGTCGGTATCAAGCACAATGCTGACAACTGAAAAATAGCTTGTAATGATTTTTTTCAGCTTTTCATGTTCTAACGGGACTTGCCTGAGTTTCTTTTCAAAAAAATTGTATGCCCTCGTCAGTTGATTTTCTACTTCATTTGATTTCCCGTTGATAAAGTTTTTATATATGTCTCTATCAACCTGTGTTGGCATTAATTTGAAAAAGTCATTGTCTTTTTTATAAGGATTGACAAGAAGGGTATTATTGATTTCCTCAGCGAAATCTTGTTTTTGTAGCTCTCTTGCCTTGTTGCGCAAGAGAGTTAGCAGAATGAAGATTGTCGTTAAACGCTGTTGGCCATCAATCAGTAAGAATTTTGCGACGCCTTCTGGCACTGAAACCGTCGGCATATTCACGATTGAACCAATAAAATGAGTCCGTGGGTTTTCAGCTTCGCATAGTTCAATTAGGTCTTTCCATAGGATTTCCCATTCTTTAGTTGTCCAGCTATAAGTTCGCTGAAAAAGAGGAATAACGTACTGTTTTGTCCCTTCAATTATATCTTGCAGTTTAGTTTCTTTTGCTTGCATTCTTAATGCTCCATATATTCAATTCATCTCTTTATGCACTTTTGAAATGAGTTTAGGGTAAGTTTTGTGAAGGAGTCAAGAAAAATCTCTGTGTGTGAAAATCTCTGCGAGCGCTTATTCGACGGTTTGAAGAATAATGGGATAACATTTTCACTTTTCACAACCTAAACCTCTCCCTTTTCCCTGCCAGAAATTTAGCCTTTATGAGCTTTAACTGCTTATCAATCTCAGAGAAAACCTTATTGACCTCTTCTTCGGTGTAGTCGTAAGAACTCTTATTGGAACAGTTCCCAAGAATTCTGATTTTTTCGAGGATGTCGTTGGTTCTCTTTGCAGCTATTCTTTTAAACCGCTCATTTCTTGTCTCGTCCATGCCTATCTTTTACTCCTATTTTGTAAATTGTTAAAAGATAATACCATGTTTTTAGAATTATTGTCAATAAAAAAATCTATTATTTCTACAAATAAGCGCACTATTTACACCTAACCGCTAAATAACCCTTTATTTACAATGAGTTTAATCTCAAACTGAATATCTAAATAAAAAGAGCAAAGCATCAAACTCATCAACGTGCTACACTAAAATCAAATGAAAAAGGTCTATACCCTCGGAACAAGCAGGCGGAGCGAGGAGGATTTTATTGAGATCCTTCTTAATTATGATATCAGAACCCTGATTGACGTCAGAAGTTATCCAAAAAGCAAAATTCAGATATTCACGCGGGAGAATCTTGAGAATCTCTTAAAGAAAGAAAATATCGCCTATGTCTTTCTCGGGAAAGAACTCGGCGGTTTCAGAAAAGGCGGCTACGAGGCATACACATCCACTGGGGATTTCAAAAACGGGATTGATAAACTGGAAGATATTGCATTAGAAAATAACAGTGTAATCATCTGCGCTGAGAAATTCCCGTGGAAATGTCATCGGAGGTGGATTGCAAGAGAACTTCACAAACGCGGGTGGCTGGTTGAGCATATAATTGATAAAGGAAAAGTCTGGATACCGAAGTGAAAAATCAACGACGGATTTGTGAGCCAAATAAAACTAACCCTTTAATTTTTCTGTAATGCTTCCAGTTCCTTGTAATCAAAGGTAATTTTCTATCAAGAGCTGTTGCTGCTATTAAAGCGTCTTCCTTTGACATTTCCGGGTATTCATAAAGCACAGCCGAAAATCTTTCGGCTATGTTTTGCGTGATAGGGATTATTCTGTATTTCTTCAGTACATAAAGGATTGCCTGTTTTTCCGAATCTTTCAGCCCCTGCTTTGCAAGCAGTTCTTTCTTAGTCACTGCAGAATAATATATATCAAAATCTTTGCCTTCAAGAATAGCTTCAAAATAGCCGCTATTAAAAAAATCTATGAATATGTCGGTATCTACTAAGAGCCTGATTTTTGCCATTTCTTAATCTCATCGAGAAATGTCTTTACAGAGACCTCTTTTGATTTTTTCCTTATTGCTCTGACATGAGCCACACTGTCTTTTACATCGGTGTAGCCGTAGGGATTCAGCTTCTCCCTGACCATTTCTTCGAGGAAATTGACAGGATAAACACCTTTTTTGCCTGCTTCATTAATAACAGCTCTTTTTAATGAAGAATCAAAAGAAAGCGTCCATTTTTCTTTTTTGAGCGCCGCCTTTGCCATCACTCACCTCCATACGTGTATTATACGTATAACTTATGGGCGATGCAATAAGGATATGGATAGCGAAAGATATTTCAGCCTTCTTTTTTCAATCTCTCGATTATCTCTGCAATCTGCTGTTTTGCTTTTTCAGGCTTCAGGGGGCAGGCGCCGGCTCCCATGTGTCCGCCGCCGCCAAAATCACTGCATATCCGGCCGCAGTCGGAGCGGCTTGTCCTGTTAAAGATATTGTGTCCCAATGTTACGGCAACAAATTTCATATCAGGCCCCCACTGAAGGCGCATAGAAACATTAGCCTTAGGGAAAAGAGTATATATCAGGAACCTGTTTCCTGCCGGCACCTTTTTTATTTGGCGGAGGTCTGTTATCACAACATTGCCTTCCTGCCTTGAGGCCTTTTTCAGTATATCGAGAAAGGCTTTATTATTCTCCCTGAGAACCTTTACCCTTTCCAGCACTTCAGGCCGGCAAAGTACTTTTTCTACCGGCATTGTTTTCAGCCATGCAACCAGGTCTACAAAATACTTATTAAACCTTCCAATACCTGAGCGGGAATCTATGGTGAACCCGAGGAGGATTATCCCGCTTGGGTTAATAACTTCCTCTATATTAATCTGTGCGGAGTCAAGACGGTCTGTTTCGGCAACAAGGTATTCATATTGAGAAAGTTTGTCCGAAGAATAATAATCGTAGATTACCCGTGAAACGCTTGGCGCTATGGTATGCCTCCCTTTAAAACTTTCAGGAGGTTTTTCATTGCTTTCAGTGAGTTCATGGTGGTCAAACCACATTGCACACCCGGGATGGTATGGCAGGTTTGCCATAATATCATTTTCCGTGATTTCAAATTTTTTATCAGTGATGTCCTGAGGATGGACAAGCTCAATGGAATAAATCTTCTCCATTGTCGTAAGAAGCACTGCTGATGTTACACCGTCAAGGTCTCCCCGGGTTACAAGCCTCATTTTTTCTTCCTGGTATCCTTTGTATCTTTCATTGCCGTGATGCTCCTGAAGAAACATGTCCTGTTTCCTGTGTGACAGGCTCCTGAACCATGCTGCTTTACTTTTACAAGCAGGGTATCTTCGTCACAGTCATAAAGGATTTCCATGACCTCCTGAACATGGCCTGATGTCTCTCCCTTCATCCAGTATTTCTCACGTGAGCGTGACCAGAAGTGCGTAAGCCCTGTTGCAATGGTCTTTTCAAGGGCAACCTTATCCATCCACGCCATCATCAGGACTTCATTGCTTTCTGCATCCTGTACAATTGCAGGGATTAAGCCTTTATCGGTGAATTTCAATTTCGGTACCATGTCTCCTCCATAAAGTAATTCTTAGCGGACTCCAGATTTTAGCATAAAACATAAAAGCAGGGAACATTTAAGAAGATATGGGATAGTATTTTTGCTCGTATTGCTATTTTGTGCAACTTTTCAGATAATGAATAAAAATGGACAATGATACTATTCAGAACGTATTTCTAAAAACCGCTGAGAAATGCAGGGATAAAGTCGCGTTCAATTATTTTGATGGGGCATGGAAAGCGGTAACTTACGGCAAGTTCAGCGCAGATTCCAAAGCAATAGCATCTTACCTGATAAAAACCGGCATAAATAAAGGAGACCGCATTGCGATAGTTTCGGAGAACAGGCCGGAATGGTGCATCGCATATATGGGCATTATGCTTGCAGGCGCAATTGCAGTTCCGATTGACGCACAGCTTAACCCTGAAGCTGTAAGGAATTTTTTGACTGACTCGGAAACAAAGCTTGTTTTTTGCAGCTCAAAAACAACGCTGACTATAAACGAGGCAACAGAAGGTCTTGAAATAAAAAAAACAGACTTTGACTCGCCTGTCTTTAAAGAAACCCTCAACTTCAAAGAGACAGAAAAATTTCCTGATACTGACGCGGAAGACATCGCTTCTATTATTTATACCTCAGGCACAACAGGCATTCCAAAAGGCGTAATGCTCACACACAAAAATTTTCTTTCTGATGCAAAGGCTGCAATAGAGGCGGATGTTATCTCACAAACAGACACTGTACTTTCAATTCTTCCGCTGCATCACACATACCCTTTCATGTGCACATTCCTCATACCAATAATCCTGGGAGCATCAGTAACATATTCCCCGAGCCTCAAGGGCACTGACATCATTTCTGCAATAAAAGACAAAGGCGTTACAATTCTTATAGGCGTGCCTCAATTGCTTGAGCTTATCAGAAACGGAATCATAAACAAGATAAAACAGCTTCCTTTCCCCTTATCGTGGATAATGAAAAACATCCTGGCCATCTGCAGCAGCGTAAGAAGACGCACGGATATAAATACCGGGAAGGTTATATTTAATTCTGCACACAAGGCGCTCGGCAAGCAGTTCAGATTTTTTGCAAGCGGAGGCGCAAGGCTCGACCCTGAGGTAATGAATGGACTTGAGGCAATAGGTTTTACTGTGCTCGAAGGATACGGGCTCACCGAGACATCGCCTGTTGTCGCATTCAACCCCATGAAAAGGCGCAAGGCAGGTTCTGTTGGTATATTGTTTTCATCAGCGAAAATAAAAATAATAAACCACGGAGATGGCAGGGAGGCGGGTATAGGAGAAGAAGGCGAGATTACAATCAAAGGGCCTATGGTAATGAAGGGATATTATAAAAATTCTGAGGCAACGGCACAGGTTATAAAGGACGACTGGTTTTTTAGCGGCGACCTTGGATACATTGATAAAGACGGATATGTTTTCATAACAGGCAGGATAAAGGAAGTCATAGTCCTGAGTTCAGGCAAAAACATCTATCCGGAAGAGATAGAAAAAGAATATCTGAAGATTCCCTTGGTTAAAGAGATATGTGTCTTTGGCCTGGAAGAAAAAGGAAAGACCGAATCACTGCATGCAGTTATCTTCCCTGACCTTGAAAATGCAAAAAAACTTAAAATCAGCAATATTCACGAGACATTAAAATGGGATATAAGCAGTATTTCAAGCAAGCTTCCTCTATATATGAGGATTAAAGGATTTGACCTTTATCCTGAGCCATTGCCCCGAACACCTCTGGGAAAATTAAGAAGGTTCATGGTCAAAGACCTGACGAGCGTTCAGCGTTCAGCGAGAAGCGTTCAGCGAGAAGAAGACAAAATATTAATCAGTGATGAGACAGGAAGAAAAGTTATTGAGTGCATAAAACCGCTGCTAAAAGAAGATATTCAAATACAGTCAACGGACAATCTTGAACTGGATCTTGGCCTTGATTCATTGAACCGAATAGAGCTTGTCGTCAGCATCGAGAAGGAATTTTCCATAACGCTCCCTGAAACATTTGCATCAGATATCCAGACAGTGGGAGATTTGGTCGAAAGGATAAAGGAGTTGCCGCAGGGAGCAAAGGGCAGAGGGCAGAGGGCAGAGACTACAGCAAAAGGATTTTCGGCAATCCTCTCACAGGAGCCGTCTGAAAACGAAAAGAGAGCTATTGGTATTAAGCAGCAAGCAGTTGAATGGCTCATCGTCTCTGCATTGATGGGAACCATTAAACTATTTTTCAAAATATTCTTCAGGCTTGAAATTAAAGGAAAGGAAAATCTTCCCGACAGCCCGTTTATAATCACTCCAAATCACTGCAGTTATCTGGATGTGTTTGTCATTGCCTCAGTCCTGCCGACGAAAATGCTCAGAAATTTCTATTTCCACGGGTTTCAGACATATTTCGCAAGCAGGCCAACTGCGTTTATTGCAAGGCTTGCACATGTGATACCTATTGACCCTGATGCATTTCTGGAAAAGGCGCTTCAACTTTCAGGATATGTATTAAGGAATAATAAAAACCTCTGCATTTTCCCTGAGGGCGGGAGGTCTTATGACGGGAACCTGATGGAATTTAAAAAAGGCATAGGCATTCTTGCACTGGAGATGGATGTGCCTGTTGTGCCTGCCTTGATAAAGGGCAGTTTCGAGGCATTGCCTAAAGGCTCATATAAACTCAGGTTTAAAAAAATCACTGTGATATTCGGGAAGCCCTTTTATCCATCAGACCTGGATAAACTTAAAAAACCTGAGAAAAAAGAAGCGTATCAGTTTTTTGCTGATGAACTAAGGGAAAGGGTGAAAGGGCTATCTATCCAAACAGTTTGAACAGCTTGAACAGTTCAAGCCGTTTGAACTGTTTGATTTTTATATTTTTTCCCCTGAAACGTGTCCCGCTGAACAAATCTCTTTTCTATATCTCTTGTAACCTCGTAACGGCTCTTATCCCACCTCGGAGCAATGAGTATGTCATCAGGCGCTGTTGCAAAGAGCCTCTGAAGGACAATCTCAGGAGAAAGCCTTTCTATAAAGTCCACAACAAAATCCAGATATTCTTCGTATTCAAATGTATGAAAGGGGTTTTCTTTATACATTTCCGCCAGAGGCGTGTCTTTGATGACCTGAAGCTGGTGTATCTTTAAAAAATCTGGTTTTATCCCTGAAATCTCATCTGCCATGGCAAATATTTCATCTTTTGTTTCTGTTGGAAATCCGACAATCAGATGTACACCGGTAAAAATACCCCTGTTGCGTGTTAATGAAAGCGCATCCAGAAAAGTCTTATAGTCATGCCCCCTGTGTATAAATTCAAGGGTCTTATCATAAATAGACTGAAGGCCATATTCTACAAGGACAAAATGGCTCGCTGCCAGAGATTCAAGAAGTTCGAGTTTTTCTCTGTCTATGCAATCAGGCCTTGTGCCTATGGCAATGCCGACGACTGACGGCACACTTAATGCCTCTTTATAAAGTTTTTCAAGCTCCTGAACAGGTGCATATGTATTTGAATACGGCTGAAAATATGCGAGGAATTTCCCGGCCTTGTACCGATGGCTGAGATAAGCAATCCCATTATTTATCTGCTCACTCACAGAAAGAGCAGGCTTGCAGGAGCTTGGCCTGAAACTGTCATTATTGCAGTAGATACATCCTGTCACACCCAATGTCCCGTCTCTGTTCGGACACGTAAAACCGGCATCAATATTAACCTTATAAACACTTGTTCCAAACTGTTTTTTCATAAACGGGCCGAATGAGTTGTATCTCCGTGTCATTCTTAATTATTGACCTTTCTAAAGAGTTCTGTCAATTCAACGGGGCAACCTGTCCTCAGTGATGTTATACTATTTGCACTATGGGAATGCTTTCTGTCAGTTCTGCAAAGGAAAACGCACTCAGAGAAAAGATGCTCAGCCTTAATATCCATGAAAGCGATATAGAGGAATCCTTCATCCGTTCAGGGGGCAAAGGCGGACAGAATGTAAATAAAACCTCCACATGTGTTTATCTCAGGCACATCCCGACAGGTATCGAGGTTAAATGCCAGAAGGAGCGCTCACAGTCCCTGAACCGCTATCACGCCAGAGTGATCCTTGTAAAAAAGGCAGAGCAGCTGATAAAGGGGAAGGAAAGCGAAGAGATGCAGAGGATAGAGAAAATACGGCGGCAGAAGAGGAAACGTTCGAAAAGGGCAAAGGAAAAGATGCTCGCCGAAAAAAGAATCATATCTGAAAAGAAAAGGCTGCGTTCTTCCAGAATTGATATTGATGAGTAGATTTTTATGGTGGAGCTGATCGGGATCGAACCGACGACCTCTTGAATGCCATTCAAGCGCTCTCCCAACTGAGCTACAGCCCCTGCGATATTAAAGTTTAAGTTTTATAACAAATTTTAGTCAAGGGCTGTCTATGAGCTTCCATGCATTATCTGGGATGGTCATTCTTCCTGGACATTATCTCCCTGTAGCATGGGGCATTGCGAATATTATCATATGTCTTTGACGTCCTGATATAATCCCAGTTGTTATATCCCTTTTCTATGGCCTGCTTTAACCATCTGCACGCCTCAGCAGATTCATTCCTTGCTGAATATAGTTCTGCCATGCTGTTCAGAGCATATATGTTATTCGGATTCAGCTCAAGTGATTTTCTTAAGTCTCTTTCAGCCTCTTCAAGTTTACCCATCAGAAGAAAGGTAAACCCCCTGTTATTATAGGGCATGCCATTTCTCGGATTTAACTCAATTGCCTTCTGATAATCAGCGATTGCAAGTTCGTACAGGCCCATTTCCTGATATACATTTCCCCTGTTGTTATAAGCCACAATGAATTCGGGGTTCAGCTCAATGGCCTTTATGTAATCGGCAATTGCAAGGTCATACTGCTTTTTTTTGTAGTAGGCGTTGCCGCGGTCTTTATATGCCAGATAATCTTTCGGGTTGGCCTCTATGGCCCTGCTGAACCTGGCAATATTGAAATCATATTTCCATGTTTTTTTCATATGAAAACCTTTAACAGCTAAAATGTTACATGTTATAAGCATTAACTGTCAAACCAGCAATAGGCTGTTATCAGGTTTTTTAAATCCCCTAACTCTAAATACTCGGTTATCAGGTACTGTTGCCGGATTGCACACCCCTGTTGTACAATCGCCACAGTTTTCCGCAGATTAAATCCTTTATTTTCAATATCTTCAGTTTGGCATATTTGTTGCTGTTTATTGCCCGGTATTTTGCTCTTTGAAATGTATGTCTACGGCCTGGCACATTTTTGCGGGAATATTTACCTTGACAAAAATGGCTTGACAGGCTTAAAATTTCGAAATATTTATAATTTATGTTAAACCGGTCATAACGACCTAACACTAAACAACGAAGGTGGTGGTGATAGCGGGAGGTAAGGATAAATAAGTGGGAGATTGGAAGTAAGCAAATCCCGCCTTGCGGGATAAAATACTGAACTAACCATAAGGAGGTTAGGAAGTGAAAAAATATCTAGTATTAGTCTTAGGCATGTTGTTCATTCTCGGTTTTACAGCCAGTGCCTTTGCCATTCATTCTGAGATCCCTTCAGAAACTCAGGCAATAGTAGCAAAGGGCACAACCCAGGTAACAATGGGCGGTGAGTTAAGGGTAAGAGGCTGGTATTTAAAGAATGCCTCAGGAATCAGAAGGGCGCAGTCAAGCCCAAGTGATTCGAACACCCAGACATGGTATGACCAGAGGGTAAGGCTCAGCCTCGCTATTGAGACCAGCAAAAACACAAGCGGGTTTATTCATCTTGAGTCAAATACCGGCAGCAGCACAACATCTGATACATATACATGGGGGTCATTAAACTCGAAAGCTTCAGGGACAGGATATTCTGATCTTAATTTCCTTGAGGCATGGATTCTGTATAAGGGCTCAGGCCTTGGATTCCCGGCAGGACTCAAGATAGGCCATATGCCTTTGGCGCTTGGCGAGAAGCAGTTCCTGGATCACACAAAGTTCGGCGATGACGCAATAGTGTTCTTTATGGACCCGTCAAAACAGCTTCACGTCGGGCTACTTACAACAAGATTTGTAGACGGTTCAGCAGCACTCCGGACATCAGGAACATCAAATGACATTAATGGTTATGTAGCCCTTGCTACATATAAGGTAGGCACCAACACCTTTGGCGTTAACTATACTTATGTTGATGACCAGACCGGCGCCGTGCTTGCAAACCTGCAGAACATAGGCCTTCATGCAAACGGCAAAGCAGGAATCGTTTCTTACAAGGCAGAGTTTGACAAACAGTTTGGCGATGCTCCTGATAGCGCTGATACCCATGGTTATCCCGACAGATTCAAGGGATACGGTTATGTGTTAGGCCTTGGCATCACACCTGCCCCTGTTGTAACAATAAGGGGTGAGTATGCATTCGGTTCTGGCGATAATGTTACCGACGATGGTGACAATGAGGCATTCCAGACCACACTCGGTAATGATATCCACTATACCCAGATTTTTGAGTACACAACAACTACACCGGGCGGCGCCCGTTCAACAGGCCTGAATGGCGTAACATATTACAGGGCAGGAATTGATATCAACCCGACAAAAGACCTGTCAGCATCTTTAGACTACTTTGTTCTCAGGGCCACTGAACCATTAGGAGCAGGCACAGTAACAGAAAGAGCTCCTAACTCAAAGAGGATTGGCACAGAGACAGACCTGAAGATAAGCTACAAGCTTGACAAGAACCTTACCTACTTCATTATGGCAGGTTATCTTGATACAGGCGGATGGTGGGCCACTAACGGTCAGTTGACAACCACAACCGATGGTTTCCCAGCAGTAGCCAATGATAAGCCTATCACACAGGCTGTTCACGGCCTCACACTCAGCTTCTAATTGTAGCACCTGAATCTGGTTTACAAGGAGGGTCGCAAGACCCGCCTTTTTATTTTGTGTTAAACTTATCTACCGGAAAAATATATGTATAGGATTTAGTAAGGATACATTGGTTTCTATTTCTGTCATGCCGGCTTGTCCGGCATCTTTCTTAACGACCAAAGAAGGATTCCCGACAAGCGGGAATGACAAATAAAGGATATGCATGAATACTAAAGGAAAAGTCTATCTCGTCGGCGCAGGTCCCGGCGACATTGGCCTGCTAACAATCAAAGGCATGAAATGTCTCCAAAAGGCAGATGTGGTTATCTATGATTTTCATCTTAATGCGCAGGTCTTGAATTACATAAACCACGATGCAGAATTCATATATGCGGGCAAGCGGGGCGGGCATCATACAATGACACAGGATGAGATAAACAGGGTATTGGTTGAAAAGGCAATGGAAGGCAAGGTCGTCTGCAGGCTTAAAGGCGGGGACCCTTTTGTATTCGGAAGGGGCGGCGAAGAGGCAGAAGAGCTTGTAAAAAATAAGATCGAATTTGAGGTTGTGCCCGGCGTAAGTTCTGCTGTTGCAGCGCCTGCCTATGCAGGGATACCTATTACGCACAGATTATATTCCTCGTCATTTGCAGTTATTCCGGGTTATGAGGATACAACAAAAGATGAGTCTGCAATAGACTGGGCAAGGCTTGCAACAGGCGTTGGGACTCTCATTTTTCTGATGGCTGTCAAAAATATAGATGTGCTTGTAAAAAAACTTATCGAAAACGGAAGAGACCCTGAGACGCCGGTTGCCGTAATAAGATGGGGCACAAGGCCTGAGCAAAAGGCAATAGTCGGCACATTGGATAACATTGTCGGCCTTGTAAAAGGAAAAGAGATAAGGCCCCCGGCTGTTATGGTGGTTGGAGATGTGGTTAGACTAAGAGACAAGCTTAATTGGTATGAGAAAAAACCGATGTTTGGCCACAGGGTGCTTGTTACGCGGGAGCACTCAGCAGGATTTGAACCACTTGAAGAATTAGGCGCTGAGATAATTGAGTTCCCGACAATAGAGATAGCGCCGCCTGAAAATTATAAGGAACTTGATGCTGCTATTGATAAGATTGAAACTTATAACTGGCTTATATTTACCAGCGCTAACGGCATTAAATATTTTATGAAAAGATTTATTGAACGGGATAAGGACATCAGGGATTTAAAAGGCATAAGGATATGTGCGATAGGGACAAAGACAGCAGCAGAGATAAAAAAGTACGGCATTAAGGTTGATTTAATGCCGGAGGAGTTTAATGCGGAAGGATTGATTGAGGCATTCGCCTCGAAGCGTTCAGCGTTCAGCGTTCAGCGTTCAGCGATAAAAAAATCCAAACTTAGAACTCCGCATCCAGAACTATTAAAGGGAATGAAATTCCTGCTGCCGAGGGCTGAAAAGGCAAGGGAGATATTCCCTGAGAAGGTCAGAGAACTCGGAGGAGAGATAGATGTGCCTGTGACTTACAGGGCAATAAAACCAGAGATACACGGAAAAAGGTTAAAGAGATTTCTCAAAGAAGGCCGCATATCAATTGCAACATTTACAAGCGCTGCAACATTTAATAACTTCAGGGAGATTATAGGAGAAGACGCTGATGAGCTTCTCAGAGACGTGGCAATTGCTGTTATCGGCCCTGTAACTGCAAAGGCAATTGAAAAGGCAGGCTTAAAAGTTCACATCATGCCAGGGCAGGCAACTATTGAGGCAATGGCAGAGGAGATAATAAATTGGGCAGCAGGAAAAGGTAAGCCTGCTGTTGAGAAGTGACACTGATAAATGTTATTATTTTTAACTTATAACGCGTAACTAATAGCTATTCACTGTCGTTGACGCCCCCTTAGCTCAGTCGGATAGAGCACAGGTTTCCTAAACCTGGGGTCGCAAGTTCGATTCTTGCAGGGGGCACTTTATTTTAATGAACTGTATTCCAAGTCAGGATATAACATTCTCGCTCATTCTCGGGCTAAAGCAGCGACTCCTCCGCCCCAGGCGGATTCGCCGAGGCGAAGAGGAATTTTGCCTCACCCCCCTTTTAGTTCCCCCCTTGGTAATGGGGGAATTTAAGAGGGGAGGTTTTAGGACTATCGGCAAAATAAAACTGCTCAAATGTCATATCCTGCCTGTTAGTTTTAATTTTATAATTTTAAAAATATGAAAAATCAGATTAAATACCTTCAGAATTTGTTCTACGACCTGTTGAATGATTATGGCCGGGTTTACATAATCGTAAAGTACTCTGACCGCACAGCATTAGGCAACAGGAAATTTACAGATGAGGAAAAAGAAAAAGGGCTAATCCTGGTATTCAATAACAGAAATTCCAGGGCAATTCAATGGGCTGAAGACGGAAGTATTATAACCACACTCGGATTTGGTGTGGGCAATAAGCCGGAGAACTGTTTTCTCCACTGCGATGATATAGTAGCTGTTTACTCCCCTGATGCAAAAGTAAAGCTTGACAGGTGGGATATGCTGAGCGCGGGGAATGCCTCTGCAGAATCCCAAAATATCAAAGAACCTCAACAGAGAAGGCCGGGTGATAGAAAAAAGGTAGTATCCATAGCCAGTTTCAGGAAGGCAAAAACCTGAGAGTTGTACCTTGTTTTATTTAATTTGCAAGGAGTTATTTCCAGAATATTATTTTGTTGAAGTGCCGGCTGACTTGTGATAACTTTTTAGGTATGCAGGACAATAGACGGCATAAGAGGGTCACTGTGGAGGGAGTTTACGGGAGTGTGCTTTTTGCCTCTAAGGCGGAAATCACTAATATAAGCCTCGGCGGCGCTGCAATACAGGTTGATACAAATCTCAAGATCGGTAAAGAATATAACATAAGGTTAGAGGGGAAGAATAAACATATAGAGATTAAAGGCATTGCTGTATGGTCTGTGCTAAGCGGGTCCCAAAAAGGGCCTCACGGCGATGTGATACCGATATATCATGCAGGCATAGAGTTTAGTGATGTATTGACGAACAGGACTGCCGAGCTTGTTGATTTTATAGAAACCCACAAGGTTAAAGGGACCGAGGACAGGCTGAGAGGCCTCAGATTTAAAATTCATATGCCTGAAAAAGCAACCGTTGATTATTCCTTCGGATACAGAGTCAAGCTTATCAGTTTGAGCGGAATGCTCATAGAGACCATGCAAATTTTTAAACCTGAAGACAGGTTCCCTATGGAGATGGCCCTTAAGAGCGGAAGCGTTATAAGGTTTACCGGAAGAGTCGCCTCATGCATAGAGATTGCTGAGAAGCATCCAATCCATTATGATATAGGAGTTGAGTTTAAAGATATGTCTGATGAAGACAAGATGAGGCTTGATGAATTTATTCTTTCGATAAGTAAGAAAATTTCCTGAAAAAGTTGCAAAAGAAAATATAGTTTAATATAATGGCAGAAAAGGCAATTGTGTATTTGCATTTTGATTGACATCTAAGGTCACTGGCAGGAGGTATTGGGAAACAGGATTTTTTGTTTTGTGGCATAACAAAGTCTTGTGGTTACTTAAACAAATCCGGAACAATTTACCTTATTAGTGGAAAACAAAAAGAGGAGGAAAGAGAATGAAGATTAAGAGAAGAGACTTTCTCAAGGCAGGCATTGCAACCGGTGCAGCAATGACTTTAGCCGGACCTTCGCTCAATGCATTTGCAGCAAAACCTGCTGCGCTTGCCGGCGAAAAAGTGAGCGGCAGCACAGACGCAGGCAAATGGATTCCGTCCACCTGCCAGGGCTGCACAGCTTGGTGTCCGGTGGAGTTCTTTGTTCAGGAGGAACGGGTCGTTAAGGTGCGTGGCAACCAGCATAGCAAGGCCAACAGTGGTTACGTCTGCCCGCGCGGCCACATGATGCTCCAACAGGCCTATGATCCTGACCGGATCAAGGTTCCAATGAAACGCACCAATCCGGAAAAAGGGCGCGGCATTGATCCCAAATTCGTGCCTATTTCCTGGGACGAGGCCCTGGATACTGTTGCAGATAAGATGATGCAGCTTCGCAACGCCAAAGAGCCGGAGAAGTTTATGTATATGCGCGGCCGTTATTCCCCCACCTCTACTGACCTGCTCTACGGAACACTGCCAAAGATATTCGGAACCCCAAACTACTTCTCACACAGCGCCATCTGTGCCGAGGCAGAGAAGATGGGTCCCGGCTACACACAGGGCTTTTTCGGGTATCGCGACTATGACTTTGCCAAGACCAAGTGCCTGGTTATCTGGGGCTGCGACCCGCTCAGTTCAAACCGCCAGGTCCCTAATGCCATAACCAAATTTGGCGACATCTTTGACCGCGGTACAGTCATCGCTGTTGATCCGCGCCTCTCAGCCTCAGCCGCTAAGGCCAACGAATGGCTGCCCATAAAGCCCGGTGAAGACGGCGCCCTGGCATCCGCTATTGCACATGTGCTGCTTACAGAGGGAATGTGGAGCAAGGAGTTTGTCGGTGATTTCAAAGACGGCAAGAACCTATTCAAGGCCGGCGCAACTGTAGACGAGGCTTCCTTTGAAGAGAAACAAACCCATGGAGTTGTCAAGTGGTGGAATATAGAGCTGAAAGACAAGACCCCGGCCTGGGCCGCCAAGAAGACCCTTATTCCGGCAGATCAGATAATCCGTGTGGCTCGCCTCATGGGCAAGGGAGGCAGCGCAACTTCAGTGTACATGGGCCCTGGTGTGGCCATGACTCCCAGGGGTACCTATGCTGCAATGGCAGTCTATGCCTTAAACGGCGTCCTCGGCTCAATTGAGACAGAAGGAGGTGTTTTCCAGAGTTCCAGTGCTCCGACCGCGAAGTTTCCGGAGATCAGCGATAAATTTATTGACGAGCTTGCCAAGAAATCAGGTAAAGGGAAAAAGCTTGACGGACGCGGCGCTAAGGACATGCCTGCAATGATGAGCGGCAAGCCCGGCAGCGGAGTGGTCACCAACAATGTGGCCAATGGCATGCTGAAGGATCCAGGCGCTGTCAAGGTGTTCCTCAGCTCCTGGAGCAACTTCAGCTTCTCCTGCACAGGCGCCCAGCGTTGGGAAAAGGCCATGGCCAGGGTTCCCTTCTTTGTTCATATGGTAACTAATGCATCTGAAATGACCCAGTTCGCCGACATAGTACTGCCGTCCACCTTCGCACCTACTGAGAAATTTTCTATCATCACTAATATGGCAAACCTGCACGGCCACATGTCAATCCAGCAACCAGCAGGCAAGACCCTCTGGCAGGTCAAAGCTGAAGAAACAGAGGTGATGTGGCTGCTGGCAGAGAAGCTTAAGGCAAGGGGCTTTGCCAACCTTTACGACTATTACGCCTCCTTCGAGGATCCTGAATCCAAGAATAAGCCTTCAAGCGCTCCTGAGTTCGCTGAGATCGCAGCCAAAATATCATCTCATAAGGTCTGGAACGGCAAGGAGAAAATGAAGGGTGACCAGCTCACAGGGTGGGAGGATTTCAAAAAGAAAGGCATCTACAACTCCGAGACTTATGCCTACAAGAAGAACTGGGGCAAGGTGAATGCGGAGTCTAAAAAGTTCGAGGGCAAGTTCAAGACCGAAACAAAGAAGTTTGAGTTCTACAGCGAGACTATGAAAAAGGCATTTACAGAACATGCCGAAAAGCATAAGACCACAATCGACGACATACTTCAGGTAAGCGGCTACGAAGCTCGCGGAGAACTGGCCTTTTTACCGCACTACGAATCGCCAAAGAGGTGGGGCGATGTGAAAGAATACCCCTTTACCTTCATTGACTATAAATCAAGGCTTAACCGCGAGGGAAGGAGCCAGAACACAACCTGGTATCAGGAATTTAAAAAAGTTGATGTAGGAGATGTAAGCTGGGATGACGTGGTCAAGATTAACCCTGCAGACGCAAGGAAACTCGGGCTTAAAGATGGTGATACTGTTAAGCTCACCTCGCCTTCAGGCAGCATCACAGCCAAGGCACGGCTATGGGAAGGCGTGAGGCCGGGCACTATTGCTAAATGCTACGGCCAGGGCCATTGGGCGTATGGGAAGGTTGCGGCCAAGGACTACCACAAGTTCCTGCCGAGGGGCGGTAATAACAACGAACTCATGCCCGACGACTATGATCGCCTCAGCGGCTCTACGGCAAGAAACGGCGGATTTACCGGCGTAAAGATTGAAAAGATATGAGAAGGGAGGAGAAAATAAATGCCTAAATACGGAATGGTCATAGATCTGCAGAAATGTGTGGGTTGCGGCGCATGCGCTTTGGCCTGCAAGACAGAGAATAATACCCAGGACAGGACTAAAGGGCAGACCTTCAACTGGGCTGACTTCATCATGAAGGAAGAAGGCAAATTCCCTAAAGTGAAATTTACAGCAAGGCCTGTGCTCTGCAATCACTGTACGGATGCGCCGTGCGTGAAGGTGTGTCCTGTTACACCAAAGGCTATGCACAAGCACGAAAACGGGATGACAATCCACAATCAGGAACGGTGCATTGGTTGCCGGCGGTGCCAGAAGGCATGTCCTTACAGCTCAGAAGATGTGGGCAAGAGCAAGGCAGCATACAGCGTCATAAGCTTTAATGACTTTGAGGATGCTGTTCATCCGTTTTACAATGATAAGAAGGAACTCATTCCGGGATGCACCTCCTCAGGCGCTGATGTTTCCAAGAAGGCGGGGAACCTGCCTCCGCACCGCTCGATGTACAAGCATTCGGACTATGCAAACGTGAGGGAAAAGGGCAAGGTCGAAAAATGCATATTCTGCGAACACAGGGTAGTCAATGGTGAACTGCCTTATTGTGTTGTCTCATGCCCTGCAAAGGCAAGGATTTTCGGAGACGTTTCAGACCCTGCGAGCGAGATAAGCAAGCTTATTAAAAAGCACAAAGCGGCCAGCCTGAAAAACAACAAAGGCGAGCTTTTAAAACCCGGTGAGAAGGGCACGCAGCCCAATGTTTATTATATAAGAAGCTTTAAGGCCTCAGCCAAAAAAGCGTAGATTTGTGAAGTCATTGCGGGAAACGATAGCGGCAAAGCAATCTTAAACATAGCGGGATTGCTTCGCTCGCAGTGACGATTGTGAAGCAAGGGGTGGCGATGGATATCAAAGGATTTGTTTGCCGTGGAAAAAAGAGAGGCGGCTGTTACAGACTTCTGTCAGCATGTTTTTATCAGCCTGAGAAGGAAGTTTTTCTTCAGGAGGGCATTTTTGAAAATCTTGCGTTATTGCTGAAAGAGGTCTCTCCCGAGGCTTCAGCCTTTGCCGCTGAAATGGGGAAGGTATTTTTAATATCCGGCGAAGCAGATCTCAATGTGGATTATGCAAAACTCTTTGTGGGGCCGAATGAGCTTTTAGCTCCGCCGTACGGTTCAGTGTATCTCGACGGGGAAAGGAGGGTCATGGGCGATTCTACTATGGAGGTCATAAAGATGTATGAGGAGCAAGGGCTTTCTCTAGACAAGGAATTCAGGAATTTGCCTGACCACATAACCGCAGAGTTTGAATTTATGTATTATCTGATATTCAGGGAGACAGAGGCCCTTGAAAAATCCGACATAGCCACAGCGCTCAAATATATAAAGATTCAGGAACTTTTTTTAAACAGATTCCTCAAACAGTGGATACAGCCTTTTTGCAATAAAATGAGAGAAGGCGCAACCACCGGGTTTTACAGGTCGCTTGCGGACTGCACCATCACCTTTATTAACAGCTTTCACCCCGGAGATGTACTCCCTGAGGAACTCCTGAATGCAAATGCTCAAGTTTAGGCAATGTTAAAAGAAAAGATTGCAGACAGACTCCTGAGCAGCGCAAAGAGCATTGGGACCGACCGCTCAAGATGCCTGAGAATGCGCTATAACCGCAATTCGTGTTCAGAATGCACAGGCATGTGCCGCCCTGGGGCAATATCAATTGATGAAGATGTGCATATCATTTCAGAAAACTGCTCTGAATGCATGCTCTGCGTATCAGCCTGCCCGGCAGACTGTCTTGACATGCAGTCATTTGATTTTTATTCCGTGCTCGCGCGGCTAAGAAGGATTAAGAATTTGGTGCCTGTTCCTGTTTTGGGCTGCAATATAAAAAACGATCTTCAGGCGCATGTCAAGACTCCGTGTTTGGGTTTTTTGTCGGAGGAGCATATATTGTCCCTCTCGGTTTTTCTAGATACAGGACTTCACATTAACATGACTGAATGCGGACGCTGTAAAAACAGCTTTATTGTTGATGTAATAGAGGGACGGGTTAAGAATATTAAGGCAAAGAATTTAAATCTGCCGGGAAATATAAGCCTCATTAATGACGGAAAAGATCTCGGCTACGGAGATGCGGGGTACGACCGCAGGGGATTTTTCAGCACTGTTAAAAATCTTACATTTCTTCAGGCAACGGAGTTTTTTGAAAGGGATGACACAGCCTGGGCATCTCGGTCATATTCGGACAAAAAGCTTCCTGCTAAGAGGGAATTTTTGAACAGGATTCTCGCTTACAAAAAATCAAATAACAGCGGGTTGCTTGAAAATTATTACTTTACTGTTCATGCAAGCGAAGACTGTGATAACTGTTTTGCATGCGTGGGCATGTGTCCGTCAGGGGCATTAAAGATAGAAGCCGCAGGTGAAGGCAGAAAATTGTCTTTCAGCAGCGCTTTGTGCAATGGCTGCAGCCTTTGCCGTAATTTTTGTTTTCGTGGCGCTCTGCGTATAGAGAAGGGTTTCTCGGGTGTGAATCCGTTTGAGTACGTATCATTGCATATCAGCACCAATGACAGGAATACAGGAGAATATTGAAGATATGGATTTCGATTCTCTTCTTGATGAATCCGCAAAAATTCACGGCCACCTCTGTCCCGGGCAGGTGCTCGGAGTAAGGATGTCCATGCTCGGCCTGAAAAAGATTTGCATCAAAGAACCTAAAGGCAAGGACAGGAAAAATATAATTGTGTTTGTAGAAATGGACAGATGCGCAACTGATGCACTCCAGTCAGTTACAGGGTGCAGCCTCGGCAAGAGGACGATGAAGTTTATGGACTACGGGAAAATGGCTGCGACATTTTTGAATCTCAAAACAGGGAGGGCTGTAAGGGTAATCGCAAGAGAGGATTCGAGGGATAAGGCAAAGGAATATTTTCCTGAAATCGAGAATAAATATACAGCTCAGCTTGAAGCTTATAAAATAATGCCGGACGATGATCTTTTTAATATAATGGATGTCAATATCAGCATCAGGCCCGAGGACATGCCGGGCAGGCCGTTGAGCAGGGTTAAGTGCGAAAATTGCGGGGAATATATACAGGATATGAGAGAGATTCATCGAGAGAGAGAAGTGTTATGCAAACCATGTGCACATGGCGGATACTATATGCCCGGGACTGATTTTTTATTGCCTCGCGCTGTGCAAAAAAGTCATAACGGTTTAAAGATTAAATCAAAACTCTGGATAGAGATTGAAGGAGAGCCTGTTTTTGGCAGGGGGAGAAGGTTCCTGCTTGAGGCGATAGATAAACACGGCTCCCTAAATCAGGCGGCAAAGGAGATAAGCATTTCTTACAGAAAGGCATGGGGTTACATAAAGGCAATGGAAGAAAGGCTTAGCGTTAGTCTGGTGGAAAGACAGGCAGGCGGGAAAAATGGCGGAGGCGCAACTCTGACAAACGAGGCAAAAGAATTCCTGAAAAAATATGAAGCATTGGAAAATGGAATAAAAGAAATCGTTGATGAAAAGTTTAAGAGGATATTTGAAAGATGAATAATTTGCAGGAGGGAACGATATGTGTGAAACAGCAAATGGAAAACCCAGTCATCCCGGCAATAATGTTAAGACAATCCCTGTAAATGAAGCTGTAGGGACTGTTCTTGCCCATGATATAACAGAGATAAGGCCTGGTGAATTTAAAGGCCGGGCTTTCAGAAAGGGACACATCATACGGGAAAAAGACGTATGCCATCTCCAGAGGCTCGGGAAGGAACATCTGTTTGTCTTAAATATTGCTGATGATGAGATGCATGAAGACGATGCTGCGCATGCAATTGCAAAGGCTCTTACGGGAGCAGGAGTTGTAATAAAAGGAGAGCCGAAAGAAGGTAAGATAGATATTATTGCTGAAAGAGACGGACTGGTAAGGGTGAATAAAGAGGCTCTCTTAGAATTCAATATGCTGGGTGATGTTATGTGCGCTACTCTTCATGATAATACAGTAGTTAAAAAGGGGCAGGTTGTTGCAGGCACGAGGGCGATACCTCTGGTAGTTAAAAAATCTATTATCGAAGAGGCAGTAGCGATTGGAGAGAAAGCACGAAAGCACGAAAGTGCGGAAGTGAGGAAGAATGGAATCATTGAAGTTAAAGAGATAAGGAAGCCAAAGGTTGGCGTGGTCATTACCGGCAATGAGGTTTATTACGGCAGGATAAAAGATGCCTTTGCGCCGGTAATCACAAAAAAGATAGAGGAAATGGGCGGTGAGATTGTTGGAGTGTATTATGCGCCTGATGAGGAAGAATTCATAAGCGCGAGACTCAGAGAATTAATCGAGATGGGCGCAGACCTGCTCATAACAACAGGCGGCATGTCTGTTGACCCGGATGACGTAACAAGGTTTGCCATAAGGAAACTTGGGGCAACTGATATGACATACGGCTCGGCAATGCTTCCGGGAGCGATGTTTTTGGTAGCGTACATTAGCAGAGAGCAGAGAGCAGAGGGCATAGAGCATGGGGATAATATTGTTGTGCCATGCGCCATACGTCATGCGGTGATTCCCATCCTGGGAATCCCGGCCTGCGGGATGTACAGCAAAACCACAGTCTTTGATATAATACTGCCCAGAATTCTTGCCGGCGAAAAAATTGAGAGGAAGCAATTGGCAGAACTTGGACACAGCGGTTTATGCATCAGATGCGATGTCTGCCATTATCCTTTATGCCACTTTGGAAAAGATTGAAATGCAGGATTCATTCGAAAGACAGATAGATTACCTTAGAATATCCATAACTGATAAATGTAATCTGAAATGTATATACTGCATACCAGATAAACAACCTGAATATTTTGAAAAATCAGAGATTCTTACCCCTGATGAAATCATCAGATTTGTGCACATGGCCCATAAACATGGCCTTATGAAAGTGCGCATAACAGGCGGTGAACCTTTGATGAGAAAAGACATAATATCAATTATCTCCGGGATTAAGAAAATCGGAATACAGGACCTCAGCATAACTACAAACGGGATTATGCTGGCTGATATGGCTGGTGCACTAAAAAAAGCAGGGCTTGACCGTATAAATATAAGCCTCGACACCCTCGATGCCCGAAGATACAGCAATATGACGCAGGGCGGCAATATACAGCATGTCTGGGAAGCTGTGAATGAAGCGGAAAGGGTTGGCCTTGACCCGGTAAAGATTAATATTGTTCCGATACGCGGAGTCAATGATGATGAAATACTTAAATTTGCATCTCTTGCTTTTGATAAAAACTATCACATAAGATTTATAGAACTCATGCCTGTAGGCCGTAACAGGAGATTTAAACCGGATGCATGTGTAAAAAAATCAGAACTTATCGAAAAAATATCCTCGCTTGGCGAGCTTGTCCTTCTTGAATTTAAGGGCAAAGGCCCGTCAAGGAATTATCGTATAAAAGGGGCAAAAGGAATCATTGGTTTTATCAGCCCGATAAGCGATTGTTTTTGTGATTACTGCAACAGGCTCCGGCTGACTGCCCACGGGAGAATAAGGCCCTGCCTTTTCTCTGATATCGAAGTGGATATAAGAACTCCCATGCGTAATGGTATATCCGATGAAGAACTCGAAGCCCTGTTTTTCAGGGCTGTGACCGTCAAGCCGTCCGGACATTATTTCAGTAAAGACAGCCGTCCTTTTTCAGCCCCGGCCTCCATGTCCAAAATAGGGGGCTGAGTATCTTTTTGTTGCATCATTGGCATGTCAGATGCTATAACTAAGCATGCATACAAAAAAAATATTGGTAGTTGATGACGAACCAGACCTGGCAGAGCTCGTTTCTTATAACCTGGGAAAAGAAGGGTTTGAAGTCTCATCTGCCTCAGACGGTGAAGAAGCCCTGAAGAAAATACGCAAGGGTAATTTCAACCTTGTTATTCTCGACCTCATGCTTCCAGGCATACAGGGCATGGAACTTTGCCGTATCCTCAGAAATGATCCAAAGACAAAACGCCTGCCGATAATCATGCTTACCGCAAAAGGAGAAGATGTGGACAAAATCCTGGGCCTCGAGATGGGTGCAGACGATTATATTGCAAAGCCCTTCAGCCCAAGGGAACTTGTAGCCCGCGTAAAGGCTGTTTTGAGAAGATCCGGTGAAAAAACCGTGGAAGAATCTGTTATCCGGATAGCAGGCCTCGCTATAAACAGGGAAACCTTTGCAGTCTTAAAAAAGAATATGCCGCTAAATCTCAGTGCAACTGAGTTTAAGCTCCTCTTATATCTTGCCGAAAGGAAGGGAAGGGTTTTCAGCCGCGACCAGCTTCTTGATGCTGTCTGGAAAGATGAAGCATTTGTGGAGCCAAGGACTGTTGACGTGCATATAAGGAGGCTGCGGGCACAGATAGAAGATGACCCTTCAAATCCTTTATATATAAAAACCAAAAGGGGAATAGGTTATTATATGGATGCAGAGATATGAAATCCGGCATCTTCAGGCGAATTTTTATACTGTACGCCGTCATGATATTGCTGGCGGTTCTATTTGTCGAGATATATATCACATCCGCGGTCAGAGAAAATTATATAGATAATCTTAAGAAGAATCTTGCTGTCCAAATAAGCCTCATCTCAAAAAGCATATCTTTCAGGCAAACCAATCTGGACGGCCTCTGCAGGCAATTGAAGAAAGATACCAATGCGCGTGTGACAATTATTGCAAATGACGGGAAGGTAATAGGCGATTCGGATACCGATTCTGCTCTTATGGATAACCATTTACACAGGACAGAGGTAGAACAGTCACTTCTTTTTGATACTGGCATGGCAATACGGCACAGCGATACTCTGAAGCATGATTTTCTTTATATTGCGAAAAATATTTTACAGAATGGAAAGGCGGCAGGATTTATAAGGCTGGCGGTGCCGTTGAAAGATGTTGATAGCTCGATTAATCTTCTCAGGATGAAGATTAGCCTTGTTGTTCTCGTAGTCCTGCTGGCGACATGGATATTTTCAGTCTGGCAGACAGACCACCTGAGAAGGCTTCTTAAGCAGATAACGGATTTCTCGAGGTCATTGTCCAGGGGAGAGATAGACAAGAGGCTCTTTCTGCAAAATGCCGGGGAATTCGACGAAATTGCGGGAAATCTTACTGCAATGTCTGAAAAGCTTCAGAGCATGATAGCTAAAAATGAGGAAGAAAAAAACCGCCTTAATGTAATTCTGCGGAGCATACCGGATGCGCTTTTAATAATAGACTCAAGGGATATTATCCTCCTCTCAAGCGTTGTCTCAAGAAAATTCTTTGGAGACACCCCTGTAAGAGGGAAACCTTTTATTGAGGTTGTCAGGAACCACGATTTCTTTTCTTTGATGGACAGCGTGCGTAAAAACCTCTTGCCGGGCATAGCCGAGTTCGGGCTCGACTACCCTGAAGAGAGGCATGTTGTAGTAAGGGTCTCTCCTCTGTTTTATAAAGAGAGAGAGCTTGCAGGTTTTGTTGCCGTATTCCATGACATCACACAACTCAAAAAACTGGAACAGATGAGAAAGGATTTTGTTGCAAATGTCTCGCATGAGATTAAGACGCCTATCACTGCAATCAGGGGTTTTGCAGATACTCTGCTGGAAGGCGCGCTTGACGATAAGGAAAATGCAGGTAAATTCCTTCATACGATTAAATCCAACAGCGAGCGCATAAACAGCCTTGTGGATGACCTCATGACTATTTCAAAAATAGAACTGGGCGTCATCAGAGTTCAAAAATCCGTAATAGATGCTGAAGACGTCTTTGAAAACGTATTAACCATTCTTAAAGGCAAGGCAGACGAAAAGAACCTTTACCTGAAAACAACTATAGAACCTGAATTCAGGAAACTCTCTGCTGATAAGGAAAGGCTTATCCAGATACTTACCAACCTTGTGGATAATGCAATAAAATTCACCGAAAGCGGAGGCGTGACTCTCGGCATCGGCGAAGAAGACAGCAAACCATTTTTATTTGTTGAAGACACCGGCATAGGGATCCCGGCAAGGCATCTGCCAAGGATAGGAGAGCGGTTTTACAGGGTGGACCCGGCCCGTTCTAGGAAAATGGGCGGAACAGGCCTTGGCCTTGCAATCGTTAAACACCTTGTGAAAGCCCACGGCTGGAGCATGCAGATAGATAGTGTTCCGGGCAAGGGCACGAAAATAAAAATCTTCCTGTAACTAAATCTTAACATTCCCTTCATACTGCTGTAATATTTGTTGTATACACTATCTTCAGATGCAGGAGCATCAATAAGGCCAAACAAAAGGAGTGCATATGAAATATGTTTTGAAATTGGCAGCAGCAATATTGTTAGTCCTGTCATTCACGGATGTGAATGCCGCTGAAATCCTTAATGGTGCCGGAGCAACTTTCCCTTATCCCGTTTATTCGGCCTGGGCTTATGAGTATAGCAAGATTACAGGCGTAAAGCTCAATTATCAGTCAATAGGTTCAGGCGGCGGCGTTAGGCAGGTCACAGAGAGAACCGTTGATTTCGGCGCATCTGATGACCCTCTTAAGCCCGAACAGCTTCAGAAAGACAAGCTTTTGCAGTTTCCTGCAGTCATCGGCGGCGTTGTTCCTGTCGGCAACCTTGAGGGTGTCAACCCCGGCCAGCTTAAACTTGATTCGGACATGCTTTGCAAGATATTTCTCGGTGAAATCAAATCATGGAATGACGGCAACATTAAAAAGATTAACCCAGGTTTGAAGCTCCCACAGGGAGAGATTACTGTCGTCTACCGTTCTGACGGCTCAGGTACGACTGCCATCTTTACTCACTATCTGGCAGAAACCTGCCCTAGATGGAAAGACAAGGCCGGAGCTGGCAAGGCTGTAAAGTTCCCTGTTGGAATCGGGGGCAAAGGGAATGAAGGAGTAGCTAATTATGTGAAGAGAACACCCAACTCTATCGGATATGTCGAATTCGCCTACGCAAAGCAAAACAAACTCGATTATACACAGCTCAAAAATTCAGCGGGTAATTTCGTCGCGCCCGGATTTGAGAGTTTTGAAGATGCTGCCGAGTCCGGTGACTTTGATCCAAAAAAAGATTTCTATCTCTGGCTTACGAATGCGCCGGGTAAGGGTTCATGGCCGATTGCAGGAGCAACTTTCATACTCCTTGCAAAGGAGAAGACCGGCTCAAACAAGAATATCATTAAATTCTTTGACTGGGCATTCAAGAACGGAGATAATAAGGCTAAGGAGCTTATATATGTTCCTCTGCCGAAATCTCTAAAGGAGAAGCTCAGGGCTTACTGGAAGGCAAACGGGATTTATTAATATGGGTATTAGGAGGACTTAAATGACAATGCTCTCTAAAAAAAATCCTGTTGACCTAATATTCTCATTTATTACCGCCATTGCATCTTTTTCAGTAGTCATATTTATCATTGGTATCTTATTTGTACTTATTAAAGAGTCCTCCCTTTCGATAGAGAAATTCGGAATCATAAAATTTCTCACGTCAACGGACTGGGACCCTGTAAAAGAGTCCTTCGGCGCCTTGACTAATATCTATGGGACATTCATCATAACGTTCCTTTCCCTTATAATCGCAATCCCTGTTGCCATAGGAATTGCAATATTTATTACGGAAATATCCCCGAATTTTCTCAAAGGGCCTATCGGCATAGCCATAGAGCTTCTGGCAGCAATCCCGAGCATCATCTACGGTATGTGGGGACTATTCACGCTTTCTCCGATAATGAGCAAGTATATAGAGCCTTTCCTGAAAAAGATTACCGCCGGTATTCCGTTTGTAGAAATACTCTTCAGGGGCACTCCAATGGGGATTGATATTTTAACGTCAAGCGTAATCCTGAGCATTATGATAATACCTTTTACAGCAAGCATATCAAGAGATTCTTTTAACCTTACTCCTTCTGTTGTCAAGGAGTCTGCATATGCCATTGGCGCTACGAAATGGGAAGTTATAAAAAACATAGTAATACCATATTCGAAACTTGGAGTTTTCGGCGGGATAGTTCTTTCTTTGGGAAGAGCGCTCGGCGAGACTATGGCAATTGCTTTTGTTCTCGGGAATAACCACAGGATAACCACATCGCTCCTTGACGCAGCCGCAACTATAACCGTTACCCTAGCAAATGAATTTGCAGAGGCAGACAAAGATATTTATCTCTCATCGCTGTTTTATCTGGCGCTTGTACTTTTTGTGATGAGCTTCATCACACTTGCTATTGCGAAATTTTTCCTCCTTAAGGCAGAAAGGAAGTATTCAAGATGAACTCTAAGAACCGCTTTGAAGAGTTCAAACCGTTTGGACCGTTAAAGTCATGACACGAGAACAAAAAAGAAAGACAGAAGGTGTTATTGCCATGACACTCAGCACCCTTGCCGCTCTTACAGGCCTTTTCTGGCTTGTCTTTATTCTTGGTGACGTGCTTGTGCATGGGATAAGGGCATTGAACCTGAGCCTGTTCATCGCCGACCCTGCGCCTGCCGGAGTTGAAGGAGGCGGGTTGAGGAACGCTTTTATAGGGCAGTTAATGATAACCATATTTGCAACATTGATAGGCGTCCCTGTCGGTGTTCTCGGCGGAACTTTTCTTGCAGAATATGCGCGGGGGAGAAAGATTGCAAGAATAATAAGTGTACTTTCCGATATCATGGTAAGCGTTCCTTCAATCGTCATTGGAACCTTTATCTACGCAATCCTTGTAAGGCCGATTGGCCACTTCAGTGGATGGGCCGGGGCTATTGCCCTGTCAATAATAATGATTCCTGTTGTGCTTAGAACCACGGAAGACATGCTCACTCTCGTTCCATGGACATTAAGGGAAGCTGCTTTTGCTCTTGGTGCGCCATACTATAAGGTTATTATACAAATTGTTTACCGGGGAGCAGCTACTGGCATATTGACCGGGATTCTATTATCTATAGCAAGGGTTGCCGGTGAAACCGCTCCGCTTTTATTTACATCCTTTAACAATTCCTTTTTCTCAGCAGATATGAAGGGCCCTATCTCTTCTTTAACCGTGACTATCTTTCAGTATGCAATGGGGCCGTATGATGACTGGCATGCCCAGGCATGGGCTGCATCATTAATGATTACGATATTCATACTCTTCCTCACTTTACTGGGAAGGTTTATCATAAAGTGGAGGTATAAGGGTTGAGCAAAAATATCGAGATAGAAATACGGGACCTGAACTTTTATTATGCAGGAAATGTACATGCCCTTAAGGGTATAAGTTTATCGGCCTATAAAAATGCGGTCACTGCATTAATCGGCCCCTCAGGCTGCGGCAAGACAACCCTCCTTAGATGCTTTAACAGGATGCATGACTTATATCCCAAAAATAAATATGAAGGAGAGATAATCTTTCAGGACAGAAATATCCTTTCCAGTGAGATAGACCTTATTACGCTGAGGAGCAGCATCGGAATGGTGTTTCAAAAACCCACTCCTTTCCCCATGACAATATATGACAACATTGCATATGGGCTCAAACTTAAAGGAGTCAAAAAGAGGCCGGAACTTTCCGAAAGGGTTGAAAGGGCTCTTAAGCATGCAGCTTTGTGGGATGAAGTAAAAGACAAGCTGAATGCCAGCGCATATGACCTTTCAGGCGGACAGCAGCAGAGACTTGTTATTGCAAGGGCACTGGCTGTTGAGCCCGAGGTTTTGCTTTTTGATGAGCCGACATCCGCCCTGGACCCGATATCCACAGGTAAAATAGAAGAACTTCTTATAAACCTGAAAAAAGATGTTACGATTATTATTGTTACTCATAATATGCAGCAGGCTGCGAGGATATCCGACTGGACAGGATTTTTGATGCTTGGTGAGCTGATTGAATTCGGCAGGACTGATAAGATTTTCACAGCTCCGTCTGAGAAACTTACAGAAGATTATATAACAGGGAGGTTTGGCTGATGGCTATTTTTGATGAAGAATTAAGGGCATTGATAGAGAAGGTCTTGAAACTCGGCTCGATGGTGGAGCAGGCAATAAACGACTCGATAAAGTCACTTGTTGGGAGGGACTCTGCAATTGCCATGAATACCATAGACGATGACCATGTTGTAAACATGATTGATGTAGAGATAGATGAGGAATGCATAAGGCTGATTGCATTAAGACAGCCCCGTGCAAGAGATTTAAGGCTGATAACAACAGCGATGAAGATTACAACAGACCTCGAAAGGATAGGAGACCTTGCCGTAGATGTATGCGAAAGAGCACTGGAACTTAATGAAGAGCCTCAGCTTAAACCATATATAGATATACCGCGTATGGCTGAGATAGCCCAGAAGATGGTAAAGGATGCCCTTGATGCATTTGTGAAAAAAGATTCTGTTCTGGCAAGGGATGTGCTGACACGGGATGATCTGGTTGATCATCTTAACTATCAGGTATTCAACGAGCTTCTGCTGTTTATGATACAGGACCCAAAGACCATATCGCGCGCTGTCAAGATAACATACATATCAAAATATCTCGAGCGGATTGCAGACCATGCAACAAATATTGCAGAGATGGTGGTCTATCTCGTTGAAGGGAAAATAATAAGGCACATGGCAGTTCCGGAGGAGAAAAAGAAAGAGTAACGTCTTGTGCGTATAAGGCAGAATATGGTATCTTCACTCATTCTCGCCCCGATATCATCGGGACTCCGAGGCTTTTGCCTCTTTGTTTTTTGTATAATAAACTTTATGGACTATCGGCAAAATAAACCGCTCAAATACTATATTCTGCCTGATTTAAGCTGATGAGCATCCGGGACGAAAACAGACATCTCGAGGAAGCAGACAAAAAATACATCTGGCATCCCTTCACACAGATGAAGGAGTGGGTTGATGAAAAACCAGTTGTCATTTCTGAAGGCAGGGATTGTCTTATAAAAGACATTTATGGCAGATGGTATATGGATGGCGTGTCTTCAATGTGGGTCAACATACATGGACACAGGAAAAAAGAGATTGACGATGCCATCAAAGAGCAGATAGATAAGATTTCCCATTCGACAATGCTTGGCCTGAGCAATGTGCCTGCAATTAAATTAGCGGAGAAACTGATAAAAATAGCACAGGAGTCAGAAGTCAGAAGTCAGAAGTCAGATAAAAACGCTGAACGCCGAACGCTGAACGCTAAACTGACCAAAGTTTTTTATTCTGACAATGGCTCTACATCTGTTGAGGTTGCGCTCAAGATGGCATTTCAGTACTGGATACATAAAGGCATAGGCGGGAAAAATACTTTTCTGTCTCTTAGAAATGCATACCATGGCGATACACTGGGAGCTGTAAGTGTCGGAGGGGTAGAGACATTCCATAAGGCCTTCAGCCCTCTGTTATTCAAGGCATACTCAGCTCCGTCTCCATACTGCTACAGGTGTGAGGCCGGACTCTCTTGTCCCGGCTGCAAGTTTGCCTGCCTTGAAAGGATGGAAGACATACTCAGAGAAAATTCTTCCGGGGTTGCAGCAGTGATAATTGAGCCGCTTGTTCAGGCAGCAGGAGGCATGATTGTCTCGCCAACCGGCTATCTTAAAGGTGTGCGTGATTTATGTACAAAGTATAATGTCCTTATGATAGCCGATGAGGTTGCAACAGGTTTCGGAAGGACCGGCAGGATGTTTGCGTGCGAGCATGAAGATGTAGCTCCTGATATAATGTGCCTTTCAAAGGGCATCACAGGCGGCTACCTTCCCCTTGCAGCAACTATTGCAACAGATGAAATCTATAATGCGTTTTTAGGCGAATTCAGGGAGATGAAGACATTCTTCCACGGGCATTCATATACAGGCAACCCATTGGCATGTGCGGCAGCACTTGCATGTCTTGATATGTTCGAAAAAGAAGAAACCTTGAAGCATCTTCAGCCTAAAATAGAGTTTATTGAAAGCTGGCTTAGAGAGATATCATATCTGCCTCATGTGGGAGATGCGAGGAACAAGGGGTTTATGGCCGGTGTTGAACTTGTTGCTGACAGAAAAACAAAAAAACCCTATGCATGGGAAGAAAAAATCGGGTGGAAGGTTGCGCATCATGCAAGAGAGAACGGGGTTTTTATCAGGCCATTGGGAAATGTCGTTGTCATAATGCCGCCTTTAAGCATAAGCGCTGAAAACCTGAAACAGATGCTTAAAGTAATTAAAGACGCGATAACTGCTGTGACATAAAATAATTACTGCTTATAATCTGTCTTATCCGGCGGAATTTCAAGGTCAAATATCTCTGTGTCTTCTGAATAAACCTTTGTCTTATATTTGGTGATACTCAGCATCCTCCTTATTATTTCATCCATTTTATAACACTGCTGAACTACTATTTCAAGTTCTTCTTTCACAGGCTCGTGCTTTGAGGCCTTATCTTTTAGCAGCTCTGCATATCCTATTATTGCGGTCATCGGCTGCCTGAGTTCATGGGCTGCAGCTCCTGCGAGCTGAATGGCGGTCTTCAGCCGCTCGTTTTCCATTTCTCTTTCTACGGATCGTATAATCCTTCTTGAAAAAATCCACGTTATAGCGACTATAAAAATTAATGTAGTCGTCCCTATAATGCTGAAAGCTATCAGGCTCCTTTTTGTCTGCGCTAGCTGAGCGCTCATCCGCACTTCCATAGGGATATCCACACTTATTCCTCCTCTTACATCTCCCAGCTTGTAGCCGGATTTTTCGTGGCATTTGAAACAGGCCGCTTCCATTAACAAGGGAGCCATATATCTGAACCTCGTTCCCCTGTTATCTGTAACCACTTCATAAGCCTCTTCTTTTTTACCCTCTTCGAATAAAGATAACTGGCGGGTTTCCCAGCTATCTGCCTTATTCGCTGGATTTACAGGCTTAAGGCTTGTTATATGGAATTTGTATCTGCCCTTCTGATATGCTATTTCCGATATCTGTCTGGTCATATATGCAGGATTTATCTTTGTATACTTTCTGCCGTCTATTGTTGCTATATCCCTTTCAGGATCATCTCTGAGATACGGGTTTGGCTGTGTTTTATTGGTAACCTCAACATATACACCGCCATGGTTGGCATTCCAGAGCCTGGTAATGAGTATCTGCTCGAAATAAGCCCTTGCCGTCTCTCTTAATTCAGCCACAAGTTCCTGTTCCCGGCTTTTTTTCTCCCATAAAATCAGGGCTGTAAGGAGCGATATGAATATTAAAATAAACGGCAGGGAAAATATTAAAGTGAGTTTCAGCGGGCTTTTCGGAAAAGCAGAAAAACCTTTACCGCTGACTTTTTTTGACTTCTTTGATAAAATCTTCATAGGCATAAATCCTTTACAAAATTATAACTGAAATTCTATATATATCAAAGGAGAAAAAATGGAGAAGGAAACATTAGACCTCGCAGGCTATAAAGAAAAGATACCGCCTGTTAATAAGGGCGCATTGACCTGGGAGAAGGAGCTGATATTTCACGGCAGGACACAGCGTGGCGAAGAGGTTGACTACGACGCCACGTTCCAGTGGGGGTGCTCACCCACGGAAACCCTGCTGATGAGTGTTGCAGGATGCCTTGCAATAGATGTCGTATCATTTCTGCAGAAGATGAGGGCCGAGATTACAAATTTTAAGATTGATTATTCAGGCGAAAGGAACCTTACCCCGCCGCAGTATTACAAGTCAATGGAGATGATTATAAATATCTCAGGGAAGGGCATCACGCCTAAAAAAATGGACAGAGTTATAGCGCTTTCACAGGAAAAATACTGCTCTGTATATCATTCTTTGCGGAAAGATATCAAGGTGGATGTGAAGTATAATATAACTAATGAGGAGTAATGGTAAAGCAGACGGGATATAGTACTCTCGCTCATTCTCGGCCTTTCGGCCTCCGAGGAATTTTGCCTCTTGATTATTCATATATAACCTGTTGGAATATCGGCAAAATAAAACCGCTCGAGCACTATATCCCGCCTGCTTTGTGAAAATAGAATAGCATGAGCAAAAAATCAGTCATGCTGCTTTTTCTTTTAATCCTCGCTCCGATAATTATCTATTTCCTCTGGCCTTCTGACACAGCCAGGATTAAAAAACTTATTAAGCAAGGCGCAGCGGCAATAGAAAAAAAAGAAATTGATGATGTCATGGCAAAAGTTTCTTTTAATTATCAGGATGAATATGGGCTCTCATATGCGCTGTTGAAAAGGGTTCTTGAAGAGCAGTTCAAGGTAATGTCGGACATTAAAGTCGAGCATGAAAATCTGAAGGTCGAGGTAAAAGAAAACTCGGCAACTGCCGAGGTGGATGTCAGGGTGGTAGCGACTATTGAGAACCAAACAGGCATAATTGTCGGCGACCCTAAAACCCCTGCGCACTTAAAATTTACCTTGGCAAAAGAACGCGTGAAATGGCTTGTTACAAAAACAGAAGGGCTGAATCCCAATCTCTGAGAGTTAATCACAATGTCCTGTTTAGTTATATCTTCAGCCTTACTGCCATCTTTATTGCCTCAATCATGCTTGATGGATTGGCAATTCCCTTCCATGCAATATTATAGGCAGTGCCGTGGTCAGGCGATGTCCTTATTATCGGCAGGCCGACTGTGACATTAACTCCCTGCTCAAATGCAATCATCTTGAGGGGAATCAGTCCCTGGTCATGGTACATGCAGGCCACAATATCAAATTCGCCTTTATACACTTTATGAAAAATAATGTCAGGAGGGAAGGGTCCTGTTACAGCAATGCCCTCTTTTTTTGCATCCTCAACAGCAGGTATTATTTCCTTTATCTCTTCATCTCCGAATATGCCAGCTTCACCGGCATGAGGGTTAAGCCCTGCCACTGCTATTTCCGGATTTTCTATCTCCATCATGTCGCATGCTTTTTTTGCAAGCCTTATAGTTTTCAATATCCTTTCTCTTGTTATCATCTCAGGCACGCTTTTAAGCGAGATATGTATCGTAACAAGTATTACCTTTAAAGGCCCTCCAACTAGCATCATCGCATAATCATCTGTGCCTGTGAGTTCAGCAAGCATTTCGGTATGCCCCGGCCACTTCATCCCTGCCATCTTCAGTGCCTCCTTTGATATTGGAGCTGTAACAAGCGCATCAACTTTTTTATCAAGAGCCAGTTCAGCAGCCTTTTTGATATAACCAGCGCAGGCCCTTCCGCCTTCAGCACTTGGTTTGCCTCCCCAGAATTTATTAAGCATTCGCATATCAATAAGTTCAATTGTTCCTGGTTCAGCGCCGGCCTCTTCAGGGGATTTTATTATTATTAATTTCAAGGGCAGGTCAAGCAGGCTTAATGTCTCTTCTATAACAACCCTGTCGCCGATAACAACAGGGATGCAAAGGTCCCTTATCCCAGCAGATGAAAGTGTCTTTATGATTATCTCCGGCCCAACTCCTCCGGGGTCACCCATTGTTATTGCGATTTTTTTCATAAACAAATAATAACAACTCTTCGTTGTTTACTACAAGAGTCAGGTATAATTAAAACAAGATATGGGGAAGAAGAAACCGCAAAAGAAATATCCGTGTCCTGACTGCACCTTTTGCCAGTGCTGCAGCGAGACCCGCTGCGCGGTGTGCCGCCAGCCGGTCTGTAAAAAAGGCGGGAAAGACAAGAATAAAAAAATTCACAAGCCGCTGTTCCGTTCATATTGAAAAAGATATATGCTAAGATTAGCTTATGGCTAATAAAAGACAGCAAAAAAGATTTATATTCCGCTGTGAAACGGAATTTATTGCAAATGGTGTAACTTACAGGGGAATAGCCAGTGATTTTTCTTTAAACGGGATTTTTGTAAGGACAACCCACCCCGTTGTTCCTGATACGATAATTGACATGACGGTTTATCTGCCTGAAGGCGCAATTTCAAAATTGACAGGCAAGGTCAAAAGGGCCCTAAAGCCCTCTATGGGGAGGGTAGTCGGAACGCCTGTCAGGTCTTTAAAACATGGGATGGGAATCGAGATAACGAAAAAAGATATCAATTATCTTAATTTCATCAGGTCATTGCTTGGCTGACTCCAATGTTATGCCCACCCAGTAAGCCAACTTGACAAGCATCGGCTCAACTGCTATTATATGAACAACAGTATTAGCCTGATATTTATTTACACTATTAAAATGAGGCCCGGCATTTGATAAAGTTATTGTAAGGGCGAGCGGAGGAGAGGATGCCGTCAGCAGTTAAAGACTATTATGAGTTACTCGGAGTAAGCAAGGACGCATCTCAGGATGAAATCAAAAAAGCCTACAGGAAACTTGCGCGTAAATACCACCCTGACCTGAACCCCGGCGATAAGGCCTCAGAGCAGAAGTTCAAGGAAATAAATGAAGCCTACAGCATTCTCGGTGATGAAAAGAAAAAGGCAGAATATGACCGGTTTGGAAAAACACCATTTGAGGCAGGCGGGCCATGGTTTGAAGGTGCAAGGCCTGACTTTGGCGAATCCTTTGAATTTGGCGATATATTTTCTGACTTTTTAGGGGGAGGCAGAA
>JACRGY010000024.1 GCA_016212165.1 Nitrospirota bacterium
AGTCTCGTTTAACATAATGGAAGAAAAACTGCGGATTGCCCTCACGAGGCTTGAAAATAAAGTTATGGAACTCAGGGAAAAGCAGTCCCTGCTTGTAGAAGCGGAAAAACTTGCATCCATAGGAATTCTCGCTACCGGCATCGCCCATGAGCTTAATAATCCGCTTACATCTGTGCTTACGTTTTCGCATCTTATGCTTGAACACCTGCCAGAGGGAGACCCCTATTATGAAAAAGTCAAGATAATGGCAAGAGAGACCGAAAGGGCAAGAAATATTGTGAGACAACTTCTAAGCTTTGCAAAAGAGACGCCGCTCAATACCATAAAGATAAATATCAACCGGCCTGTAACAGAGATAATTGACTCCCTTATTGCTCAGGGCATCTTCAGGGATATTGAACTTACACTGAACCTGTCCGATACCCTTCCTGAGATATATGCCGACCCCGCGCGGATAGGGCAGGTAGTGTTGAATATCCTCTTGAACGCAGTCCACGCTATCACGCCCCCGGGCAAGATAGATGTTGCAACGCGGGTCATGGATAATTTTCTGGAGATAATATTTTCTGATACAGGCTGCGGCATTCCTGAGGAGCATATAACCAAAATCTTTGACCCGTTCTTTACAACAAAGGACTTAAATAAAGGCACCGGGCTGGGGCTTGCAGTCAGTTATGGTATCATTAAAAAACATGGCGGGGAAATCAGAGTGGAAAGCAGTGTTGGCAAAGGCTCTACATTCATTGTGAGGCTGCCGGTAAATGTATAAGGCAATAGTTATTGACGATGAAATCAGCGTGTGCGAGGCTGTAAGGGCCATACTTGAAGGAGAAGGCATAGAGGTCTTTACAGCTACAAACAGCATTAATGCGATTGAACAGATTAAAGGCAATAGCTACGACCTCATCATATCAGACCTTAAAATGCCTGGGATGGACGGCCTTGAGCTATACGATAGCATCAAAGAAACAGCTCCTGAGAGCATATTTATAATCATTACGGCATATGGCACAATCCAGTCTGCTGTTGACGCCATAAAAAAAGGCATATACGATTACATCCCAAAACCTTTTACTCCCGATGAAGTCAGGATCCCTGTGAGAAGGGCCCTCGAAAAAAAGATGCTCAAAAAAGAGAATATTGCATTAAAGGCATATATAGGAATGGACAAAAAGGTCCCTGTTATTGCAAAGAGCCAGAGCATGAAAAAAGTTTTGTCTCTTATTGAAGGGATGAAAGATTCGAATTGCGGTATCCTGCTCACAGGAGAAAGCGGGGCAGGTAAAAATCTGATAGCGCAGATAATACATTCCACAAGCAAAAGAAAGGATATGCCGTTTCTGGCGATAAACTGCGCAACTCTTACAGAGGAGCTTCTCGCAAGCGAGCTGTTCGGACATGAGAAGGGCGCTTTCACGGGAGCAGTCAGGACAAAGCCGGGACTCATAGAGATAGCAGACACAGGCACATTGTTTCTTGATGAGATTGCAGAGATGCCTCCAAATTTACAGGCGAAACTTCTCAAGGTTGTTGAGGATGGGGAGTTTTACAGGGTCGGCGGGACAAAGCTGATTAAGGTTGATGTGCGGTTCATAGCTGCCACAAATCAGGACATAAAAAAACTTATTGCAGAAGGCAAGTTCAGGGAGGACCTGTATTACAGATTAAATATTATGGACATCTTTATTCCCCCTCTCAGGGAACGGCAGGAAGACATAAAGCCCTTAAGTGCATTCTTTCTCCAGAAGCATCTTCCTGAATCCAATAAGAAGATAACAGGGTTTGCAAAAGATACAATGGATATTCTGATGCGCTACAGTTTTCCCGGGAATGTCAGGGAGCTTGAGAATATTATCGAAAGAGCAATAATACTTGAGCATAGCTTAATCATCACCCCTGAAAGCCTTCCGGAAGGCATCCGCATATTAAATATAGAAACATTTGAGCCGGGCAGGATAAAAAGCATTGATGAGTTTACTAAAGAATATGTGGAAAAAGTTCTTAAGATGTTTGGAGGGAACAGGTCAAAAACAGCAGAGATGCTTGGTATATCCCGTACAAGCCTCTGGAAAATACTTAAAGAAGAATAGCGTTTAAAGCTCTTGATATTCCGCGCTTTTCAGCTTCCACGCCTTCAGCGCTATGGACTTTGTGGCACTATAAAATGTATGTAACACCAAAATGATAATGTCCTAAATGGCCAAAATAGAAATGTCCTAAATTGATAATGCTAAACTGCTTCTTTTTTATAAGGAGGCAGAATGGCAGGAAAGGACATTATCATGGTCAGGCAGCGGGAGCTTAAGCG
>JACRGY010000193.1 GCA_016212165.1 Nitrospirota bacterium
AATGGGCTTGATTGCAGAAGGCAAGTCATATAAAGATATGGTTAGTGGAGGAGCAAAGGTTCTTTATGCAATTGGAGAGATACCTGTCAGCCAGAGACCAAAAGGAGTTGACTTCCTGACTGCTGACTGCTGACTGCTAATTCTTTTAGAGCCTTTGCAATCTGCTCAAGTGCCTTGGCTTCATTCCCGATGATATTTACAGCAGCGGCTGCTGCTAATCCCCCCATCCCCCCTTTAGCAAAGGGGGGTGAGGGGGGATTTGAATTTATGACAATGAGTTTTGCCCCCCTTGCGACTCTCTTTCTTATTCCTGCATCAAGGGCAGGAAGAACCCTTTCCCACTGAGATGGATTAATGCCAACTGCAACGATTAAATCAGCGCTGTCTATATCCACTGAGTCGGAGTATTTCATGGAGTCCTCATCTGCATAGAGGCTTACTGTTGTATCAACATTCTTTGTCTTTACTGCCTGAGATGCAAGCTTACCAAGCACGAAAGCGTCCTGATTAAGAATGTTTCCTGTGCTTACAATGCCTGCGCACTTGCCTGCCTCTTTTAGTTTCTCAGCGGCAATCTTAAGGGCATCATCCCAAGTCGTCTCTTTAAGCTCATTACCAATTCTTTTTAGAGGAGCGGTAATTCTGCTGTCTGCTGTAATTGAATCAAATCCAAACCTGCCTATTGCGCAGATATATCTTTCAACAGAGCTGTCTTCTGCGCCGACGTTTATCTTGACTATGCTTCCATCTTTTGTGCTGACAGTTATATCGCACCCATTTCCACATGAAAGACATACTGAGTTTATCTTTGTATATTCCCATTCCCTGCCTTTTCTCCACCTGTCTGCCTCAAGAAGGGCGTTTACCGGGCAGGCATCCACACAACTGCCGCAGAAAGTACACTCTGATTCCTGAAGGGGTTTATCCATTGCGGTAATAACCCTTGCACCAACACCCCTTCCCATAAAATCAATGACATTTGTCCCCTGCTCCTTACAGACCCTTACGCATTTTCCACAGAGGATACAGTAGTCAGGGTCACGCTTGATAAACGGGTTTACAGAATCAATCGGATAGCCGAATTTTTTCCTTGTGAATGTTGAGTCTTGAAGTTCAAAGTCATACGCATATTTCTGAAGGGTGCATACGCCTGCCTTTGTGCAAGTCATACAGTCAAGTGGATGTATGGAGAGGATAAGGTCAATGACAAATTTCCTCATCTCACGAATCTTCTCAGTCTCTGTAGTCACATTCATCCCTTCCTTAACCTTTGTAGTGCATGCAATTACAGGAGCCTTCATACCCTCTATCTCAACAAGACATAGCCTGCATGCCCCAACGCCCCTCATGCCTTTAAGGTAGCAGAGGTTAGGAATATGGATGTCTGCAAGTGCAGCAGCATCTATAAGGTTTGTGCCAGCCTCCACCTGTATCTTTTTGCCGTCTATTATAAGATTAATCATATTTGCCACCCTCCTCAATTAAAAATTTAGGTTGAGGCTTAGGTTAAGACTAAGAAATCTAAATCTAAACCTCAACCTTAACCTGTTTTTTCTCTACCTCGGCATCAACCTTAGCCTTTATATCTACTATCTCTATCGCCCCATACGGGCATACCTTTATACACTCGCCACATTTTGTGCATCTTTTCTGAACTATCTCAAATGGCAGATAGCTTGAGAGATAGGATTTTTTCTTTTCTCCTATTATTGCATTGTCTTTGCATACATCCTGACAGTCGCCGCATATGATGCACTGCTCAGGAATAATAATATATTTAATAAGACTAAGACATTCCTTATCTCTGCAAACGCCTGAGATATGTTCGATGTATGGGCTTAGTTCTATGCTCTCACTCATATATACAGCGGTGTCCTTGCCCTTTTTGCACATGGATGAATCAAGCATTTCAGTTGCAATTCTCTTTATAGCAAGTAAATCAGCTTCTGTGCCTCTGCCTTTAATGATATTTTTCAATCTGATTCTTGCCTCGTAACTGCCCAAAGAGCAGGGGAAACATTTGCCGCACATAGGACCTGAAAGAAATTCTGCTATGAAATAACAGGACTTCTGGACAAGACACTTGTATTGCTCTGCCTCTTTCTTTATGTCCTCAAGTTTTTTTTCTTTTTGTTCAGTCATTGCTACCCTCTCAAAAAGTGAATAGTCGTTAGTGAATAGTATTTAGTTAAAAACAAAAACTATTCACTATTCACTGGTGACTAACGACTGCCGTTTCTGCTTTTCTATCTTCACAGCCCCAATCGGGCATGCAACATAACATGCCTTGCACTTTGTGCAGTAGTCCTGGTCAACAAAGAACTTATTCCTCAATTCCTTTACAGCATCAAAGGCGCATGCCTGTTTGCAAAGTCCACATAGGAAGCATTGTTCAGCATCTATCGCATATACGCCGAGACCGCTGCATACCTTTGACCTACAGTATTTATCATAAATGTGTTCCTCATATTCTTCCCTAAAGTACTTGATTGTTGTAAGAATAGGGTTAGGAGCACTACTTCCAAGACCACAGAGAGAGCCTTCTACAACCTTTTTGCCAAGGTCTTCAAGTTTTTCAATATCACCTTCTTCGCCCCACCCGGAGGTAATCTTCTTAAGGATTTCAAGCATCTGATATGTTCCGATTCTGCATGGCGGGCATTTGCCGCAGGATTCTGACTGACAGAATGAGAGAAAATATTTTGCAACATCAACAATACATGTATCTTCATCCATTACAACCATACCGCCTGAGCCCATCATGGAGCCTACGGATATAAGAGAATCAAAATCTACTGGTAGATCAATGTATTGCTCGGGAATACATCCTCCTGAAGGTCCCCCTGTCTGCACTGCCTTAAACTTCTTGTCCTCAAGTATACCGCCGCCTATCTCAAAGATTATCTCCCTTAGTGTAATTCCCATTGGGACTTCAACAAGCCCTGTATTTTTGACCTTACCTGTAAGTGCAAATACCTTTGTTCCGGGAGAATTTTTGGTTCCGATTGATAGAAAATAATCAGCGCCCTTTTCAATTATTACAGGGACACAGACATAGGTTTCTATATTATTAAGGTTGCTCGGAAAACCCCATGGGCCTACTCCGGGCTCTGAAAGCCTTGGCGGTCTTACCCGTGGAAAGCCTCTTTCTCCTTCAATAGATGCTACGAGCGCAGTGGACTCTCCGCAAACAAATGCGCCCGCACCTTCTCTGATGTCTATAGTAAAACTGAAATTCGTGCCAAGTATGTTTTTGCCAAGAAGCCCTAATTCCTCTGCCTGCTTTATTGCAATATTAAGGTTTTTTACTGCAAGCGGATATTCATGTCTGACATAGATAAATCCATACTGTGCGCCTATTGTATAGGCACATAGTATCATGCCCTCAAGAAGGCTGTGTGGGTCCCCTTCCATGATTGACCTGTCCATAAATGCCCCGGGGTCTCCTTCGTCACCATTAGCTATTACGAATTTTATATTTCCGGGGGCACTCTTTGTGTGTTTCCATTTTTTGCCCGCTGGAAATCCTGCACCGCCGCGTCCGCGCAGGTTAGCCTTATCAATTTCATTTAAAACATCATCGGGAGTCATTGAAGAGAGAGCCTTCTCCAATGCCTTATAACCACCCACGGCTATATAATGTTCTATCTTGCATGGGTCAATCTTTCCGTTATTACGAAGGGCAATTCTAAGCTGTTTTTTGTAAAATGGGACATCTGTCATTATCGGGACAGGCTCACTCAGGAAGTTATCCCTGTATAAATTGCTCCTGTAAGGTATACCGCCTATCAACGTGTAGCTTGTAATCCATGGAACATTTTCAGGCTTTGTCCTTTGATAAAAAATATTTGCAGGCTCTATCTTTAAAACAGGTCCTTTCTGGCATAGTCCCTGACAACCGGTTTTTGTTATTTCAAGCCTTACCCCACGGCCCTGCGTCTCCTTTTCAAATGCCTCTATAACCTCATGTGAGCCTGTAGCAGCACAAGCTGTACCGCAGCAGATTTTTGCATTTAAAGAGTCAGGTTTTTAAGTCTCCTTCTTCAATCTCCCCCGGAGTTCTCTTAGTTCATCTATGCTGTTGAGTTTTTTCATATCTTTCATTTATAACGCAGACAATCTGTGTTCTTTTATACTTTCAATAACCTCTTCAACTTTTTTCATGTCTATCTCGCCGATGATGTCTGCATTTATTGTTGCAACTGGTGCAAGTCCACAGCATCCTATACAACCAACTGTCTCAAGGGTCATGGAAAGGTCAGGTGTTGTTTCCCCTTCTTTTATATCAAACTCATTCTCCAAGGCATTAAGAACTTTCGCTGCGCCTCTTACATGGAAGGCAGTTCCTGTGCAAACCCTGACTATTTTCTTCACGCTTGGCGTGAAATAGAACTGCTTGTAAAAAGACGCTGTGCTGTAAACATCAGAAAGAGGAACGTTAAGTTTCTCGGACAATGTCTTCAATACATCTTCAGGAAGATAGTTATACTCTGCCTGAATCTTATGAAATACATGGATTAATATCCCTTTTTTTTTCTGTGATTCAGTCAGCACTTCACCAATATGCCCTATAATTTCGTCTGGCTTTATTTCCATCTATGACTCCAAAATCAGGTTGAGGTTGAGGTTGAGATTTTTCTCAGCCTTAACCTTAGCCTTGACCTATTGTTATTATCCTCCAACGCCTGCATGAGGCACCGCTGATTTCTTTTCCAATTCCCTTCGTGCAGCCATATCCATAAGCACTCTTTCTGCGCCGAATTTACCCGGCTCGTATTTTCTGAGTTTCAGTTTTTCCCTTGCTGCGTCAATGTAATTAAGAGCTATGCTTAATATCTTCTCAGGGTCAGGCTCAAAGTGCATAGCTCCCATAAAACGTTCAAACCACACTTCTGTCATAATCTTTGTGATTTCTTTACTTGCTCCAACAGGAGATTCACCACCAAATATTACTGGGACGCCTGACGCAGCAAAATAACATCCAATAGCAATTGCCTTCTCAGACATCCATTCCGGTGCAATACCTACAGCTGGCATTCCGCCGATCTCGTCTGAAAGCCCTCCTTCATGCGCCATTGCTGTTGCTATTGTAAGAATTCTTGAATTATCAACACATGCACCAATATGGAGTATTGGCGGAATTCCAATTGCCTCACATACCTCTCTTAAACCAGGGCCTGCGTTTTCTAATGCCATTTCCGGTGTCAGGTAACCAGCGGTCCCGCACGCTGCAGAGCCGCAACCTGTTGAAACAATAAGGACATCATTTTTTATCAGTTCAACAGCAAGGAATCTATGGAGTCCTGTTGACGGAACCCTCGGATTATCACATCCTGCAAGCCCAACAACACCACGAATCCTTCCTGCCATAATTGCATCGTTAAGCGGTCTGAAAGATGCCCTCCATCTTCCGCCCTGCATATATTCAATGTATTCATGAGAAAAGCCTGCAATCACAGGAAACTTATCAGTTATATGGCTGCCTTCTTTTGTCCTGTTCGGGAAATTGTCACAGGCAATCTTCACTATCTCTCTTGCTACCTCTTTTGCCCTGTGCTCATCATATTCCACATGCATTGCACCTTGAATCTTTGCCTTCTCAGATGTTGTTATAACCTTTGTGTGAAATTTCTTTGAAAGCTCAGCAATAGCTGGCATAATGCACTGCACATCTACAGTAAGTGCATCTATAAGCCCTGTCATTATCCCCAATTCCTGATTTGTAAACCCTCCTGCAGTTGGTATTCCGTGCCTCATAAGGACTTCATTAGCTGTACAGCACATACCGCCAAGGTTTATACCCTTTGCACCCTTTGACTTTGCATATGCAATCATCTCAGGCTCTTCTGTAACATCTACTATCATCTCTGCAAGAGTAGGCTCATGCCCGTGGACAACTAAATTTACCTCATCTTCTTTAAATATCCCGAAGCTTGCCTCTGCCTTTAAAGGTTTTGGTGTTCCAAAGAGGATATCCGTAATATCTGTTGATACCATACATCCACCCCAGCCATCAGCAAGTGCAGTTCTTAATCCGTGTGTCAGGAGATGGTCAGGCTCATGGTCAACACCAACAGATGTCCTGTGCATTGCCTCAACAACCTCTCTGTCTATACCACGGGGTGTGACACCCCATTTTCTCCATCTTTCCTGTGTCTTTTTAGGTGCCCTTTTGACATAGTTCAACTCACCCTTCTGCCGTGTAAAGTCTTCTAAAAACTTAAGGGCAACATCTTTCGCTACATCATTTACAGCCCTTCCATTACCAAACTCTATACCGAGTATTTCTGCAACTCTATAAAGCTTCCTTACATCCTTTATCTGAAAGTCCTTTGTCTCACCACTGGCAACTGCAAATAAAGTAAAAGCCATGTCTCTCGCATGGTCAGAATGTGCTGCGGTACCAGCGGCAATCATTCTAACGAGATTTCGTGCAGCTACCGTAGGAAGTGTGGCTCCACAAATCCCTCTTGCCTCTTCTTCAGCATTTTTGCCGACAAGTCTGCATGGTCCCATATGACAGACTCTGCAGCATGCCCCTGATTCTCCAATGGGGCAAGGTTTTAATTTTTCAGCCCTGTCAAAACAGGTTTCTATATTGTGGGCTTCACCCCATTTAATTATTTTCTCTGCTGCCTTATCAGCGCTTTTTATGACTTTATTCATTTAACCTCCCTAAGAAAGCTGTCAGCTTTCAGCTTTTCAAAAATTTTTGGCTGATAGCTTATTGCTGAAAACTGATAGCTATTTAAATCATCGGTTCCATCGTAAGCGCAGGGTGTCCGACGCCTGTGAGGAACTCAAGTAATTTCTCTGAATCCTCGCAAATAGTCTCATCAGCTATCTTATCAAGCAGGTCAGGCAATCCTTCTTCCTGCGACCTTTTTCTGAAGTCCTCTGCAATCCTCTCTTTTAACCCTTTTGTCATCCAGACTATTCTCTTAATGCCGCCGTCTGCAAAAAGGAATTTTTTGCTCGTGATGAAGTTTACGCCTATTCCCATAAATCCCGGATTCTGGGTGCCTCCACCAACACTGCCTGCTAATGTAGAGAATTTCATCCCGATTGGTGTTATGCCTGTATGACCGCGATTTACTACCATTATGCCATTTGCCTCTGGAATTATTGAAACAATACATTCAAAACACCCGCAGGATGTCATCGGATTATCCATGATAGTATATAAATTTAAGGTTTCTACCTTTCCAGCAGAGTTTGCTTTTAAATAATCATCAACCCCGGTCCACCTGCCCTTCACAGAGTCTATTGCCTCACCTTTTAAAATAGGCTGATTGCCACCTGTTGGGTCAATCTCAAAT
>JACRGY010000196.1 GCA_016212165.1 Nitrospirota bacterium
GAAAATCAGGAAAGAAGACACGATGTTCTATCACTCTCTTTCTTTCGGGTCAATAATTTTATATGGTGATAAGAATGCCGCTTCGGTTTAAGGACTGCGTAGAAAAAGGGCTGCTGAGGAAGATGCCGGCTTCGGAAGATAATGCAATACGGTCAATAAATAAAGCCGAAAGCTGGTTTAACGAAGCTAAAAAGTCATTTCATGGTGAGGCATATGATTCCTCAGTCCTTTCTTCATATCTTGCCATGTTCCACTCTGCAAGGGCGATTCTATTCATTGATGGATATAGGGAGAAAAGCCATGTATGCGTTTCAAGATATCTGGAAGAGCAATATGTAAATAAAAAGAGGCTTGAGAAGAAATGGGTTGAGTTATTAGATCATCACAGAGAAATCAGGCACGATGATCAGTATGATTTGAGTTTTTATTCTTCTGATGAGGAAGCAAAAGAAGCTCTTGAATAAGCCGGGCAGTTTTTGCAGCGAATGAAACATTTATTAGGTTCTCTTAAGAAATAGATGGCGTGTGTCAAATCTCAATCAGCAGCCCCCTGTGCGTGAAAAGCAGATAGGCTTTTGTTTTCATGGAGAGGATTTCGCCTGCCGCCTCTTTATATATATCCATCTGAAACCTGTATTTTTCAGAGAGTAAAGGCATATCTTCATCTTTTACGGGAAATGTCTTGTAGTCATAAATTATAGCAGTATTGTTTTCAATGATTACCCTGTCAATTCTTCCCCTGAAAACAGTATTGCCTTTCTGAAGGATGAAGGGCAGTTCTGCAAATGAATTTCCACGTGGCAGAATTATATTATTTAGGTGTCCGTTTATTCCCAGCGACTGAAAATCGCTGAGTACAATACTGCTGAGTTTTTGAATATCTTCATCAGAAAGGAATTCATTTTTCAGCAGTGACAGAGTTCTTTCATTTACGCCTTCGGGCATCAGAATTCCCTTTGAGAGTTCTTCAAACAGCCTGTGAAAAATCCTGCCGAGAATAACCCATTCTTCGCCGTGAGTTATCCGTATGTCCAAGTCCTCTGTAACGTCTCTCCATTTTACATCTGTTGTGAAAGTCAGCGGCTCTGTATATATGAATTCTGATGCAGAATGCCTTGCTGAAGGCCGACGACTGACAGCTGAAGGCTGAACTGCAGAATAAAGTTTATCTATTTCCGCCTCGGTAAGTATTTCAAAGAAATCAGTTCTGCTGTTTATTTTCCCATTCTTTATTATGTCAAAATTTTCTGTGAGATACGCAAGCCTTCCTGCGGGAGATTTCTCTTTGTTCATAGCGCCGAGCATGCACAGAAAATCCCTGGCCCTTGTAACAGCAACATAAAAAAGGCGTTTTCCTTCCTCAAGTTCTTTGTCCTTCCTTCGTGCGAACCCTGCAATATTTTTCCTTTTTGCAGAATCTTCTTCGTATGCTATTGATATCCTGCTGCCTTCCTCATCTATGACAATTGAGTTGCTTCTCGGAGTATCCGGCTCGTCAAGAGACGGCAGGAATACCATCGGGAACTGAAGCCCCTTCGCGGCATGTATTGTCATTATCTTTACTGCGTTCATGCCCTCGGTGTTTATATTTGCCTTTGGCTCATCCCCATCCCTTGCCTTGATGAGTTTCTCCCGTATCTCAAGCCCTGAAAACCCTGCTGATTCATAGGACTCAATGAGTTTTATGAATTTCTTTATGTTAGCCTGCCTCTGTTTTTCCCTGTAGTGTTTCCAGCCTTCTGTCTCTGTGAGCGCCTCTTCAAGCATTATTGCAAGCGGCGTGATCTTTGATTTCTCTATCCAGTTATGAAGCATCCTGAATATCCCTGAGAATTCCAGTTCAGCCTGAAGTTTATTTATGAGAGGCTGGTTGTTTTCCGCAATAAGATTTAAGAGGGTTTCATAATCAATTCCGAACAGCGGGCTTCTCAGCGCACAGAAAAGGCTGTAGTCATCATGAGGGTCAATAATAAAAGAAAGGAGTTCCCGCAGCAAAGCAACCTCAGGTTCATCATAGAACCCGATGCCTTTCACCACAATAAAAGGTATATGCTCTTTTCTCAGTGCGCTCTCAAATAATGTGAGGTGAGTTCTCTTTCTTAAAAGCACTGCCATGTCTCCGAAGGCGCAGGGCCTTTTCTTGTCTCCTTCAGATATTTCATATATGCCTGCAAGGGATTTGATTCTTTTTGCCAAGGCAGATGCCTCTTTTATACGGCTTTTCTTAATGTTGTCTCCTGCTTCTGCAAGCGCAAGCTCAACCCTTCCTTCTCCTTTCCTTGTTGCCTCAAAAGGAGCATACCTTGTCCGCCATGTCTCATGAAGGGCAGGGGGCATGAGTTTCTCAAAGAGGGCGTTTGCAAAGTTTATGATTGCAGGCAGGCTTCTGAAATTTTCTTTTGCCTCTTCAAAGTGATATTCATTGCCGAGCCATTCGGAAAGCCTGCTTTTTGCTTCTTCAAACACGCCTGCGTTTGCTCCCCTGAAGAGATAGATTGACTGCTTATCGTCTCCGACAAGGAATATCGTGGGAGTTTTCCCCTTGCTCCTTTTTGATCCAAGGCCCGAGCGCCATTCTTCTGTGAGTTTGTCTATAATTTTCCACTGGATTGAATTTGTATCCTGAAACTCATCAACGAGTATATGGTCTGTATGCTCGTCAAACGAATAGAGGATGTTCTGCCATTCAGGGTGGCTGGCAAGCGCCTCGTATGTCATGATCTCAAGGTCGTCAAAATCAAGGAGATGGCGTTCAAGTTTTTTGTTTTTATATTGTCCAAGGCATTTTGAGTAGAGTTCAAGGATTCTTTTTTCTTCCCCGTTTTCAACAGAGCATTCTCTCTTTAACAGCAATTCTGATACAGGCCTTTTGCCGTAAAGCGTATTAAGGATTGAAAATACCTTATCCCATCCCTTAATACCCCTGTCTTTCATCATGTCAAAAAACAGCGCAGGCTTGTCTTTCTCTTCCATCACGCATTCATAGACAGCCTCTGACCAGAGGAGAGATGCCTCAAACTCATCCATAACATCAAGCGAAGGGTCTACTCCGAGTTCTATCGAAAAACGTTTCAGCAGTTTAAGGCAGAATGCGTGGATGGTTGATATTCTCATCAGCGGCATCTTTTCTTTAATCTTGGAGAACAGTCCGGGATTTTCCCTTTCAAGGATGTTGAAGATTCTTTCCTTCATCTCCGCCGCTGCCTTTTCCGTGAATGTGATGCAGAGGATTTTTTCTATCTCAGAGCCGTCAAGGAGAAGGCTTATATACCGCCTTGCCAGCTTTTCTGTTTTACCGGAGCCGGCAGGCGAGGAAATGATTACGCTTTTTTGGGTGTCAAGGTAGCTGTTCATGTCTTAGGATAATATTTCCTTCCAGATGTTCGCAATAGAGCTTTATCACGAGTTGTTCTTATTATTTGCATTTTTATTTTATAAGGCTCTTCTCTTCTTGCCGGTTTTTTGCTATTCTTTATTCATTACTTTTGAAATAATCCACAAGAGAAAAATGAAATTGCTCGCAAAAGGGGGACCGAATAGATGAAGGCTGTAGAGATAAAGCCGGATATATACTGGGTTGGAGTGATAGACTGGGGAGCAAGGGATTTTCACGGATATGTCACTCCCAATGGAACGACATACAACAATTACCTTATTATGGACGAACAGATTACCCTGCTTGACACTGTTAAGCATGATTTTTCAGATATAACCATTGGAAATATAAAA
>JACRGY010000029.1 GCA_016212165.1 Nitrospirota bacterium
CTATAAATGCAGAACTCCAAAATAGAGAAAAATAGAGACCCCATAACAAATCACTCGTGCGGATGGCGAATCGCCACCGCACAGTTCTGCCGTTACAACTCCTTCAGCTTCTCTGCCTGATAATGCGTAATAAGGCTGTCAATAAGTTCATCGAGGTCGCCATCAATGACCATGCTAAGCTTATGCAGGGTAAGACCAATTCTGTGGTCAGTTACCCTGTTTTGGGGGAAGTTATAAGTCCTTATCTTCTCACTTCTGTCACCCATGCCTATCTGTGATTTCCTCTCATCAGCCCTTTCTTTCTCCTGTTTTTCCATCTCTATTTCATAAAGTCTTGAACGAAGGACTTTAAGCGCCTTTTCCCTATTTTTTATTTGTGAGCGGCTGTCCTGACACTGAACGATTAAGCCTGTTGGAATATGAACAATCCTTACAGCAGAATATGTTGTATTTACTCCTTGCCCACCGGGACCTGAGGCGCAAAAGGTATCAACTCTGAGATCTTTTTCTTCAACCTTTACATCAACATCTTCTACCTCTGGAAGCACTGCAACTGTTGCAGTGGATGTATGAATCCTGCCGGAAGTCTCTGTAGAAGGAACCCGCTGGACCCGGTGTACGCCGCTTTCATATTTCATACGGCTGTATGTACCTTTGCCCTGAATAGATGCAATAACCTCTTTTATTCCGCCAATTCCTGTTGAGTTAATATCTATCATCTCTACCTTCCATCGCCTTGACTCGGCATACTTGGTGTACATTCTAAATAGTTCTGCTGCAAAGAGAGCTGCCTCTTCCCCTCCTGTGCCTGCCCTTATCTCAAGGAAAATATTTTTCTCATCACGAGGGTCCTTTGGAATAAGCATCAACTTCAATTCATCTTCAAGTCGCGGCTTCCTTTCTTTCAGTTCTTCAAGCTCTACCTCAGCAAGCTCTTTTAATCCATCTTCTCCGTCACTGTTTAAAATTTCCTGTGCTTCCTTCATTTCGGAAAGAAGCTTTTTGTATTCCCTAAATTTTCTGACAAGTCCTGAGATTTCTGCCTGCTCTTTGGAATACTTCTGATAGAGAGTAAAGTCAGAAAACACAGAAGGGTCGCTTAAAAGATTTGTAATCTTTTCGTATTTCTGTTCAATTGTCTCAAGTTTTTCAAGTAACATTTTATCGCCTTATTATTAATAGAAATAAAAAGAGGAAACTCATCTGCGGCAAAATTGCACGAGTTTCCTCTTTAATCTTAAGCCTATCTACTTCTTTGCGTATTTTTTTCTGAACTTCTCAACCCTGCCTTCTGCATCAACAAGCTTCTGCTTGCCTGTAAAAAATGGGTGGCACTTAGAGCATATGTCTACATGGATTGACGGCTTTGTTGACCTTGTAGTAAAGCTCTCTCCACATGCGCAGACCACCTTCGCCTCTTTATACACAGGATGAATTCCTTCTTTCACTTCATAACCTCCGCTACCTATTTTAAACAGAATAACAAAATTTTGAAAAATTTTCAATTTAGGTTTTTATTATATCATGCCACGGTAACTTCTGCTTCCTTAGCCTTTGCTGCTTTTTTCTGAGCGGCTGCCTCAGCAATTTCCATGTAATTAAATGTCCCGGTAATAGCAACAACAGGACACTTAGATGTACAAATACCGCAGCCAATACACTTATTCTGCTCTATGACATGGAGTTTTTTTAGTTCACCAGATGCTGCATTCTCAGGGCAAACCTTTGTGCATATACCACAGCCGATACATTTCTCTGTGACAAACGCCTTTGGTCTCATGGGTATATAATCCATAATTGAATTTGTAGGGCATTTTGCTACACAGAGACCGCAGACCTTACATTTATCAAGATTAATCCTTGATAGATTATTTTCAACTACCGGTGCATTGTAAGGACAGACTTTCACACATATCCCGCAGGCAATACATCCTACCTGACAATTCTTTCTGGTATCAGCCCCTTTGTCTTTTGAATGACACCTTATAAGAACCTCCTTTTTAGCAGGTGAAATCTCAATAACCTTTGTGGGACATGCCTGTGCACATTTTCCGCAGGCTGTGCATTTTGCAGGGTCAACAATGGGGATACTGTTTTCACTCATTGTCATTGCATCAAAAGGGCAAACCCTTACACATGTACCATAGCTAAGGCATCCATAGACACATGCTTTGTCGCCTCCACCTGCAAGTATGGCAGCCCTGCAATCCTCTATGCCTTCATATTTAAATCTTCTTGCAGACTTTGTGATCTCTCCCTGACAGAATATCCGGGCTATGCGCGGCTCTAACTCTTTTGCCTCTTTCCCTGTTATGCGGGCAACCGCTTTTGCCACAGAGGCACCACCGGGGGGGCATAAGTTTGGTGCAACATCCTGATTGAGCACTACTGCCTCTGCGTATTGCTGACAGCCTGCAAAACCACAGGCTCCGCAGTGGGCATGGGCAAGGACATCAAGCACCTGCTCAACCCTCGGGTCAACCTGAACTGCAAACTTCTTGGCAGCAAAGGCAAGGCCAACACCAAAGACAGCACTTACCCCTGCTACAAACACTAATGTAAATTTAACAACCTGAGCTAAATCTACATATTCTTTTCCCTCAACCGCTCCACCGACACCAAGCATGGGAAGAGGGATGCGGTCTATTAGCTGAATCAGATCAAATAGTGTTTTTGTAAAGTTTATGTCAAACATAGGTTTTCACAATTCATGATACACGATACATGATGCACAATTCATAACTTGTGTTTATTATTAAGTTTTTTATCCTGTATCATGTATCTTGGTTTAGAGCGTTATCAACACCGAAAATCCTGTAATAGCAAGGGCGATAAGACCTTCAACCACAAAAGCGATTGGTAACCCCCTGAATGGTCTCGGCACTTCAGCTAACTCCAGTTTCTCACGAATACTCGCCATTATTATAAGTGCAAGGGCAAAACCCAACCCTGAGCCAAGACCAAAGGCAAGGCTTTCTATAAATGTATAACCTTCTCCTGCATTTATTAAG
>JACRGY010000197.1 GCA_016212165.1 Nitrospirota bacterium
ACCATGATAATGTCCTTTCCTGCCATTCTGCCTCCTTATAAAAAAGAAGCAGTTTAGCATTATCAATTTAGGACATTTCTATTTTGGCCATTTAGGACATTATCATTTTGGTGTTACAAAGGTATACGACAATCAAGATATGAATCTAAATTGGTTCTTTCTCATTTCAAACAGATATTCTAACTCCCCTCCTTGGTTAAGGAGGGGTAGGGGTGGTTTGATTAGAATGAATTTCTTTTTCCCACTTACCACCCTGTCCTTCGGACACCCCTCCTAAAATAGGAGGGGTGTTATAAGAAGCTTTTACTTTACGCGCGTACTTTGAGAAAGAACCTCTAAATTGAGAGTAGTTTGAAACTTAAATATGTTATAATTCATGCGATGAGCAAGAAGCTTTTTATGAGGGGCAACGAGGTAATTGCAGAGGCTGCAATAAATGCCGGCTGCCGTTTTTATGCGGGCTATCCGATAACCCCGCAGAATGAAATCCCTGAATACATGTCATGGCGGATGCCTGATGTCGGGGGGGTATTTATTCAGGCTGAAAGCGAGCTTGCGGCAATAAATATGGTTTACGGCGCTTCTGCCGCAGGCGCAAGGGCTATGACATCTTCGAGCAGCCCCGGCATAAGCCTCAAACAGGAAACGATATCATACCTCGCCGGCGCTGAACTTCCAGCAGTGATTGTCAATATGCAGAGGGGCGGCCCCGGGCTTGGAAATATATCAGGAAGCCAGGCAGATTATTTTCAGGCAGTGAAAGGCGGCGGGCACGGTGATTACAAGCTGCTTGTATATGCGCCGTATAATCTTCAGGAACTCTGGGACCTTACAATGCTTGCCTTTGATAAAGCAGATGAATACAGGAATCCTGTGATGATCCTCGGAGACGGGATTCTCGGCCAGATGATGGAGCCTTTTTATCAAACGCCATACGTAAAACCCGGCCTTCCCGAAAAAAGCTGGGCATTAACCGGATGCAAAGGAAGAGTGCCCAATGTAATAAAGTCTCTTTATATGGGCGAAGGCGAACTGGAATTCAGAAACAGCATCCTTCAGGAAAAGTATAAAAAGATGAGAGACAAAGAAGTGCGCTTTGAAGCAATCGGTGTTGAGGATGCTGAATTAATAGTTGTTGCCTTTGGTATTGCGGCAAGGATAGCGCTCTCTGCAGTAAAGAGATTAAGGAAGGAAGGTTTTAAAATAGGGTTTTTCAGGCCTGTAACCCTTTTCCCGTTTCCTGAAAAAGAGCTTGCATCTCTTGCAAATGCTGACAGGCGGTTTATTACAATTGAGCTTAATGCAGGCCAGATGGTAGAAGATGTAAGGCTTGCTGTTAACGGGAAATCAGAAGTGCTTTTCTACGGAAGAACAGGCGGCGCTATAATGACTCCTGAAGAAATATATGAAGAGCTAAGCGCTTCTCCCAGGTTTCAGGCCGGAGCGGCTGTCCTTAAAAGTTAGCGCCTTCCTGCTGCCCCCTTTGTATAATTCTTTTTCTATTTCTTTTGGCGGCATAATCTTTACCTCCGGAGTCAGCCGCGCCTTTGCCTTAAGCCTGTCACAAACTGTTTTTTGAAAAGAAGGGTCTTTCCTGTCTGTGCCTACAAGGACTCTTACATGGTCTGTATAATCAGGGCCTGTATATGCCTCGACCTGATAATTTATAATATCTTTGATTTCGAGCAGGGCATTTTCGATGGTCTTTGGATAGAGCGTTACGCCTTTAACCTTTAACCTTTGATGTTTGCGGCCTATAATCGGCCCTATACGGAGCGAGGTCCTGCCGCATCTGCACTTTTCTGAAATTTTAAAGGTGATGTCGCCTGTTTTGTAGCGGATAAAAGGCATGCCTTCCACCTGGAGCGGGGTGACCACAAGTTCCCCTGTTTCTCCATCTTTAAGGGGATTTCCTTTATCGTCCACAATCTCTGCGATAACAAGGTCGGGATGGGAGTGGAGGCCGTTGCGGTATATGCATTCGCAGAAGGAGAGAGCCGCCTCTGTAATTCCATATGTTGAAAAACATTTCCTGCCCCATGCATCTTCAACAAGTTTCCCGAGGCTGGTCAAAGAAAAGTCAGGATTCCGTATGCTCTCGCCTATCAGCACAATCTTTTTCAGGCTGGCATTTCTGGTGGACAGGCCTTCTTCTTTGGCATGCCTTGCCAGCGCAACCATAAAGGACGGAACCGCTACCATTCCTGTTGGTTTGAGTTTTTTGATAAGGGACAGATTTCTTCCGGCATTTTGAGCCCCTATCCTTACCACGCCTGCTCCTAACCTGAGAAGCCCCCTGTAATATGCCATCCCTGCGATAAAAAGGTTGTCACTCGTAACAGCTATCTGAAACAGGTCCTCAGATGTTGCCCCTGTATATCCAAAACTTTTCTTTTCATTTTCTGCAAGCCTTTCAAGGTCTCTTTCTGTTAAGGCAATAAAGACAGGCTCTCCGGTAGTGCCTGTAGTGGCTACAATTTCTGCAACCTTACTCTTTGGCACAGACAGAAAGGCCCAGTTGTCCTTTTGCAGATAATTTTTTGTTGTGAAGGGGAGCCTCTGTAAGTCTTCAAGCTTTTTAATATTATCAGGGTTTATGCCTGATTTGGCGAATGCCTTTTTATAAAATGGTGAGGTACTATACGCCCTTTGAAGGGTATTTTTTAAAAGCCTGAGCTGGATGCTCTTTTGCTCCTGTGGTTTAAGATAGTCTATGCCTTTAAATATTTTCAGGTTCATCGTGAAATAAAACCATAATACCATTTCAATATCTTTTTCGTAAATGGCTTAAAAATAATTCACAGTATGATTAAAATGAAATTGACTTATGCTAATTTTTTTGATAGCCTCTATTTAAAGCTGGCGCTGAACAAGGACAGGCTGAGGCTAAGGTTGAGGCAAAGAGAGATAGAGATAATGTTTTTTTACTTAACCTTAACCTGATTTATTAAAGACTATTCTTAAATTTGGAGGCGATATGAAAAAGATATCATTAATTTTAATCCCCATCTGTTTTTTTGTTCTGCTTTCAGCAGCTCATGCTGCTGTCGGCAAGGTATCAAAGCTGAACGGAGAAGTATCTTACAGGACCAAAGATAATATCCCCTATCAGAAAGCAAAGGATGGTATTGAGCTTGAGGTCGGTTACTGGATAAAGACAGGCAAGACTGGCTGGGCAAGGTTGTCCCTGTCTGACGGAAGCACGTTTACTCTCGCCAACAACACAGAACTTAAGATAGACAGTTTCCTGGTTTCAAAGGAAAAGAAGAGCGGGGTCTTTAATTTAAGCCAGGGCAAGATCAGGGCTGCCGTGACAAAACTTACAGGCCAGCAGACAAATTACAGGGTAAAGAGCCCTACGGCAGTTGCCGGGATTAAAGGCACTGAATTCATGATGATGTCACAGGGTTATGCAAACGTGTTTTTCGGAAATGAAGGAAGCGCTGAGATTTCAGGAGATTCAGAAACGTCCAAGCCTCTTTCTTCAGACACTATTGTGCAGAACACAAGAGGTATAACACCTACGGATCCGGTGAAGGTTGATGAGAACACTCCCCTGCATACAGCAAAGAAAAACTTTGAGGAGATTACGGCAGCCAACCCTCCGGAGGATTGGGAAAAGTCCGGGAACCTTCCGCACATAATAGCGAGGTGGAATATTAATTACGGCCATTACCTTGCCGATACAGGAAAATATGAAGAAGCGCTTTATGTATTCCAGATAGCGCTTGACCTGACAGACAACGGCGATATAAAAGGAGACGCCAGGCTTGAAAGGGGCTCTGTTTATGCAAGTTTTTTGAGAAACCCGGAGGCTGCGCTTGCAGAATATCTTCTGATGCTGGAAGAATATCCGGCTTACCCGCAGCGTGAGACAGCGCTTTATCGTACAGGGATGATTCTTTATGAAATGGGATTTACGAAACGCGCGAAGGAAAGGCTGCTTCAGTATACCACTGAATTTCCTTCGGGCAAGCATCTCGGCAATGTAGAGACTATTTTAAAAACGATAAAGGATTAATGTTTTGTTTATAAAATGAAATATTCCAAACTGCTGACATTTGCTGCCATAGGATTTCTTGCTGCTATTGTAACCTTTTTCATCTACAGGCAGAAAATAGATTTTCTGGATGCGGTTGACCTGAAGCTGAAGGACGCGAGATTTAAGCTCAGGAAGAATGTTCAGCCGGACAGCCGTGTTGTAATTGTTGCAATAGATTCAAAGAGCATCAATGAGCTTGGCAGATGGCCGTGGAAAAGGTCTGTGATTGCCGAACTCATGAACGGATTAAAGTGGTATGGCGTAAAGGTGGCAGCGCTGGATATTGTCTTTTCCGAGCCGTCAGCTGCCAGCGAAGATGTAATCCTTTCTAAGGCTATTTCAAAAAACGGCAATATAATACTCGGTTATTTCTTCAGGGACGAAGAGGAGGCTGTAAATCCGGCTGCGTTCTCGCAGATGGAGTCTTCAAAGGTAAAACTGATAAAGATTGCAGAAGGCGTGGCTTCTGTGCCTGTTGCACAACGGCCTTTTATAGAGACTAATATCCCTGTGATTGGACGCGGCGCCCTTGACTTTGGATTTTTCAATACAGACCCTGACCCTGACGGCCCGGTGAGAAGGTCTAACCTTCTGATGCTTTATAACGGCGATATCTACCCTTCGCTTGCATTAAAGGCGCTCAGGCATTACACAGGCAATGAGATTATCCTTGAGATAGAATCATTCGGCGTTTCTTCCCTGAGGATCGGGCAGATGTCAATACCTTCGGATGAGAGCGGCCGGCTTACTGTGAATTATTACGGCAGGGGCGGCACTATACCAACTTTATCTGCGGTGGATGTAATAAAGAAGAGATTAAAAAAAGAAGAGCTTAAAGACAATATCGTATTTGTTGGAGCAACAGAGATAGGCATCTATGACATGAGGGCGACTCCTGTGGGGTCGGTATTCCCCGGCGTTGAGATACATGCGACAGTTGCGTCCAATGCGCTTCAGGACAGATTTATACTAAGGGACGGAAGGATAATTGCGGTCGAGATTCTATGCATGATACTGCTCCCTATAGTCCTGACACTGATACTCAGCCTGGCAAGGACCAGTTTTATAGGAATGATTGCCTTTATATTTACAGCAGGCAGTTATGCTGTTTTGAATTATTCGCTGTTCAATGTCTATTCCATAGATATGAGCCTGCTTTATCCCCTTTCATCAACAGCTATAGCCTTTGTAAGTTCAGAGGCATACAGAAACCTTGTTGTTGAAAGGAAGAACCGTTATCTTAAAAAGGCGTTTTCAAGCTATGTATCTCCTGACCTTGTTGCAGAGATAATGAAAAATCCTGACAGGCTTGCGCTTGGCGGGGAGAAAAAAGAGATAACCATTCTTTTTTCAGACATAAGGGGATTTACAGGAATTTCTGAGAAACTTGCGCCTGATATGCTGGTACTGCTTCTTAATGAATATCTGGGGCCCATGACAAAGGTGGTCCTGAAAAATAACGGGACACTCGATAAATATATCGGAGATGCGATAATGGCCATCTATAATGCGCCGCTGGATGTAACAGACCATTCTGAAAAGGCATGCCGGACAGCGCTTGAGATGATGGAGGAATTAAAAGTGGTAGATGACAGGTTTAAGGCAAAAGGCATGCCCTCTATAGACATAGGGATAGGCATAAATACAGGCTATGCGGTTGTCGGCAATATGGGCGCTGATATGAGATTCGATTATACTGCAATTGGCGATACAGTCAATCTGGCATCCAGGCTTGAGGGGCAGAACAAATATTACGGCACTCATATAATCCTGAGTGAGTTCACGGCAGAAAGAGTGAAAGGCAAGTTCCTTGTAAGGGAGATAGACCTTTTAAGGGTTGTAGGCAAGGAAAAGCCGGTTGCCGTCTTTGAGTTGATGACAGACCAGTCGGGATCGACTCGCAACGAGAATGCCGTGTTGGCAGAGAAATTTTCCGCGGTGCTGAGTTCATACAGGGCCGGGAATTTTCAGAATGCCCTTGACACATTTACGAAACTGGCAGAGGAATATAATGACCCGGCGTCAAGGATTTATGCAGAGCGGTGCAGGGAATACCTTCAGTCGCCTCCCCCTCCTGAATGGGACGGGGTATATATTTCAAGGAAGAAGTAGTTCCGGTAAAGGCAGCATTTGATTGACAGGTGCAGATTTTTTCTGGTAAGGTTTAGTGATGAAAAAGTGTGTTTTTTTCCTGTTCTTCTTTATTAATATTTTCCTCATCAGATACGCTTACGGATTTGATATCAAAGGCCTCCAGCCCGTTGCTCCCTATGGTGTTTTTTCAACCTTCAGCGCAGACAGCCCGGAGAAGGGGAAATCCGTTTTGGGGGTCGGAGCCGAGAAATCAAGAGAGCCGGACTTTTACAGGTATATATTCCAGTATGCATACGGGATAACAGACCATGTGGAGTTTATTGCTACGGTCCCTTATGTTTACGAATGGCAGGACACTAAAACCGGTTTTGAGGATATTGCCGCAGGCATAAAGCACAGGCTGATTGATGAAGGCGAGTATACGCCTTCCATAGCTTATGTGATTAATACCTCTGTTACTGCAGACGATAAAGATGAATTCAGCACGGACGGCAGGACCGGAGCAGGCCTTGTTTTCAGCAAGAGAATCGGGCCTGTCAGCGGGCATGCAAATATTTTTTATGAGAACCCTATATCAGGGAAACTCAAGAATGAACTAAGTTGTTCGGCAGGATTTGATTTTTCGGCAGCGCATAATTTCAGGATACTGGGAGAGGTATACGGAAGGAAAAGCCATTATTCAGATAAGGTTGATCAGCTCGAGGGAAGGTTCGGATACAGGTTCATGACTACGGATTATTTATATACAACTATCGGGATGGGGGTTGATTTTAAAAACAGGCAACCTGAATACAGGGTGCTGCTTTCAGTGACAGCGCTCTTCCCAATAGAAAAGAAGATGATAGAGAAGGTATATGAGGAGGATAAACAATGATTAAGGCAAGACTTTTAATCTTAACGGCAGTAATCTATTTTCTTATTGTTTCTTCTTTGTCCGCATCTTCGTTCCCTGCATCTTTTGCGGATATCGTGAAAGAGAGAGCCAGGAGTGTTGTTAATATAAGCACAACGCAGGTAATTAAGCAAAGGGCGCCGAATTTCTTTCCTTTTTTCCCGGATTTCCCTTTCCCGGGGCTTGAGGGCGGGGAAAGAGAATTCAGGAGGCAGTCTCTCGGCTCAGGTTTTATAGTGGACAGCAGCGGATATATTCTGACCAATAATCATGTTGTTGAAAATGCCGAGGACATCACTGTGACCTTATGGGATGAATCAGAATATAAGGCAAAGATTAAGGGCAGGGATCCAAAGACAGACATTGCCCTTATTAAGGTTGAGGCAGATAAACCTCTGACGGCAGTTATATTCGGGGATTCGGATGTGCTCAGTGTTGGTGACTGGGTCATTGCAGTGGGTAATCCTTATGGCCTTGGGAATACTGTTACAGCAGGGATAGTTAGCGCGAAAAGCAGGTTTATAGGCTCAGGCCCCTATGATGATTTTATACAGACAGATGCAGCGATAAACCCCGGGAATTCAGGAGGGCCCCTTTTCAATATTAAGGGAGAAGTCGCCGGGATAAATTCCGCAATAATTCCGATGGCGCAGGGAATAGGCTTTGCTATTCCTGTTAATCTCGCGAAAGAGGTTATGCAATCCCTGAAGGATAAAGGGTATATTGAGCGGGGATGGCTTGGAGTTACCATACAGAAGATTACGAGTGAACTTGCCGAGAGCCTGAAATTACCAGGCAGGCAGGGCGCTCTTGTAGCGGATGTTGTTAAGGATTCTCCGGCAGATAAGGCAAAGATAAAAAGAAGAGACGTTATTATAGAGTTTGCAGGCGATAAAGTATCAGAACACTCCTTGCCGAGACTTGTGGCATCAATGCCGATAGGTAAAGAGGTAGCAGTGAAGGTCATACGGGATGGAAAGGTTGTTGACCTTGCCGTCGTTATAAGCAAGCATGATGAGGGCATGCCCGAGATACTTATTGCAGAGAAGCTGGGCATTAAGACGAAGACGCTTAATACCGAGATTGCTCCGCAGTTCGGGATTATGGATGGCGGAGGAATTCTTGTGACAGAGGTGGTTCAAAGGGGCGTTGCCGGAAGCGAGGATATTCAGGCAAAAGATATTATTGTAGAGGCAAATGAAAGCAGGGTTAACTCAACAGAGGAACTGGCTATAATTATCAGGGGAATAAAACAGGGTGAAAGGCTTCTGCTCCTTGTCAAGCGGGGCAATAGTTACATATACCGCAGTTTGAGATTGCCTGACTCTTCAGGTTTGCCGAGATGAAAGGGGTTAATGCTTGACATCGGCATACAGGAACTAATAGTAATATTTATAGTTGCACTGCTGGTTTTTGGCCCCAAGAGGCTTCCTGAACTGGGGAAGACACTCGGAAAGATAATGGCAGAACTTAAAAAGGCGGTATCCGGTGTAAAGGAACAGATGGACTCTGAACTTTATAAGGCAGAACATCCGGCGCCAAAAGTCAGCAGCGAGTCTTCAGCAGCACGCGATGAGTTAAAGAACGGTTCCGAACCCGGGGGGCAGAACTCAAAACCAGGCAAAGGGTGAGGTGCATGGTCGATGACTCTTAGAGAAGATGAGAAGATGCCGCTTACAGAGCATCTCGGTGAACTCAGAAGAAGGATTAGCGTATCCCTGGCTGCGCTGCTTGCAGCTTTTGTGGTTGCCTTTAATTATTCTGAAGAGATTTTTAAATTAATTATGTTCCCTCTTAAATACAGCCTGTCATTTTCCATGAAAAACCCCTATTTGAACATTATTCCTCATGAAAAGATTTCCCAGGGTACAAAGCTTGTATTTTTAGCTCCTGCTGAGGCTTTTTGGATGAGCATGAAGGTCTCGTTTGTTGCCGGTTTGATACCGGCCCTGCCTGTAATCTTTTACCAGTTGTGGAAATTCATATCCCCGGGCCTTATGGCAAAGGAAAAAAAATATGTGCTCCCGTTTATTGTTTCAGCAACGGGTCTTTTTCTGCTGGGCGCTGTCTTCTGTTTTTTTATAGTCCTGCCGTTCGCAATGGAATTCCTCCTTACCTATAAATTGGGAGATGTTTTAATGCCAATGCTGTCCGTGGGCCAGTATGTTGATTTCTGCCTGAAGTTCATACTCGCATTCGGGATTATTTTTGAGCTGCCCATCGTCATAATTTTTTCTACGCGCATGGGGCTGGTAACTCCGAAGACGCTTGCAAAAAACAGAAGCTATGCCATGCTAATCGCCTTTATTGTTGCTGCTGTCCTTACCCCGACGCCTGATGCATTTAATCAGATCCTGATGGCTGTCCCTATTATAATTCTTTATGAAATAGGTATACTTATATCGAGGATATTTGTAAGGAAAAGGGGAGAAGATGCCGGTCAGTAGTATAAGGGGAAAGAGCCTGAAGGCTGTGACATATGATATAGCAGACGGCTATACGACCGTTAACCCGTTGTTCCTGAAGCCGATTGATATCGAGTCCCTTACAGGTCTTTATCATGAGATAATGAAGACACAGGTAATGGTCCGCGGAGAAAAATTTCCCGTGAGCGATGCAGTGGCAATCAGGACAAGGAATGTGAGGCTGCAAAGATTGCATTCAGCCTTAATGATAATCAGGAATTTTGCAAGGGAGCGAAGGATAATACTTGTATAAATTGACAGCTTTTTGCAATTGTGATAATTTTTAGGTAGCATGGAACTGCTCGAAGACATAAAGGCTGCAAAGGATGTCGTCAACGCCCTTCTCAAGGCCAAGAAGACCTTCAGGATGTATCCTGAAACCAACCCGATGTATGAAAAGATGATAGAAGACGCCTATGCTAAGTTCGTTAGTTTTTTTGATTACCGGGATGAACTGACACTTAAGGTAAAACAGAATGAGCTGTTCTGTGATTCTGAACCGGTGTACCATAACCCCCAGAAAGAAGATAATATCGCCCTTTTTTTCTTCAAGGACGGACTGAGGGAGATAACCTTTAAAAAGGGCTTTTCCCATAAAGAACTTGAGGAGTTTTTAAAAATCCTTACGGTTGATTATGACAGGGAAGTTGTCGATGATGACGTTGTTACGCTTTTGTGGGAGAGGGATTTTCAGAATATCAGATATGTTGTTGACGAATCCTTCCTTGCCGAAGATGAGGATTATGAAACCAGCGCAGTAAAAGAGGTCAAGGATAAGGCGCCCGAGGCAGACGAGCTGACCAGGGCCTATGCAGATGCCTTTAAGGAGGAAGGCGTTAAGGATATCTCGATAGTCCCGCTGACAGACAAGGATTTGCATACACTGGTGAAGGAGCTTGAAAAAGACGCCTATAACAAGATGGATAAGCTTCTTATAATCATTTTTGAAATGCTGTATCAGGCAGAGAGCAAAGGCGACCATGAAGATGTAGTCCATTTTCTTAATGATGCGGTTGAATTTTCAATAAGGCATGGGGATCTGGAAACCGTAATACGTATAATGGAAATGACGAAAGAGGTCACCGACGGTCCATCCGTTCCCGACGATATTAAAAAATACCTTGCTTTGGTTTTTTCCTTTCTGGGTTCTGACGCGGAGATAAAGCTCCTTGGGGAGTTTCTTGACAGCGGGGTTGAGATAGAGGAAAAGGTTTTCGATGAATATATAAAGTTCCTTGACAAGAATGCAATACAGCCATTTATAACTATTCTCGGTGAACTTAAGACTATTCCTGCAAGGAAGAATATCATTAATGCATTGATAGCTCTCGGTAAAAAGGATATACAGAGCCTTGCAAAGGGGCTCTATGACTCCAGATGGTATGTCGTCAGGAATATAATTTATATTCTGGGGAAGATAGGGGACAAAAAGGCAGTGGATTATCTCATCAAGACGGTAAATCACAGTGATATCAGGGTCAGAAAGGAAGTAATCAAGGCGCTTGGCGAACTTGGGACTTCGGGAGTCCTGCAGACATTAAAGGAATGCCTTGACGACCCTGAGGTGCAGATAAGGACTTCTACTGCGCGGGCGCTGGGCAGCATCAGGTCAGCGGCAGCCAAGAGCATAATATTGCAGAGGATAGCGGACAAGAATTTCAACAAGAATGATTTCAATGAAAAGAAAGAATTCTATGAGGTGCTGTCCCACTGGAAAGATAATGATGTGATTGAATTCCTGATGAAGACCCTGAAGAAGAAAGCCTTTTTCGGCAGGGCAGTGAATGATGAGAACAGGGCATGCGCAGCATATTGTTTTGGGTTAATGGGCTGTAAGGAAGCCCTGCCGCTGCTGTACAAAATAAGGGATTCCAAGAATAAGCTTCTGAGGGAGTATGCGTATACTGCAATCAAGAGGGTAGAGTATGGCCAATAAGGAAGAAGTCTTTACAGGCGCAAAGGATATTATAAACCAGCTCGCAGTTATCATAAGGACTGCTGCCATCCATGACCCCGGCAATGTTGCCGTCACAACAGCAGTTGATAAATTTGTCGCGCTTATGAATCCCCTTATTGCATCAGAAGGGGAGTTAACGCTTGAACTCGGCGGGGAATTTTTCTATATAAATGAAACGAGGATAAGATATTCCCTGGAGTATCTGCCGAATTTTGATTTTCTTATAAGGGAATTTAAGAAAAGAGGTTTGGGCAGTATTGTTTTTAAAGGCATTATTAAGTCTGTAGACATGCAGACCTTTTTAAAGGTCTTTATATCATCTGTTTTTTCTGAGACCCCGTTTGAGACGCTCTCAGAAGATATGGCCGGTGTCAGCAGCATGAGTGTCGGAAAGCTGAGAAAGGTCAGGGACGAAGCAGAGGGAGAATTTGATATCCGCAGAGAGGTTAAAAAATCATATTTTAATGCTGTTTCGTATACGAGAGGCGTCATAAATAAAATAAAGTCAGGAGAAAAAGTAGGCATAAAAAAGGCCAAGAGGGTGGTAGAGGGCATGGTGGACCTCATACTCGAAGAAGAACAACTGCTTCTTGGCATGACAGCTATCAAGGATTATGATGAGTATACCTATCACCATTCGGTCAACGTCAGCATTCTGTCTGTTGCGCTGGGACAGAGGCTTGGGTTAAGTAAGAAGATTCTGACAGAACTTGGGCTGGTGGCTTTATTCCATGACATAGGCAAGATAGAGATACCGAATGAGATACTTAATAAGCCTACGAGCTTTACCGATGATGAGTGGGTCATAATGAAGAAACATCCCTTCTGGGGTGTGAGGGCATTGCTGAAGCTCAGAGGTTTTGATGCCATGTCAATGAGATCTGCCATTGTCGCATTCGAGCATCATATGAACTATGACTTTTCAGGGTATCCAAAAACCAGAAAACGGTTTGAATTGGATTTTTATTCGAAGATTATAAGCCTTGCCGACCAGTATGACGGCATGACGTCATCCAGAGTGTATTCAAGGATACCCATGTCGCCTGACAGGGCTTTAAGCCTTATGATGGAGAGAGCGGGAAAGCAGCTTGACCCCATACTTTTTAAATTTTTTATCAATATGATCGGGGTTTTCCCTGTGGGGACCCTTGTCATGCTTGACACAAAAGAACTGGGCCTTGTCTATCAAAGCGAAGCCATGTTTCTAGACAGGCCAAAGGTGCTTGTTATTATTAACGGTAAAGGGGAGAAGGCAGACAGTTATATTGTTGACCTCACAGAAAAAGATGCCGGTGGTAATTTCCTCAGGACCATTGTTAAAACAATGGACCCTAATAAATATAAGATTAATCTTGCCGAATATCTGCTTTAGGATAGCGAACATTTTAGTCTAACATTTAACCTCTTTTAATCCTTGACATTGTTTTCCAATGTGATATGCTTTTTATACAGGAAATGGCCATAGACCTAAAAAACAATCTGAGAAGGGGGTGAGCCCATGAAGATAAGAAAAGTCACAAAGAAACTTGCAACGACATGCAAGTGTAAAAATTCGTGCTGAAGGGCTGTAAATTTTTCTGAAGAGGAGGTGAAGCAGGATGAAGATTTTTAAGGTAGTGGCGCTGTCATTGTTAATCATTGGATTGATCTTTTCGGTTGCCTTTGCAAAGAAACATCTGCCCGAGGAGCGAGGCAAGGTTTTTTTCGATGATCCTAAGTTTGCCGGCGGGACAAAGGCCTGTAACTCCTGCCATCCTGACGGTAAAGGCCTGGAAAAAGCCGCTGACAAAAAAGTGTTTAACATTATGGGCAAGACCCAGAAGAGCCTTGAGGAGGCTGTTAATGTCTGTATAGTAAATGCCAACAAGGGCAAGGCCATTGATATAAAGTCTGTTCAGATGAAAGAGATAGTGGCTTATATCAAGTCGTTGAAGGGGAAGATGTAAACTTCTGAAAAATAGAAGGCCTTGAAAGGATATAGGAGATTTTAAAAGGGAGAGCCTTAATGCCTCTCCCTTTTTATAATGAGGACTTGATGCAGATATTTTTTCTTAAATCTATACTGTCCATTTTTCTGGTTGCCATGGCTCTATTTGCCATGTTTACCATGTTCGAGATATTAGGGAGGGCCGATAAGAGATATAACATTGAAAGACTGAGGAAAATACATAAAATCAACGGAATATTTTATATCGCATTGTTTTTGCTTGTAACCTGGTTCTGCCTGAGGTTTTTTGCCGGCGCAAAGACAGAGCTTTCGCCCCGCGCTGCATTTCACAGTATCTTTGCCCTTACAATAATAATACTCCTCGGGCTGAAAGTTTCTTTTGTCCGGGTCTACAGGCAGTTTTACGGGAAGGTGCAGACAATAGGGCTTTTAATAGCGCTGACAACCTTTATTATGGCGGGGCTATCAGGCGGTTATTACCTGCTTGTTACGAAGTTCGGCACTGATAAAACTTTTTCCGGAACCGTGGAAGGGAAAAAAGGAGAGGCAAGAGAAGAAGCTGCCGGGAAAGAGGGTAAGTGGGCAGTCAGGACAGACGCTGACAGTATCTGCAAGGGGAAGGAACTGTATGACAGCAAATGCTATTTCTGCCACGATGCCTACAGCACAAAAACCGGCGTTGGCCCGGGGCATAAAGGACTTCTTAAGAATCCGGTGCTCCCGGTCAGCAAAAAGTCAGCAACACCGGAGAACATTGCTAATCAGATCCTGCATCCGTATAAAGATATGCCGGCATTCTCCTACCTTGCCGATAATGATATCCAGAGCCTTATAGCATTTTTAAATACCCTTTAAACGCAGTTTTAAAATTGCAAACACCTGAATCTGATGGTAGGCTATTATCAGGAACAAACAAAAGGAGGATGTCATGAAGCTTGTCAGATTTTTTGCAGTGTTTTTACTTATTGCCGGTGTCTCATTTGCACAGGATACAGGCCAGGAGAAAAAAGTTTTTAAGGCTGCTATTGATAAGGACGGAATCCAGAGAGCAGAGATTACCGGAGGGGAATATTTCTTTGAGCCTTATCATATTATAGTAAAGATAAATGTGCCTGTGGAGTTGACGGTCAGAAAAAAACCGGGGATTGTGCCTCACGATATAATAGTAAATGACCCTGAGGCAGGCATAAATTTCAAGGAGGACCTGAGCAAGGAACCTAAGGTAATTAAGTTTACTCCCAAAAAGACAGGGAAATATCCCGTTTACTGCAGCAAAAAACTTCTGTTTTTCAAGAGCCACAGGGAAAGGGGCATGGAAGGTTTGCTGGAGGTTATAGAGTGAATCTGTATCTTTGGTGCAGATAAAATCCGTTATGCCGCGTGATATACCCGTAGGGAATGATAACCTTCTCATCACCTTTGATCAGGACTATTACCTGAGAGATATATACTATCCGTGTGTTGGCAAGGAAAACCACACTGACGGGCACAAGTTCAGGTTCGGCATATGGACCGACGGAAGGTTCGGCTGGATAAACAGGGAGTGGAACCCGATACTTGAATATGCACGGGAAAGCCTGGTGACCCATGTAACAGCATTGAACGAAAACCTTGAGATTGGCCTCCACTGCAATGATGTTGTTGATTACAGAGAAAATATCTATATCAAGAAGGTTCTTCTGAAAAATCTTTCCGGAAAAAACAGGGAATTCCGCCTGTTCTTTCACCATGATTTTCATATTCTCGAATCGTCAACCGGCGATACGGCCTATTTTGACCCTGATGAAAAGGCAATAATACATTACAAGGGCAACCGCTATTTTCTGATGAGCGGTATGAGGAATAACAATCAGGGGATAGACCAGTATGCGGCAGGGATAAAGGAATTCCACGGCATGGAAGGCACGTGGAAAGATGCAGAAGACGGAAGGCTTGAAGGAAGTCCGATATCTCAGGGTTCTGTAGATTCCACTTTAGCTTTCTCTGTTAACGTTCCATCAAGCGGAGAACAGACTGTATATTACTGGATGTGTGCAGGAGAGGACTATGCAGAGGTCAGCCGCCTGAACAAGATGATTGCCGGGCATGGAGTGGAATACTTTATAAAACGCACAGACAATTACTGGAGGGCATGGGTAAATAAAGAAAAAATTGAGCTCTCAGTGCTGCCTCAAAATGTAGCAGAACTTTACAAGAAAAGTCTTCTTGTTCTGAGAACCAATATAGATTCTACCGGGGCAATAATTGCCGGAAATGATTCAGATGTCCAGCATTTTGCCCGGGATACTTACAGTTATATGTGGCCGCGTGACGGCGCCCTTACTGCCTATGCCCTGGATATGGCAGGCTATCATGGAATAACACGGCAGTTTTTTGATTTCTGCCTGGATATAATAAGCAAGGGCAAGGAATCCGTGGGTTATTTCCTCCACAAATATAACCCCGACGGCTCTCTCGGAAGTTCATGGCATCCATGGACAAGTGATAACAAAAAGCTTCTTCCGATTCAGGAAGACGGCACAGCCCTTGTTCTCTGGGCATTATGGCATCACTTCGATAAGTTCAGGGATATAGAATTCGCCATCAGGCAGTACGAGAATCTTGTGGTGCGATGCGGAGATTTCCTTGCATCATACAGGGACGGAAATACAGGCCTTCCTTTGCCGTCGTATGACCTGTGGGAAGAAAAATGGGGAATACATACATTTACTGTTTCGGCTGTATATGCGGGGCTTAAGGCGGCTGAAAATTTTACGGATTTCTTCGGGGACGCCAAGAGAAGCAAGATATACAATAAGGCTGCCGGGGAAGTTAGAGAGGCCATGGGTAAATACCTGTACAGTGAAGAACATGGAAGATTCCTGAAGACGATAATCCCGGAAGGGGACAATTCTTTTAAAGCAGACAATACTATTGACGCAAGCATATACGCTCCGTTTTACTTCGGAGCATTTGAAGCGATGGAGGAAAGGGTCGTAAATACCATGAATGCCGTAAAGGAGCAGTTATGGGTGAAAACGAGTGTCGGCGGCATAGCAAGATATCCGGGCGACAGTTATCACCGGGTGACGGAAGATATTAAAAACGTGCCGGGCAATCCATGGTTTATATGCACTCTGTGGCTTGCCCAGTGGTATATAGCCAGGGCGGAAAATTTCAAGGAGCTTGATGAGGCCATCCCTATTCTTGAGTGGGTTGCTTCAAGGGCCTTGCCTTCAGGGGTTCTTGCAGAGCAGGTACATCCCTTTACGAACCAGCCATTATCCGTCTCGCCGCTTACATGGAGCCATGCTGCCTTTGTGGCGACCGTTCTTGAATATATGGATAAACTTGAGAAGATTGATGTCTGCCCGATGTGCGGAAGTCCCATGCGCAGTTATGACCCAAGGGAAAAACACAGCCATAAAAAGGGGTGATATATGTCAAAAGTAGAAGATAATTATGAGAACGAAACAATATGCATCAAGTTCTGCGGGACATGTCCGACATATCCGGGCGTCAAAGGAGAGCTGCTGTTTTGCGGCAGGAGTAAAAGCCATTCGCCAAAACAGAAATCAGGCTGCAATTGCGGCCTCTGCGATATATGGAACAAATATGACTTGTCGGGGTTTTATTATTGCATCGAAGGCGAGGCAGAATAACCGGCTTAAGAAAGAAACTTGCATGCGGCATTTTTTTGTGATAAAAGATAATTAAGACAGGGAAGGGGGTGATGCAGGATGAAAAAGCCGTTGAGCAAAAAGGCGGCTCTCAGGGAGGCAGCCTTCTGGGCCGGCGCCAAACAGGCAGCCGGAGAAAATCCTGGCAAGGTATGCCGCAAGTGAAAGGGCTGAAAGAGCTAAAAGTTGCTGGTCCAGCAACGAAAAGAGCCTGGAGTTGTCGGGAAATACGTATTTAAGGCAGGGCATAATATTCTATTCTCGCTTGGAATGCCCTGCCCAACTTATTTTTTATAGGAATTATGTCAATCAACACTGCGCATGACTTTTTTATTCAACTTCATCTGACCGAGAGATGTAACCTCAGGTGCAGGCATTGTTATCAGACGGACAAGGGATCCGATGAGATGTCTTTCTCCGAAGTGAAGGAACTGGCTGCCGAGGTTTCGGAGATGCTGAAGGCATGGCAGGAGACTTATGATATAAGATTCTCTCCGAGCTTTAATGTAACCGGCGGAGAACCTTTCCTGAGGGGAGATATCTTTGAGATAATCTCTGAAATAAGCGGCCAGGGTTTCGAGGTATATCTTCTTTCGAACGGCATTCTCATAAACAAGAAAAAAGCCGGGAGGCTTTCATCGCTTGGAATAAAAGGCGTCCAGGTAAGCATAGAGGGCCCTGAGAAAATACATGATTCGATAAGGGGAAGAAACAGTTTTGCCTCGTCTATTAAAGGTGTCCTGTATCTTCTTGATTCCGGGATAAGTGTTACTTTGAATGTTACATTGTCTAAGATAAATGCAGGCTATTTTATGGAGTTGGTAAGATTGGCGTCAGCGCTGGGAGTGCAAAAGCTAGGTTTTTCGAGGCTTGTCCCCTCGGGCAGAGGATTGGGATTGTTAAATAAAATGATGGAAAGAGAAAAGATAAAGGAGATCTATGAAGAGATATTTTCTTTGAATACTTATAGGCCCGAGATAGTCACGGGAGACCCGGTTGCATCACAAATGTCCTCAATCTCCGGCAAGGACGCGGGAGATGTCCCTTCAGGCGGATGCGCGGCAGGCGTTTCGGGATTAACAATCCTTCCGGACGGGACGGTTACCCCCTGCAGGCGAATGCCGCTTCCAATCGGCAATGTAAGAAGAGACTCCTTAAGAGAGATATGGGCAACTTCGGAAGTCCTGGAAATGCTGAGGAACAAAAAAAGTTACAACGGCAGATGCGGCAAATGTGAAAGATGGGCAAATTGCAGGGGATGCAGGGCGATAGCTTATGCCCACTCACAAGCAAAAGGCAAAAATGATTTTCTTGCCGAAGACCCGCAGTGTTTTATAACCTGATTTTTATATTCGCCTGTACTCCTGAAGCGGCTGGATAATCTTAAGTTTCACGAGCGCGACAATCAGAAGCGTGTAGAAGATCGAGACGGTTAAATCTTTCAGGAAATCCTTTGCCCCATACTTCACATTCTGCGCATCAGCCTTAGAAAGCGTTTTTCTTATCCCTATATGCAGAAGCATGAGCCCCAGCACATTCGTGGCCAGGTACGAACCGACAAAGACAGGCAGGAATACACGTTGATTATAGAAGCTGGCAATCCATGCAAGGGAATATGCAATAGGTATATTGATGAAAGGATCGTTCCACCAGGACAGGGGAGAGAGGATAAAGCCTATACATGCGATAGTGCTGCCTTTAAGCCTGTCATAATAGGCCTTAAGATTGTTCATGCCTCTGTCTGTTTACCACTAAACTCCTGCAATATATTAAGTTTCTGACTCGACCTGATGTATCCACTCGGTGATTTTGTATCTCCATGGTTCCGGGATATTGAGGAAGTGTACCCCTATCTGATATCTGTTACCCATTATCTTCGTATGATGGACTATGGCTTCTATGGTTGCCGTTCCCATGGATTGAAAGTCTATCTTCAAGGTCAGCCTTGAACCGATTCCTATGGGAGCGGGCACCTCTATCAGGCAACCATTTGAGCTTAGATTTTTCGCTACAGCATGGCCCTTATATTCCGCCAGCCCTTCAAGTTGGTATTCCACAGTGGCATCCATGAGGCGCCTCATTTCCATCCGTGCCGCACCAGTGACGTCAACGACTTCATGTATCTCGAGCGGTTTGGCCTTTCCCTTTACCATGATTGGCTCCAGCTTGTTGAGTGTGGACAGGTCGCGGACTTTGTCAGCAACACTACTACTGATCACGATCTGTCCCCCGCGGGCAACGCTGCACAGCCGCGCTGCAACGTTGATGGCATCGCCGATTACCGTGTAATCCATATGGTCTTCGGAGCCTATATTCCCCATGATCACGTCGCCATTGTTCAATCCGATCCCGATATGAATCTGCTTTTCACCAGCAGCAGCCCTTGCAACATTCAACGCATCGCAATAGCGCTGAATCTCAACTGCAGCGCGGATTGCCTTGATTTCCTCGCCCTTGCCCTCGAAAATAGCCATCACTTCGTCGCCTACGAACTTGTCCACAACGCCGTTCCATTGATGGATGACTTTGTACTGAAGATTTAGATATAGATTGAGATGTGTTACCACATCTTCAGGCGTCATTTGGTCATACCCTTGAGCTTGTGCTGATTTGGCACCTCTTACCAACGCATCTAAAATCAGCATCCTATCTTGACGCGTTAATCCCTCTTGCTCTTTCTTTTCTCCACCGGTGATCATGAGTTGTGCGC
>JACRGY010000200.1 GCA_016212165.1 Nitrospirota bacterium
CCTGAAGCTTCTTTATAAGTTCCATCATCTCTGATGTCTCCTGAGGGTTCATGCCTGCTGTTGGTTCATCAAGCAGCATAAGCCGCGGCTCCGTTGCAATTGCCCTTGCAATCTCAAGCCTTTTCTGGCTTCCATAAGGGAGATTCCATGAAAGCGTTTCAGCAAAGTCCTCCAGCCCTACGAGTTCGAGATATTCCAGGGCCTTTTCCTCTATTATTTTCTCCTCTTTCTTAAATGCATTCCCCCTTAATATCGAGGCGAAAAGCCCGGCGCCTGTCCTGCAGTGCTGGGACACCATTATATTCTCAAGAACGCTCATCTCTTTAAAAAGCCTGATATTCTGGAAGGTCCTTGCAATGCCAAGTTTTACAATACTGCTTGGCCGGAAACCTGTAACCTCTGTGTCGAGGAAACTTACCCTGCCCTTTGTAGGTTGTGTTATTCCGGTAAGGCAGTTAAAGAGCGTGGTCTTTCCTGCGCCATTCGGCCCTATAATGCTCGTTATAGAACCTTCCATGACCCTGAACCTGACCTCTTCGATCGCCCTGATGCCGCCAAAATGTTTGGTAAGGTCTCTAACTTCTAAAAGATACACCCTTCCCTCCCATCAGATATCTGCTCTCCCCGGCGAGCCGACTGAGGCGCCCGGGACGGAAAAGGCCCTGAGGCCTGAATATCATAAGCAGAACAAGGCCGCTTCCAAGTGCAAGCATCCTGTAAAGCTGTATCTCTCTTAACATCTCCGGCAGTATTACAAGTATGACAGCGCCCAGGATAACGCCTGGTATGCTTCCCAGGCCGCCCAGAATCACCATGCTGAGTATCAGCACGGATTCCATAAATGTAAAGCTCTCAGGAGATACAAACTGCATCTTGGCTGCAAATAAAGCGCCGGCAGCCCCGGCCCAGAAAGCGCCAAATGCAAATGCATATAATTTATACGCGGTCGTATTTATGCCTATTGAAGAAGATGCAATCTCGTCTTCCCTTATTGCAACCCATGCCCTTCCGGTCCTCGATCTATAAACCCTTCTGGCCATAAATACTGTCAGCGCCACAAATGCCAGAATAAAATAATAATAGTAACTTAATCTTCCGAGCGGCATACCGAATAAATAAGGGGGCTCTATCCCTCCTATCCCATTAGGGCCCTTTGTCACAGAATCCCAGTTGTTAAGCACAAGGCGCACTATCTCGCCAAACCCGAGGGTGACTATGGCAAGATAATCTCCTTTAAGCCTTAACGCCGGGACTGCAAGCAGGAATCCTGAAAAACTGGCAAGCACGACTGACAGAGGAAGGGCTGACCAGAACCCCAATCCCATTTTTGTATTAAGCAACGCGTAAGAATAAGCGCCTATTGCATAAAAGGCAACAAACCCGAGATTTAATAATCCTGCAAAGCCGACAACAACATTAAGCCCCTGCGCCAATATTACATAGATGCCCGCAAGTATCAGCACGTCAATAAAATAATCTTTGGCAAAAAAGGGGACAGAAAGAATAAAACCAAGTAAAAGCAAATAAGCAACAAACCGGGGAGCTTTAGGCCTTACATACACGGTTTCCAGGCCACTGCTTACAGATTGTCTTATGGCGTTGAACTTTTCCGTTAGTGTTTTTGCATAACCAGACAGCGCTCTAAAAATGAATAGTAATATCGAGAGCGTTACAAAAAGGATTAATGCATCCTTAATTCCCCTGAAAGGCAGAAACAGCAGGGCAAGCCATAATGCAATAAAAAATGGTGGTTGGGTAATCCGGTGAATGGGTGAATTATTTTTTCTGACTGCTGACTGCTGACTGCTGACTGCTTTTTTCATACCTTCTCCTCATGGGCCTTTCCAAAAAGGCCGGACGGTTTTATGAGCAGAATGATAATCAGGATGATAAATGCGTATGCGTCCTTGTATTCAGGGGATATATAACTCGAGCTAAGGCTCTCAACCAGGCCCAGGAGTATTCCCCCGAACATCGCGCCGGGGATACTCCCTATACCGCCAAGCACTGCTGCGGTAAAGGCCTTTATGCCGGCGATATAACCTATGGAATAATTCACAAGTCCGTAGTACATAGCAACCATCAGGCCCGCAACCGCGGCAAGCCCGGAGCCTATGACAAAGGTAACAGATATAACAGTGTCAATGTTTATACCCACTAATGACGCCATCACCCTGTCCTGCGCCACTGCCCTCATCGCCTTACCCATCCTTGTTCTTGTTATAAAGAGATTAAGAAACATCATCAAAGCGGCCGAAACAACGATTATAAAGATCTGTATGTATGTAAAAGTCATGCCCTGCACCTCAAATCCTGTTTCCTCAAACAGATGCGGAAAGACCTTATCAGTTGCGCCCTGCGTGAGCATTACATAGTTCTGAAGAAATATCGAAACACCGATGGCGCTTATCAGGGGACTGAGCCTTGATGCATTTCTCAAAGGCTTATAAGCTATTTTTTCTATCGTAAAACCATACGCCGAACAAAAAACTATGGAAAGTGCAAATGTCAGCGCCAGGGCCAATGGAAGGCTGTATGCTGTAAGTCCGATTGCCGTAAAAAGCCCGAGGAATATAATTCCGAGATATGCGCCGAGCATATAAATCTCGCCGTGCGCAAAATTGATCAGCTCGAGTATCCCGTAGACCATTGTATAGCCCAGGGCTATGAGCGCATAGACGCCTCCGACCGTTAGGCCGTTGATTACCTGTTGGACGAACACAGAAGATTCTAACAGAAAAAGGCAGTGTTTTTAAATCTCTTATGAGGTAAAAACGTCAAACCTGCAAAGCCTTCTTTGAATCAATCTCCTTAATCATCGCGTCTATCTCCACTGCATCCATTGTCTCTTTCTCAAGCAATGTCTTTGCAAAGACATCAAGAGTATCAAAGTTATTCGCAAGAAGCGTCTTTGCCCTTTCGTATGCCTCGATGACTATGCGTTTCACTTCCCCGTCTATGTCCTCTGCTGTTTTTTCGCTGTAATCCTTATGCTTGGCTATATCCCTTCCAAGGAATACCTGTTCCTCTTTTTTGCCGAAAGTCAATGGCCCAAGTTTTTCACTCATCCCCCACTCCGTAACCATTCTCCTTGCAAGGTCTGTTGCCCTCTCAAGGTCATTGCCCGCGCCTGTTGTCATATGTTTTAACGCAAGCTCCTCAGCAGCCCGCCCGCCGAGAAATACTGCAAGTGTCTGCAATAAATAATCCTTTGAATAAGTATATTTGTCATCAATAGGAAGCTGCTGTGTTACACCAAGCGCCCTTCCCCTTGGGATGATGCTTACCTTATGAATAGGGTCTGTTCCAGGCGTAAGCTTTGCCACAAGGGCATGCCCTGCCTCATGATAGGCGGTATTCTTCTTTTCTGATTCGCTTATTATCATGCTTTTACGCTCAACGCCCATCAGAACTTTATCCTTTGCAAACTCAAAGTCAGACATGTCAACCTTGCTCTTTGATTTTCTTGCAGCAAGGAGCGCTGCTTCATTTACAAGATTGGCCAGGTCAGCCCCTGAAAATCCAGGCACTCCCCGCGCAATAAGCTCAAGATTTACATTTTCATCAAGTGGAATACTTTTCGTATGCACCTTTAATATCTCGTGCCTGCCGTTTACATCAGGCACCGGCACAACGACCTGTCTGTCAAACCTTCCCGGCCTTAGCAACGCAGGGTCAAGCACATCAGGCCTGTTAGTAGCTGCAAGAATTATAACTCCTTCGTTCCCCTCAAACCCGTCCATCTCTACCAGCAGCTGGTTTAAAGTCTGCTCCCTCTCGTCGTGGCCTCCGCCGAGTCCTGCTCCCCTGTGGCGGCCCACAGCATCTATCTCATCAATAAAAATTATGCACGGCGCATTTTTCTTTGACTGTTCAAATAAATCTCTTACCCGCGACGCCCCGACCCCGACAAACATCTCAACAAAATCAGAGCCTGATATCGAAAAAAACGGAACACCGGCTTCTCCTGCAATCGCCTTTGCCAGAAGGGTCTTGCCCGTGCCCGGAGCACCGACAAGGAGCACTCCCTTTGGTATCTTGCCTCCGAGTTTTGAAAATTTCTGGGGGGCCTTGAGAAAATCTATTATCTCCTGAACCTCATACTTTGCCTCTTCTATTCCCGCTACATCAGCAAAGGTTATCTTTACAGCCTTATCAGACACAAGCTTTGCCTTGCTCTTTCCGAATGATAATGCCTTGTTCCCCCCTGTCTGCATCTGGCGCATAAAGAATATCCAGACCAGAACAAGAAAGATTATCGGCCCCCAGGAAAAAAAGAAATTCACATACCATGGGTTCTGTTCAGGCGGCTTTGCCGTAATCTTCACTCCCTTTGCCTTTAACTCCTTGACAAGGTCAGGATATTCCGCCAGATAGGTCTTGAATTTTTTACCATCATTTAAGCGGCCCATGACATAATTTTCTTTTATGACAACCTCCTCGACATTGCCTGCATCAAGCTTTGCTATGAATTCTGAGAATATCATTTCCTCCTCAGCCTTCTTTGGTGTATTCAGGAGATTGATCAGAAGTATTGTCATTACTGCCATCAACACCCAGATAAACAGATTCCTGTATTTATTCAAGATTGCCTCCTAATGATATATTGTATAGTTTACTATTTTACCACATTTAAAAGCTCAGGACATTACCTTCTATCCTTATGGTCTTTTTCTGGATATCCACCAGTCTCTTTATCCCATCTGATGCAAGTTCTATAAGACTGTCCAGCGTATCTTTTGAAAACGGCAGCCCCTCTGCAGTGCCCTGCACTTCGACAAGGTTCCCGCTGCCTGTCATCACTACATTCATATCAACCTCTGCCGACGAATCCTCGGCATAGGTAAGGTCAAGGACCGGCTCGCCATTTACAACCCCGACACTTACTGCTGCAAGGTAATCTTTTAACGGCATCCTTTCTATTAACCCGTTCCTCAAGGCATAGTTCAGTACATCTGCAAGACAGATAAAGGCTCCTGTTACACTGACTGTCCTCGTACTGCCGTCTGCCTGAATAACATCACAATCTATCCAGATCGTCCTTTCGCCAATCATAGTCAGGTCAACAACAGACCTCAAGGCCCTTCCAATAAGCCTCTGGATCTCATGAGTCCTGCCTCCGATCCTCCCTGCACTCGACTCACGCATTATCCTCGTCCTGGATGATTTAGGCAGCATAGAATACTCTGCAGTTACCCATCCCTTCTTCTGGTCTTTCAGAAACTGGGGGACTTTCTCTTCTATTGATGCAGTGCAGATAACCCTTGTGTCTCCCATCTCGATAAGCACAGAACCTTCTGCAGTGCCTATAAAATTTCTGGTTATTTTCAGTTCTCTCATGTCAGTGTTCTTCCTCTTGTCAGGCCTCATCTATCCTCCATTCTTAAAGCTATGCCTTCAGCAATCAGCTAACAGCTGACAGCTATTTTTTCTATATATTTTATCTTCTGTTCGAGAAACCTCTCGCCAACCTTTATAAACCTTTCAGGAGAATCAGTGACATAAAATTCCCTTGAGGGCTTTCCCTTTAATTTTCTCTCCCTGCTGTCTTTTTTCAGAATATCTTTTATCTTTTTTGCGGTCTCGACAGCAGAATCTATAAGTCTTACATCCGGGCCCATAACCATTGAAATAACATCTTTCAGCAAAGGATAATGCGTACAACCCAGGACAAGTGTGTCTATGCCCTTATCCTTTATGCCGCTGAGATATTTTTCTGCAACCATCCTTGCAACCTCGCCCTCTGTCCACCCTTCTTCAACCAATGGTACAAAGAGCGGGCATGGAAGGCTGAATACCTCTGCGCTGTTGTCAAGCGCCTTTATTGTCTTTTTATATGCGCTGCTTCTGACTGTTGCCTCTGTCCCTATTATTCCGATTTTCTTATTCCCTGTGCTTTTAAGAGCTGCCTCTGCACCAGGCTCTATAACACCGATAACCGGGATAAACACGCTCTTCCTGATTGCAGCCAGACTGACAGAAGATGCGGTATTGCATGCAATTACCAATAGTTTTATGCCCTTTGATACAAGAAACCGGGTGTTCTCAAAAGAATATCTCATAACAGTTTCAGAAGACCTTATGCCATAAGGGACCCTCGCTGTATCACCGAGATAGATAGTGCTTTCAGCAGGCAGCACCCTGAATATCTCCTTCAGGACTGTAAGCCCGCCTATTCCGGAATCAAAAACCCCTATGGGGCTGTTATTCTCAGAGGCCACTTTTGCCAGCCGCTCCGGTTTCCTGTGAAACTGTATCTTTTAACGGATAGAGCAGATATATATGCCCTCCGAGACTTTCCATCTCCCTGCCCTCTATCAATATTTTTACATCAGTTATGTCCTGCACATTTGAAATAAGACTTTCAAAGATACCTTTCAATAGCAAAAATTCTGCCGCTATATCCCCGCTGAAGTTCCTTCTGAATTCATCCGACAAGTCAACGTACAGGATGCCGTCACTGCCCCTGTATAAACCAAGGAGTTTTGTGTCCCTGGGCACCTCCGAACCTTTTGAGTTAACAGGCCCCTTAAAAAATTCACCGAGCACCGCCTCTGCAACAGCCATCTGTGCCATTTTCCTCTGCACTTTTCTTTCTTCCATCTGGAGCCGGCCTTCCACCGGATAATAGACTCTCAGCGTAAACAGGTCTCCTGCCGGCATGATGCCTGTCTCTTCTGCCTCTTTTTCAGGAGAGGATTGTGAGGGAAATTTTTTTGAAAAATAAAAAAAACCCCCTGCCAGGCCGCCCGCAAACAACAAAACAAGAATTATTGCCCACCGATATTTTTTATTGCCCATAATAAGAAATTCCTTTTATGATTGCCTCTGCAAGCCTTGCACGTGTCTTCTGGTCATAACTCATAATCTTAAATGAAGGCGCCTCAACTAAAACAGCAGGCGCGCCAACAGAATTAAGCACAGGCAATGACATCTCCCTCTGGACAACATTAAGATTAAACTCCTCCTTAACAGCCTTTCCAAGAGCCTCCGCAAGTTTCATGCTCTTCTGGGCATATTTTCTCTGCCTCGAATTTAGGCCATACGCATCTGATGCCGGCTGTTCAGAACCCGTTTCAGCAATCATGGGCACGTACAAGACAAAGCTCTCAGATGCTGCGGTATGTATGCTTATAAATATCTCCGGCATTTTCTGATTAGCAAACATGGCCCTGTCCCTGAGCTGCACAGACTGGTCACTCTTCCTCGTGAGAAAAACCGCTTTACCCCTCTTTATCAATATAGCTTCTATATCCTTTGCAATCGCAAGGGCAATGTCCTTCTCTTTCAATTCACTGCTCATAATTCCAAAATCATACCCCCCGTGGCCCGGGTCAATAACAAAAACCTTCTGCGATAACATAACCTCTGCCTGCGCTTTTATGTCTGCAGGCCCTTTTGCGTTTACTGTTGATATGTCTACCACAAGCCGTGGCGGAGAAGAAAGCCTCAAGACCTTCATCTCAATAGGTTCCTTAAGATTTATTGTCAGAATCCTTTCCTTTGCTGATATTTCAAGGTTAAAATCCTTTTGTGGCTTAAGATTAAAAACAAGCGGAAACTCAATATTTATCTGCATGCCTGACAAAGAAACATTTGTCTTTTTCAGAAAAGATTCCTCAGCCTCAAATACTAACCGGAGAATTCCTTCCTGCCTCCCTGCCCTGACAGTGACGTCGGTCTTTTCCAGTGCAAAAGCAGGAATAACCAATACCGCTAAAAAAATTACAGCTGTTAACGCTGCCTTTTTCATGACATATACATTTTCCATATATAAGGGATGTTTTGCAACTAAAGTTTTAAAAAGTTCAATGCAGAACAGATGCAAATGCTTTGGCGGTCCCAACGGGATTCGAACCCGTGTTTTAGCCTTGAGAGGGCCACGTCCTAGGCCTCTAGACGATGGGACCA
>JACRGY010000198.1 GCA_016212165.1 Nitrospirota bacterium
TCTCGAATCCTCCTTTTACCCACAGCTCATTCCATGCAGGGGCGATTATCTATGATATAAAGGAGCCTTCTCCGAATATATATGCGTCAACTGCGGAGTCAATTATCCAGTAAGATATTCCAAGTCCAATGCTGACCCATATTATCCAGGATGAAAAGAATTTTATTTTTTTCACCCACTCACCATACTCTATTTATCCAGAGCCTCTCTCACCTTTTTCAAAAGCTCCGTTGGAGATATCGGCTTTGAGACAAATGCAAGGCCTTTCCCAACGATGTCATCCTTGCGTATGAAATCAGCGGGATAACCGCTTGAAAAAAGCACCTTGATCCCGGGGTTTAGCTTCTTTATCCTGTCATAGACCTCTTTGCCGTTCATCTTCGGCATTATCACATCAAGAAGGAGAAGTTGTATGCTGTCTTTGCTTTCGATGTATTTATTCACTGCCTCTTCTCCGTCTTTAGCCTCTATCACCTTGTATCCGGATTCCTCAAGTACCATCCTTGTGAGTCTTCTCACTTCTTCCTCGTCCTCTGCAAGGAGTATTATCTCTGTACCGGTCCCTGCTGTTTCAGGTTTAATTGTCTTTATTTTTTTGGCCTCTTCTGCTTTTATCAGGGGCAGGTATATCTTGAATGTTGTTCCTTTTCCTGCTTCGCTGTAGCAGTTTATGTAGCCGTTATGCTGTTTGATTATCCCGTAAACTATCGAAAGCCCAAGGCCTGTGCCTTTGCCGATTTCCTTGGTCGTAAAGAACGGCTCGAATATCTTTTCCCTTGTCTTTTCATCCATCCCGACGCCTGAATCTGTTACTGATATAAGGGCATACGTGCCTGCCTTGCCGTATCCGTGCGCCTTTATGTATTCTTCGTCTATTTCTATTTTGCCTGTCTCTATCGTAAGCAGGCCTCCGCTTGGCATGGCATCCCTTGCGTTTGTCGCCAGGTTCATCAGCACCTGCTCTATCTGGCCATGGTCGGCCATCACTGTCAGCCTGCCGTCAAAAAGCTCTGTCCTTAGTTCTATGTCTTCTCCTATGACCCTTGATAAAAGCCTGTCTATCTTCCTTACTGTCTCGTTCAGGTCTATCGGCGCAAGATAGTTTATCTGTTTTCTGCTGAATGCAAGGAGGCTCTGTGTGAGGTTTGCAGCCCTTTCCGCCGAGGCAAGCACCTGCTCTATATTATGTCTTACGGGGTCGTCTTGCTTCATCTTCATCTGGGCTATGCTTGCATATCCGATGATCGCCGTCAGGATATTGTTGAAATCATGGGCTATGCCTCCTGCAAGCTGGCCGACCGCCTCCAGTTTCTGGGACTGAATGAGCTGGGCCTCGAGCCTTTTCCGCTCCGTGGTGTCTCTGAAAATACCCATTAGGCATTTTCTTCCCTGAAGCAGTATCGGAGTTGCGCTGATATCGGCATAAAAGACACTGCCGTCTTTTCTCTTAACAGGGATGTCAACGGCAACGGTAATTTCACCCCGTGCCTGTCTTTCAAACTGTTCGATTACAAACGGAAGATCTCCGGCAGGATGGATATCCATAATGCCCAAGCCTGCAATTTCCTTCTCGGTATATCCGACCATTTGAGAAATTGTCTTATTGCTCATTACGAACATTTTGCTTTCAGGGTCGGCCAAAAGCATGCCATCCATCGCATTTTCAAAAATAGCCCTGAATTTCTTTTCGGATTCTGTAAGGGCTTTAGCCGCTTGCTCGCGCTCCATGTTCAAGCGGTCAATTTTGACGCTGATTATCTTCGATATCCTCGATACCACAAAGCTCACAATCATTATGGACAAGATTGCGGTCAGCGCTGAAGTCATCGAAGGGCTGATTATTCTCGAGAAAATAACCGTATTGAGCCAGCCGTAACCGAGCGTCATGGCGATCGTAACAGGAAGGAATAAGCGCAAAAGCCTGGCCCTCACCGATGAGCCTGTAAGCAATCTCACCGGCCATGAATGCCTTCCTGCGCCTGCGGTTATCCCTGTGCCTAGCGTCATAAAGGCTATAGATGTATTCAAGGCCACGGGGATCTTAAGCCTGCCGTATAAGATCAGGGTATTGTAGAGATAATCGAGTATCAGCACCAGCCCTACCAGCGCAACGATGATGCCTAAAATCGAAGAGATATTTTTCGAAGCTTTCCTTGAGATGAGCATCAAGAGAATCGCCGCTGCCGACAATAAAAAATTCGAGGCCGTAACCGGAGACATGCGGCCGATGATAATATTCCCGACATCGCGGGGAGCGGTAAGCAAAAGTTCGATATCGAGTTTCATAGCGGCAAGATACTCGATTAATATCAGAGAGCAGAACGATAAGACGATTATCAGGCAGGCCTTTGCAAGCATCCTGACGAGGCGGTGAGCCGGATAATGAACATGAGCGGCTAATGCAACGCTTAAAATGATAAACGAGAGCGCAGTGCTCGGAGCCATCGGTATATAACCTTCCCCGATTCTGGCAAGTATAAGCCAATCAAAGACCCAGCCTGCCAGGGCCGCGGCGCCGACAAATGTGGTTACCGCAGAACATACTAATGCAACGCGCCTTAAAAAAATCACCGCGTGATCAGTGCATTCCTCATCTGAATCGCCGGGCCTGCCCCCGTCATATTTCATACTTCACATTATAGCGGCTTATTCCAGCCTGCGCAAATTAATTAAGACATCTGAAAACGTCTTTCCATCCGCATTTCCCCCTCTGTTTTACCCATCCGTCTCATAAAAAACTATCTCACATGGCAGGCCGGTTGTCAAGGAAACTGTTGGATTTGTTTTGGTCAAATCCTTCTGAGTGAAGCAGCTCTACATCTGGTTTTTATCTTTTTCCTTCTTTAATCTATCCAGTTCCTCATACGCCTTCCTTGCGCAGTCAGGGCATAAGCCGTGCGTGAATTCAGCCTCTGAATGGTCTCTGATATAAATCTCTATCTGATTCCAGTATCCTTTGTCATCCCTTATCTTCTTGCATCCCGCGCATATCGGAAGCATTCCGCTCAATTGTTTTACTTTGGCAATGGCATCTTTCAGTTCAAGAATAATTTTCTCCCTTTCCTCCTCCGCCAGCTTGCGCTGGGTGATGTCGTCGGTTACCGAAAGTGCAAAGACAATATCTCCCCTATTGTTGCGCAGCGGCACTGCATGGGAATACAACCAGCAGGGGCGTCCCTTCAGGCCGATTATCTTGAACTCAAGGGCCCCGGATTTGCCCTGAAAAACATCCTGCACCAGCGCCTTAAACGCCTCTCTATGCTCTTCGGCCACCAGGGGATACACGCTTTGTCCTTGCACCTGTTCGAGCGAATCGGCCTGTATCATGTTGAGGCCGGCCCGGTTCATCCTCTGCAGAGTCCCGTCCGCAGCGAGCAGCTTTACTCAAGTGGGCGCGTTTTCAATGACCGCTTCCATGATTGTTTTGCTCTCCTGCAACGCCTCCTCCACCTTCTTCCGCTCGATGGCGGCCGATTTGATAGCCCAGAAATAGCTCTTTATGCGCAGAACACCAAGCAACATTAAAAAGGCGATTATCAGGGCGATTATTTCCGAGATTTCATAGGTAAATCTTTTATCCGAGGTTAGAATCGAAACAAATGATACTATCCGCCGGGAGGTCATTAAAACCATAGCCATTGAGATTAATATCCACGCCGATTTTCTGCCTGTTATGCGAATCAGCAAAAGGGCATATATTGCAGCTGCCAGTTGCATCCCGATAGAAAGCAAAAATATGACAACTGGTATCATGGCATTCCCCTTTGTCCTGCCTTAGTCTATTCCCGCATTTCCTTATTCTTCATCTTCCCTCCCAATCAAAACTATCTCACATGGCAGGCCGGTTGTCAAGGAAACGGCAAATGAAATATCTGGACTCCGGAGGTGATAGGACGGGATTATACAGCAGCCTATAAACTAAGGAAAGGCCCTGACTTTTCTGCGCCTGAAGCCTATCGAAACGAAATCATCCTTTTCCTTTTCCTCAATTTTTTCCAATCCGAGGCCCAGGAGAATTTTTCTTTTTTCTTCATCTCTTTTTGTGCTCTTCCGGTACCTGCCAAGACCAAATTTTTCCCTAAGCAGCAGCATTTCTACCGGAGATAACTCTTCATACTTCCTGATTCTCGCCTTCATTTTTCAGCCTTTCTTCTTAATTCAGCAAGTTCGGACAATGAATTATTTTCAGGCATGCCCGCTTTTTTCTCAAGATACGCCCAATCCATTTCCTTCAAATACCTGGCGAGAAGAAGTTCCACCATTTCGCAGTCTATCTCGGATTTCCAGTATTTGCAGGCATTAAGCCTGTCTATCACAAGGTCTTCAATTCCGATAATTCTGCACCTCAGGTTCTCGCCGAGTTCAACAATCTCTGCAGGTGAGTCCTCGCCGACAAGAACCCCTGCAGGAACCTCGATAGCAATTTTAAGCCCTTTGTTAACCCAGTATTTGCCCTCTCTGTCAAAGCCTATCTCGCTTAAAACTTCATCCAGCGCTTCTCTGTCAGAATATGCCAGGTCTATATCAGAAGTAAAATATACTTCTCTTGAATAATAGGATAAGGCGCAGCCGCCAATCACTGTCGGGATATCTTTACCGCGCTGCTCAAGCACCTTCGTAACAAGGCCTACAATAAGGAGCTGACGCTTCAACGGTGAATCCGCACTCTTAATAACTTTAAGTATCTTCTCTGTATCCATGCCGTTAAATAATAACAACAATCCCCTGACATTACAAGCAGGATTCGCACTATGAATATCCGGTTTGCAATCAAGACTTTTCAAATCCCCTTATGGTAAAATGCTACTGTTATGGAAGAGATAGGGACAGTAAAGAGCACACAGGGAATGTTTGCCAAAGTCTCTGTCCCAAGGAAGAGCGTCTGCGAAGGCTGCACCGCAGGCACATGCACGCCTGATGAACAGGCCATGGAGATCGAGGCCATTAACAAGGCCAGGGCCAAGGCAGGACAACGGGTCAGGGTTGTTGTAAAAACATATACATACCTGAAAGGTTCGATATTGGTCTACGGCATCCCTGCGCTTGCGCTTATTGCAGGAGCAATTCTCGGCAAAGAGGTTTTCAGCAGCTACTTTAAAGATACGGACCCTGATATAATTTCTGCGATATTCGGCTTTGGCGCATTCGTGCTTGCTTTTTTAGGCATTAAGATATGGAGCATCTTCGCAGAAAAAAAGACTGAATCAAAGCCTGTGATAGAAGAAATACTGGAATAACAGCAGTCAGCTTTCAGCATACAGCTAATAATTTTAAAATACAGGGGGTTTTATGGCTAATTTTGATGTCAACAAGATCCGTAATGTCGCTGTAATTGCACATGGAGGCGCGGGAAAGACATCTCTGGTCGAGGCAATGCTTTTTGACTCGGGCGCTATTGACAGGCTCGGCAGCATTGAAGAAGGCAACACGACAACAGATTCCGAACCCGAGGAAATATCAAGAAAGATAACCATTATATCAGCCCTCGGTTTCTGCAGCTGGAACGGCCACAGGATAAATCTTATAGACACTCCGGGATTTATAAATTTTGTAGAGGATATAAGAGGCACCCTGAAGGCTGTTGACGGCGCAGTCGTGATAGTCAGCGCTATATCAGGAGTCAAGGCAGAGACAGAGAAGGTCTGGAAATATGCCTGCGAGTATGAAGTCCCCAGGATAGTCTTCATAAACAAACTGGACAAAGAATCAGCCAATTTCGTTGGCGCGCTTGAGGAACTTGCACAGTCATTTGGCTCAGAAGGTGTTCCTCTTCAAATACCGATAGGCTCAGGAGAAAAATTTGAGGGTATCATCAACCTTGTTAATATGAAAGCATATAAATTTTCAGGAGGCAAGGCATCTGAATCCGACATACCTGCTGATATGCTCTCCGAGGCGCAGGAATACAGAAAAAAACTCATAGAAAAAATAGCTGAATCAGATGATTCTCTCCTTGAAAAATATCTCGAAGGCGGAGAATTGACTCAGGAGGAGATTATAAAAGGAATAAAAGAGGGTTCGCTGTCCAGAAGGTTTATCCCTGTTGCATGCGGCTCGGCAGTGAAGAATATCGGAATACCTCAGCTTCTTGATACAATCCTGCTCTGCCTGCCCTCTCCCATTGACCTTGTAAGGATATTTCCCGTTAAAGGCAAAAACCCTAAAGATGGAACAGATGTGCAGAGGAAACCGGATGAAAAAGAGCCGTTTTCCGCTTATATCTTCAAGACAATTGCAGACCCTTATGCCGGAAAGCTTTCCCTGTTCAGGGTATATTCAGGCACGCTGAAAGCAGATTCAACTGTGCTGAACTCAACAATAGGCTCAAAAGAAAGGATAGGACAGGTTTTCTATCTTCTCGGCAAAAAGCAGATTCCGGCAAATACCATAGGCGCAGGAGAGATAGGCGTTGTCGCAAAGCTCAAAGAGACAAATACAGGAGACACCCTTTCTGATGATGCGCATCCGATAGTATTCGAGAAAGTTAAATTTGCAGAACCGATAATCTCTTATGCCATAGCCCCGAAAAGCAAGGGGGATGAAGATAAGGTAAGCACAGGGCTCAGCAGAATCCTCGAAGAAGACCCGACCCTTAAATTCCACAGGGACGAGGAGACAAAGGAGATGATACTCTCAGGTATGGGGCAGGTGCACCTTGAAGTCACACTCGAGAGGCTGAAGAGAAAATTCGGTGTTGAGGTTGTAATGAAGACGCCGAAGATTCCATACAGAGAGACTATCAAAGCCGCTGCAAAGGCCCAGGGCAGATATAAAAAACAGTCAGGCGGAAGAGGCCAGTACGGAGACTGCCACATAACAATAGAACCCCTGCAAAGAGGCAAAGGCTTTGAATTTGTGGATAAGGTAGTCGGCGGGGCCATACCCAGGCAATATATACCCGCAGTAGAAAAAGGAATTATTGATACAATGCATGAAGGCATAATTGCAGGTTATCCGATGGTTGATGTAAGGGTGTCGCTTTACGATGGTTCATATCACACAGTGGATTCATCGGAAATGGCCTTTAAGATTGCAGGCTCAATGGCCATTAAAAAGGCTGTAGAGGATGCAAAACCAATACTCCTTGAACCCATAATGAAGGTGGAAGTGACTACGCCTGATGAGGCGCTCGGCGCTGTAATAGGCGACCTCAACTCAAAGAGAGGAAAGGTCCAGGGAGTTGAATCACAGGCCAGGAATCAGAAGATAGCGGCTTTGGTGCCGATGTCCGAATTGCTCACCTATGCAAATCAGCTTCACAGCCTTACATCGGGAAGAGGATTATATTCCATGGAATTCTCGCATTATGAGGAAGTCCCTGCGCATCAGGCACAAAAGGTAATAGCTGAAAAGATAGCCCAGAAAAAAGAAAAAGCAGAGGAGAAATGATTATAAAAAACAGGCTGAGGTTGAGGTTAAGCAAAAGATTAAAGAATATTTTTTTTATCTCAACCTTAATCTTAGCCTGCCTTTTCTCGTCTTCACAGGCCCAGCAGCCTGCTGCTCCGGCAACGCCACAGGATATACCTGTTGAACCTGTTAAGCCTGTAATGAAGATAGAAGTGAATGACGGCCTTTTAAGCGTTGAGCTATCAGACGCAGAATTCGGAAATGTAATAAAAGAAATTGCAGAAAAAGCAAAATTCAAGGCAGAGATATCAAACGATGTTGCCGTCAAAAAAATAAGCACTACCTTTAAGGATATCGAAGTAGAAAGGGGCGTGCGCAGGCTGCTCACTATCATGAAGGAAAAAGACTTTACAATATCATATGATACAGCAGGGCTCATAGATAAACTGGAAATATACGGCGGAGCAGGCATCAGCAGGCCTGTTGTAAATACACAGCCGCAAAAACAACCAATAAGGCAAAGGCCTTTTCAGCGCACTACGCCGCCATCTCCTTTGCCGCCTCCAACCACGCTGCCACAGTAATAAACCCCGTTAGAGCCCAGAGCCTCTAACGGGGCAAACATCAGGGCTATTCCCTGGTTATTTCATATTTCCCGTCTTTGTCAATCTTTATATCTGCATTGAGAAAGCGAACCTTATGCCCTGATTCCTTCAGCATGTGGTATGCCATTTCAGCCCTTACCCCTGTTATGCAGTGGGCTATTATCTCCTTGTCCTTCGGTATCTCGGAAAGTTTTGAAGAAATGTCCTTTGCAGGGATATTCCTTGCTCCTACGAGCATCCCGCTTGATGCCTCATCCACATCCCTTACATCAAGGATAAATTTATCAGCAGGTTTTGTCTCTGCAATCTGCTTGAATTCCTCTATCGAAATTTCTCCGGGACGGGGTTTTGGAACATATACAATTGTTGCTGCAAGGTCACCGCTCACAACAGGATTTCCGGCCTTTTTCCATGCCTCGATGCCGCCTGCGAGATATGTGAGGTTGCTGTAGCCCCATTTCCTTGCAATAATGAATGCCTCTTCAGAAAGTTTTGTAACATCACAGTAAATAATTATCGGGGCTTTTTTGTCTGCAGGAAACCTGTCCTTTGACTTTTCAAGCCCCTTTAACGGTACTGACACTGCGCCTTTTATGTGTTCTTTCTTTGCTTCAGCCAGAGGCCTTATGTCAACGAGCACATAAGGGATATCTTTATCCATGTATTCTTTAAGGCTTGCAACCGTGGATGCCACAAGATTGCCGGCCTTTTTCCATGCAGGGATACCATCTACAAAAACCTTGGCCTTGGTGTAACCTAATTTCTCCGCCTTACCGGCAGAGGATGGACTCAGTCTTCAGGTAGGCCCGGCACAATAGAAGATAAGGAGTTTATCTTTATCCTTTGGCAGTTTTTCAATGTCCTTGTCAAAATCAGCGTCATAGATTGAGATTGCACCAGGGATATGGCCTTCGTTGTATCTTGCTCCGGGCCTTGAATCCACAAGTGTAAAATTGCCTTTTTCAGCACCCGCTGAAACAAGCCTTGCCAGTTCTTCGGCTGCCATAAGCTTTTCAGGCGCAACCTTTGCCGGCGGTTTAACTGACAAACCTGCTGCGTAAAGCGAGCCGTCCTTCTCCGTAATAGCTATTGCTATCTCTTTGTCTTTTGGTATTGCGCTGAACTTCTCTGCACCTGTGAGCTTCGTGTCATCTCCGAACTTTACGAGCCATGATGCAGGACCGATCTGAATCTGAACGGTTCCAGCCTTTTTTGAGATACCCGCAAAGCTCCCGCGCAATATCTTCTCATCAGGCGCATGGCACTGTTTGCATGGCGCCGCGATCTTCGGTTTTGGCGATACTTCTGCTGCCATTCCAATGCCGCTCAGCAGAAATAATCCTGCTGCAACAAGGATGGCAGTTGTTAATACTCTACTCTTCCTAAACATAGAAACCTCCTTTTCATGCTCTAACCTTACCTGCTCATAACAGAAGACAGCCTAAAGTTATAACTTTAAGTTTAGTTTATTCGATACTATGCAACAAGTCAAGCCCCCCTGACTTGACTTTCAAACCGATATAGTGCTAATTTTTCTCTTATGCCAATTGATGATTTGCCGAAGCGAAAAGACTATAAAGACACGCTGAACCTCCCGCAGACAGGGTTTCCGATGAAGGCTAACCTTGCCCAGAGAGAGCCTGACATGCTCAAGTCCTGGGAAGATAACAGGATATATGAAAAAATTCAGGACAAAAACAAAGCCGGCAAACACTATATCCTCCATGACGGGCCCCCTTATGCAAACGGGCATATTCATATCGGCCATGCGCTTAACAAAATACTGAAAGACATAATTATAAAATTTAAGTCTATGCAGGGGTTTTATTCTCCTTATGTCCCGGGCTGGGACTGCCACGGCCTGCCGATAGAACTGCAGGTTGACAAAAACCTCGGGGAGAAAAAAGATAAGGTTGATATACTTGAAAAAAGAAACCTCTGCAGGAAATACGCAGCTGAATTTGTTGATATACAGAGGGAAGAATTCAAAAGGCTCGGGGTCTTTGGTGATTGGGCAGAACCCTATCTCACGATGTCATATACCTATGAAGGGGCAATAGTCAGGGAATTTGCGGAGTTCGTCAGGAGAGGATATGCCTACAAAGGCAAAAAACCCGTCCACTGGTGCCATTCGTGCGTTACCGCGCTTGCAGAGGCAGAGGTGGAGTATGCTGACAAGGAATCGCCTTCTGTATTTGTAAAGTTTGAAGTTGATGATGAAAATATAAATAAATATCTTCCTGCCCTTAAAGGCAAAAAAGTATTCGTTATTATCTGGACAACAACCCCGTGGACTTTGCCTGCAAACCTTGCCATTGCGTTCAATCCTGACTTAACTTATGCAGGTGTCGGGCACGGAGATGAAGTTTATATTGCTGCTGAAGGCAGGCTTGACGCACTGAAAGAGAAAATAGGTTTAAACGGAAACGTCCTTGCAAAGGTATCAGGCAAGGCACTTGAAGGCATGCTCGTGCTTCATCCCTTCATCGAAAGGACATCAAGGGCTGTTCTGGGAGAATTTGTGTCCCTTGAAGAGGGAACGGGAATTGTGCATATTGCGCCGGGCCATGGCGAGGATGACTATAAAACAGGATTGAAATACGGCCTCGACATCTATGCGCCTGTTGACGATAAGGGCAAGTTCACAAAGGCAGTTCCTGAACTCGAAGGCCAGTTCGTATTCAAGGCAAATACAGCGATAATAGAAATATTAAAAACCAAAAACGCTCTGATAAAAGAAGAAAAAGTGGTGCATTCATATCCTCATTGCTGGCGCTGCAAAAAGCCCGTCATATTCCGCGCAACAGAGCAGTGGTTCATTTCTGTTGAACATAACAACCTCCGTAAAAAATGCCTCGAAGAGATTGATAAGGTTGAATGGGTCCCGAAGTGGGGCAGAGACAGGATCTATAACATGGTCTCAGGCAGGCCTGACTGGTGCATATCAAGGCAGAGGGCCTGGGGCGTGCCGATAACGCTTATCAGGTGCAAAGATTGCGGTGAGTTTGTAAAAGACGACTCAGTGCTCGACACAACAATAAAATCTGTTGAAGAAAACGGGGCTGATATATGGTTTTCAAAAAAGGCAGAAGACTTTTTGCCTGAAGGATATAAATGCAAAAAATGCAAGGCCGCATCATTCTCAAAAGAGATGGACATCCTTGATGTGTGGTTTGATTCAGGCGTAAGCCATGCTGCTGTCATGGAGAAAAACCACAAACTTTCATGGCCTGCTGATATGTATCTGGAGGGAAGCGACCAGCACAGGGGATGGTTCCAGAGCTCATTGCTTGCATCCGTCGGCACAAGGGGTACCTCGCCCTACAGGACAGTCCTCACGCATGGTTTTGTTGTAGACGGTTCGGGCAAGAAGATGTCAAAGTCCCTTGGGAATGTTGTTGCGCCTCAGGAAGTCATAAAAACAAGCGGCGCTGAAATATTAAGGCTGTGGGTGTCTGCCGAGGATTACAGGGATGACATAAGGATATCCAAAGAGATAATAGACAGGTTGACAGAGGCATATAGAAAAATAAGGAATACGGCAAGGTTCCTCCTGGGCAACCTTCATGACTTTGACGGAAAGGATTACAGCAAGGACCTTCTGGAGATAGACAGCTGGGCGATGTCAAGGCTCCAGCAGCTTATAAAAAAGATTTCGTCTGCTTATGAGAACTATGCCTTCCATGAGGTCTATCATCTTCTGCACAACTTTTGCATAGTTGATATGAGCTCTTTCTATCTCGATATCCTCAAGGACAGGCTGTATACATCCAGGCCGGATTCAAAAGAAAGAAGGACTGCACAGTGGGTGCTGAATAATATACTTGTAACCATGACAAAACTTATGTCACCGGTCATCTCTTTTACGGCAGAAGAGATATGGAAGAATATCGCAGGCAACAGGGAAGAAAGCGTTTTTCTTTCAGCATTCCCGGCAGCGGATGATAAATTCCTTGATACTGCGCTTGAAGAGAAATGGGAAAAGTTTATAACAATAAGAAACGATGTTAATAAGGCCCTTGAAATCAAAAGGCAGAACAAGTTTATAGGAAATGCACTCGAGGCGAAGATTATGCTTTACCTTCCTGAAAATGAGTTTAACCTCTTAAGCGGATATAAAGAGTTCCTCCCGACCTTATTCATCGTATCAGGCGCTGATATAAAGCCGGCTTCAGGCAAAGTGGACGGGGCCTATGAAAGCGAAGATATAAAAGGCATGTCTGTTATAGTAGAAAAAGCAGAAGGCGGGAAATGCGAGCGCTGCTGGAACTGGAACACTTCTGTCGGGACCTTCGGCGACGCCCCGGAATTATGCCGGAGATGTTATAATGTCATTAAATGAAAAAGTTATATATTGCACTGGCGCTTCTGACAGTCATTCTCGACCAGGCAACAAAATATCTTGTAAATAATTTCATAACCCCGTTCAGTACCATAGAGATACTGCCCTTTCTTAACCTCATAAATGTAAGGAACACCGGCTCTGCCTTTGGCATGTTCAGAGGCCTCGGAAACAATATATTCATCATAATATCCTTAGCAGCGATTGCATTTATTTTCTACATGCTCATAAAAGGCAGGGAAGACCGCTTCAGCCTCTCCCTTGTCCTCGGAGGCGCAACCGGCAATCTCCTTGACAGGGTTTTCCGCGGTTCTGTTGTAGATTTTATAGACGTCTTTGCCGGCAGGCTGCACTGGCCTGCATTCAATGTTGCAGATTCAGCGCTCACAATCGGGATTGGGCTGATTTTTATAAAGCTTTTTTTAAATAGACATGAAACAAGTGAAAACAAATTACATAAAACACAAAACTGAAACAACACAGGAGGGGACCACCTTTTCGCTCATTCTCGCTTCGCTCCGAGGAATTTTGCCTCACAACCCCCTTAATTCCCCCTTAACAAAGGGGGACTCAGGGGGTTGTCGGAACATCGGCAAAATAAAACCGCTCAAAGATAATCCCCTCCTGCATTTTACTTTTATAAAAGAGAACGCTGTATGCATCCCATACTGATTAAGATAGGGCCTTTGACTATACACACCTATGGCGTTATGATTGCGTCCGGTTTTCTCCTTGGGCTTGCACTCGCTGTTAAACAGGCAAAAAAACAGCTTATTGAGCCTGATAAAATCGTTGACCTCGGCTTTTATGTGCTGCTTGCCGCAATTATTGGCTCAAGGCTTTTCTTCGTGTTCGTAAACTCAGGCCATTACCTTAAACATCCACTGGACATATTCAAGATATGGGAAGGCGGGCTTGTCTTTTACGGAGGGGTAATATTGGCAATCCCGACTGCCATCTGGTTCATAAGGGAAAAAGGCCTTGACCTCTGGAACACCGCAGATATCTTTGCACCCTCACTGGCAATTGCCCATGCAATCGGAAGGCTCGGGTGCTTCACAGCAGGGTGCTGCTACGGAAAACATGCAGAGGGGCATCCGCTGGCAGTAACCTTTTCAGATGCCGAATGCCTTGCGCCGACAGGCATACCTTTGCATCCCACGCAGCTTTACGAATCCGCCGGAGAGTTTCTGAATTTTTTAATTTTAATTATTTTAAGAAAACATCAGTCATTTAAAGGCCAGATATTCTGGACATATCTTCTCGCTTACTCTGTTATAAGATTTACAGTGGAGTTCTTCAGGGGAGACGAGGCAAGAGGATTTCTTGCCGGCAATATCTCAATTTCTCAGGGGATAAGCATATTGATGTTTATGAGCGCGCTTATTGGGCTTTTGGTTTTCAGGAAAAGATCCACCTAAGAAGGTAGGATATAGCATTAGAGCGGTTTTATTTTGCCGATATTCCGACAGTATAAATAAAATGGTCAAGAGGCAAAATTCCTCGGAGCGCAGCGAGAATGAGCGAAGATGCTATATTCTGCCTTCACCTATGATAGCGTTACATCGGCAGATACGCCTTTGGGTTCAAGTCCATCCCTGCAAGCCTGCCGGCATTAAAATAATGAAAAGCTGCTGCTGCAATCATTGCAGCATTGTCAGTGCATAAAGAAACAGAAGGAATAAATATCTCAACATCTCCTTCTTCTCCCATTTTTTCCATCCTTCTCCTGAGTTCACTGTTTGCGGAAACGCCGCCTGATAGAGTCACCCGCCTTATGCCTTCTTTTCTTATCGCCCATTCTGTTTTTCTCACCAGGACATCTATAACACATGCCTGAAATGATGCGGCAATATCTTTTACAAGCCCGGAAGTCTGCAAGTCTGCAAGCCTGGAAGTAATATCTGTATTTTCTGGTTTGCCCGCTTCCCCGCTTGCCCGCTTCCCCGCTTCCTTTCTGAGGTAATGAAGCACTGCTGTTTTCACTCCGCTGAAGCTGAAATCAAAACTTTCAGGCAGATATGCACGTGGAAAATCTATTGCACCGGGATTGCCTTCAGATGCGAGCTTATCTATAACAGGCCCTCCGGGATAACCAAGGCCGAGAAGCTTTGAGACTTTGTCATAAGCCTCGCCTGCAGCGTCATCCCTTGTCCTGCCCAGTTCCGTATACCTTTCAAAACCGTCCACACGATAAAGGCTTGTATGCCCTCCTGATGCCACCAGAGATATGAACGGAAACTCCGGACGCGGCTCTTCAAGAAAAGCTGAAAAGACATGGCCTTCAAGATGGTTAACTGCAACCAGAGGTAGATTTCTAGAAAAGCATAATGCCTTTGCAAAAGAGCAGCCCACAAGCAAAGAGCCGATTAACCCGGGGCCATGGCAAACAGCTATTGCAGAGAGGCCTTCTAATTTTATACCCGCAGACTTCAATGCCTCATCCACAACAGGCCATATCATCTCTATATGCCTGCGTGATGCAAGCTCAGGGACTATGCCTCCGTATTTAGCATGAATATCTGTCTGGCTCGATACGATATTGGAGATTATTTTTACTCCATCCTCCACAACCGAGGCAGCAGTGTCGTCACACGAGGTATCTATTCCGAGTATAAGCATGGGATATTATAAAAGGTCTGAAAGACATATTGTTGATTCTATTTTTAGCATTTACAGGCCGTTTTCAAACGACTTTTAAATCTTTAAAATATGCCCTGTAAAAACCCCTATCCCGTGAAAGAAGCAGTTCAGCATGATGAAGGGCGTGAGCGCCTATGATAAAATCGCCAAGAATATGCTGCCTGACTGTGATGGGAGAATGACATCTATGGCAGGTGATACTCGCACTTGTTCCGCACTGCGGGCACTGCAAAGCCTGTTTTTTATTTTTTGCATAAACTTTCCACCGCTCGCCGGCCACGTACAGTATTTCCACAGTAGAATGTACAAGCCTGATGCCGGTGTCCGAAAGAAATTCTTTTAATTCTTTTTCGGATGAAAACTGTGAGGCAAGTTCAGCATATACAATCTCACATACAATCAGTTGCCCTTTCTGCACATGTTCGTCCAGCAGCCCCTTAGACTTTTGAAAATGACTCTCATCAGGGATAAGTATATCAAGCAGGACATTGGTATCAACCGCAGTTATCATCTCCCCCTCAAATCATCAATTATTTCATCAGTCTTGTGCCCTCTGTGCGCCTTAAGCCTGCCGACCCACTTATCAAAAGGAGATTTCTTCAGAGTCTTCTTGATATAGAACACACCGTTTTTCTCTTCAAAACTTACTCCTTCACCGGACTGCACGCCCATTTTATCCCTGACTTTCTTGGGGAGAGTTATCTGCCCTTTGGATGTAACCTTTGCCGTCAACATAAATGCCTCCTTGTAAGGAATTATTTCCTTACCTATATAGTAAGGAAATAAGAAAGCCTTGTCAACAAGCTGCCAGACTGAAGATGCAATCTTTATAGTTCAACTGCGCTATCACTATTAATGTCGAGCGCTTAATCTCAAGGAGTGTCCAGATTTTCTTTTCTGAGAAGCGAGGTCAATGGTTACTTGTTCAACGATGGATTCTGTGATGCTCAAGTCTTTCTCCTTGCCTGCTGACGTGCATGATAAAGCCTTTCCGTGAAGCCGCCCTCAGTGAGAAATTGTTGTTCGAGCCTCTGAAGTTGCCGCCCCAGGAGATAACTGGCTTGGTTTATCAGGCAAATCAGAGTGTTCGCTGCAACCTCAGCAGTGGCTGTTTTAAAAGAATAAGGGTCAGACCTGTCAGACGTGTCCGACTCGTCCGACAAATATTTTTTCCTGACTGCAAGAGCTTCCGAAGAATCCTTAGCCCACATGCTCAAACCCTTCTGACGGAGAAAAGCTTCGAAGTCAAGCAACAATTCTTCCAGACTTGCACGGGCAACGCCGGTCAGCTTTAGTTCTGTTTTTTTCGAGGTTGCTGAGGCCATGCTCCCCTCTGCAATGTTCTGCACCCCGCTTCTCGCGGCCTGCACCATCTGGTCATGCGTGCGCGACCTCCTGTCAATAAAGCGGTCACAAAACACCACTGTCGCGTCATAGACAATTTCCGCTGTCTGGTAAGATTTCAGGTTGCGGTATCCGCCGTGAGGGGGGATGAGGGAAGGGTTAGGAGTATCGGACTTTTTGTTCATTTGGTATTTGGCCCGCCAAGAATGGTTAAAATAACAAGCAGTACTGCAAAAGCACCGCTTATCCCCCAGCAAAACTTACGCCATCTTGGTCGAAAGGCACCAAACGTGCCCATTGCAAACAGAATGTTGAAAGCTCCCTGAAGCCCATAACTGTTTGAATGGTTTTTCAACCAATTCCACGGTCCCAGATGCACAAAAGCTTCAAAGCTTGCGATCAAGAGCAGACTTACTGCACTTGCAGCAATAACAGCGTATCTGTGCTCTCTTTCTTCAGCATTTTTTCTCTTCGCCGCTTCACCTTCGGCAGTTTTCTCAACTGCTTCCTTTCCTCTAACTTGTTCAGCAACTTCTAGTCTCGTTTGTTCTCCGCGCTCTATCTCTTCTGCAAGCTTTTTCCCTTTTAAATTGGCTTCGGACTCTTTCTTCTTCAAATCGGCTTCTATTTTGGCTTTCTCTAATACGTGCCGCTTTCTTTCCTCCTCTAGTTCTCTTTCGCTTTCCTCTCTTTTAGCCTTTGTCCTTTCCAATTCATTCTGAAGAGAGGCTCTCTCTTCCAAAAGCTGTGCGTTTTCGCTGACGATAGCATCTTCAACCAATGTTTGGAACTCCTTATCAGTGTGAGCTTCTTTTAGGCGATCAATCAACAAATCGTTCGATAGTAAGCTTGTCGCTGTCTCTTCGGAAAGGTCCTTATAAGTCGCCATCAGGCTTATCATCTTTGAGCATGCCTTAGCGGTAGCACTGCTGATCGTCCGAAATTCTGGGAGAGCAAAAGTTTCTGCAAAAGACCTTTCAAAATCGATATCGGATGGAATGTAGGGTCTCAGCACTTGCCAAAACATGTTAGGCAGAACGGTACTTGCTTTTAAATTGTATTGCCGACTCTGCTCCCAATCAAACCTATAAAACAAATAGTCACACGTTAGAATTAACGCTCCAGCGTCAAGAGAAGACGTATCCGTTGTCCGCAATTGGCGAACAGTGTCCAAAACTTTTGTATCATGTGCTATAGTGTCGTAGGCCTTCTCATGTTTCTTGGCTTTTAAGAACGCTTGGTATTCATGTAATAGGTCTGATTGTTCGCTGAGGCGTTCGCTATCCTTGCGATAAACCGATATATTTTTCTCCTTGAGTAAGATATCCACATGCTCATATTTCTTTAAAAAGGTAGCCACGTCAATGCCTGATTCTGCGTTTAATTGATGATATTTCATTTCAATCCCCGATAATGCATTGGCGTTAGTGGCTGCTCTACTAAGGCTCCGCGACCACTGCCTCGATCTCAACACGGACCCGTAATGGTCAATTGTCGATAAAAGTTCACGCTCAGTTGCCAGATGATATCTCATTTTAAAAGGTAATTTGTGTTTTCCTATCGCTGCGAGGAGTTCATTAGAAACAGCCACGTGCTGACTAACATGTAGATCCAAAATGCCAAACAAGAAATTGGTGTCCAAAAAAAGTATGAGCGGGTTAAGCTTTTCCCTAAATCGCTGCGCAAGTTCTGGAGGCACAACAACTGCGAAGTAATTGAATGCGCTGTCAGCAAGTTGATTAATATAGAGAGTTCTCTCAGGATATCTCCCAACAACTGAAAGAAAACCCGCAATGGCTTTCTTGGCCTTCTGATAATGCTCTTTGGAAAAATAGTCTTTAATTGCGTCGCTTAATAAAAAACTAAGACTCTCGGAATATTCAGGTGCAGTATCAATAGACGGATCCAATAAAGCAGTCGTTTGTATACCGTGTCTTCGATAGGCTCTTGCCAGATATCCCTTAAGCGCTTTCCATACATCGTCGGTAGCCAGGTCGGGATAATCTGTAGATAACTCTCCTATCCACTGTTCCTTCACTCTTCGCTCAAGTGCCTCAGCGTCATTAATGAGCTTTTGTATATCATTACGCACTTCAACTGGTAACACGTAATTGCTTTCAGTTGGGCGAAGCATGAGTTTTTTGTCTTCTAGGATATCAACATTGAGTTCAATTTGATGCTCGGGTATTTGAAGTCCAAATATAACGTCTACAGCCTCTTTGATTTGTTTTACATCGTGAAATCGTTCGTCAGAAAGAACGGTAAGACAATGAAGTATCAGCTTCTGTATTGTTTCGTTTGGATCACCTGTCTTTATTATTGCGACAAAATTGCACATTTGTTCAAAGGCCACGCTGAAATTACGAACCTGTACCTTTTGCGGATCGCTAGTCGCCATTAAATCACCCCTTCCATTAATCGCTCGTATTCCTCACGTCCACATCCCCGCTCATCAGCTTCGGCGGCAAGGCATCACGCACAGCAACGGCCTGCCGAAGTTTTTTCTCAAAGTCAAGATTGATACTATTGGATTTTTTATTTACTATTCTCTGGCCCATAAATTTTTTATTTAATTACAAGGTAACTTTCTGCCTTAATTTTTCAATGCATGCTCGCTTATTTTATTCTTATATACCTTTTTCTTCAATATTTATCATGCCACAACCCCGCCAGATACGCCCATTCCCCTGAGCCAAATTCATCCCCGAACTTCTTTGCAAGCTCGGCAACATTCAGCAAGTGCTCCCCAAGCCCCTGCCATTTGCTCTGAGCCTTCCCTTCAACACTATGTGCAAAAAATTGTTTCATGCAAGCTCTTAGCCTTCAAACTCTCAAACAAGGATAATACTTGCAGACAGACTTTTCAACTGAAAAACACGCCCATAGAATCTTCTTGCATTTTCTGCTGATAACTGATAAAAAATATCTGTAATCATAAAAACAAAGGAGGCTTTATGGCTAAATTACCATCTCAGTATACAAGCATTGAAAAAAGGTTCAAGGGATATACCAGGGCGCTTGAAAATCTTGGAAAGGCTGCAAAGGCCGCAGGCCCGCTTAATGATAAAACTTCGCAGCTCATACAGCTGGCCGCTGCTGCTGCCATAAGGTCAGAGGGGTCAGTTCATTCGCACACAAGAAGAGCGCTGGCAGCAGGCGCAAAGCCGGAAGAGATACGCCATGCAATAATTCTGCTTACAAGCACAATAGGATTTCCAACTGTGTCCGCTGCCTTGAGCTGGGCTGACGAAACAATAAAGAAAAAATGAATGACTAGTTTCAGCATCTCTGAGACCCTGAAATGAATTCAGGGTGACAAATTTTTATTTCCCTAACGCTCTCAGCCTCTCCCTGACCATGCTCTTCAGCGTTTCGTTTGATGAACTGCTGAGAAAGGCCTGATAATGGCTCTCTGCATCTTTGATGTTGCCTTCGGCCTCAAGCAAGAGGCCGTAATTGAGATGTGCTTCTGCGTATGCGGGTTTTACGGAAAGGGCTTTCAGATAAAGTGATTTTGCCTTTTCCCTGTTCCCTATCATCTCATAAGTCACAGCAAGGTTGTTCATTGCTTCGTAATAATCAGGTTTAAGCTGAAGCGCCTTTTGATAAGCCGCAGACGCCTCTTTGTATCTGGACTGATTTTTCAAGGAAAGTCCCAGATGATTATACATTGCCGCATCATCAGGCCTTGCAAGAAGCGCCTTTCTTAAGCTATCTTCTGCGCCTGAATAATTTTTCTCCTTAATCTGCCTTACTGCATCTTCATTAAGTTTATTTACATCAGGGCCTTTGGGAACCACAGTGGCTTCTTTTCCCGGTGCAGTGGCTGCTTTCTGAGGTTGAACATTCACAGCTTTATCCGCAATTTTTACAGGCGCTTTTGAGACAGGCCTTCCCTTGAACCAGTAAAGCCCTATGGAAAATAACAATACAAGCCCGGCAAAACCCGCTATGACTATTCCTAATGTCTTTTTATTGCTGGCCTGATAGGCCTGGGCCTGCGCAACCGTTTCTCTTCCGGTCTTAGCTCCTTCTGCTTTTTTAAGGGCCTTAAGGATTATGCTCATAAATATTCGTCCCCTCCGGTAAAGAAAAATCAAACATGGAATCTTTAATCCCTGTATTTATTTCCATGTCCTTAAGCGCTATCTCAATCCTGTTTGAACGCGTGTCGTTTATTATAAAAGATTTTATCGGGAAATTATCAGCAGATGTCACTATCTCTATGGAAACAATATTGCCCATAGGATTCCTGGGGATTAAGACCAGCCTGCCATTTTGGGGAGTTATATTAAATTCTTCCCGTATCTTTCCAAAACCGCTTAAAAGGGCCACAGGCGCCTGGCCATATGTATTCCTGTTAAAGGTTCCCCTGAATGCCTGTTTTTCGGATTTGCTATATATTATAATCCTCTCGTTGTTAATTATTATCTCCTGCGGTTTTTCACCTTTATACACACATTTCATCTTTGAAGGCCTTTTTATGAAAAGGGCGCCTTTGTATGTATCAGTCCTCTTTAAATCTTTTATATAACTCTTCTGGACAAAACTGCCCTTGATATCCTCAATGCTTTTATAGGCCTCCTGAATCCTTGCAACCTCGTCATCGGCAAAAACCGAAGCAGAGAGCAGAGGGCAGAGAGCAGAGAGTAAAAAAAAGGTTACAACTCTGAGGCTGAATGCTGATAGCTGATAGCTGACACCTGACACCTGTCTTCTAATCATCTTCTCCTCCTCAGGAAATCTCTCGGCTTGCCGGCTCCTTTGGACGGGCCTACAAGGCCGTCTGACTCCATCAGCTCCATAACGCGTGCAGCCCTGTTATAGCCTATCTTGAACCGTCTCTGTATGGATGATATGGACACCTCTCCGACAGAATCGGCAAACTCAAGCACCCTCTGATACATCTCATCCCTGTCAGAAGAGGGTTCCTCATCTGTTGGCTCTTCTATCTGTATTCTTTCAAACATGGAATAGTCGGGTACCCCCTGCGCCCTGATAAAATCAGTAACAGACTTTATCTCCTCTTCTGTGATGAGCGCTCCATGGATGCGCACTATCTTTATCCCCGGAATCATAAAAAGCATATCGCCCTTTCCGAGGAGTTGTTCAGCCCCCTGAGAATCCAGGATGGTCCTTGAATCTATGCGTGATGTAACCTGGAAGGAAATCCTTGCAGGGAAATTGGCCTTGATAACACCTGTTATAACATCAACGGACGGCCTCTGGGTCGCAAGGATAAGATGTATGCCTGATGCACGCGCCATCTGCGCAAGCCTTGCGATGGCATCCTCGACCTCGTTCGCCGAGGCGAACATAAGGTCTGCAAGCTCATCTATGAAGATTACGATATAGGGCAATTGTTCATCCTCTGAAACCAGCCTGTTATAGCCCTCAATGTTCCTCGTGCCCTTTTCAGCCAATAACCTGTATCTGTGCTCCATTTCAAAGACCATCTTGCGCAATGCCTCTGCCGCCTCCTTGGGATTGGTTATAACAGGCGAGATAAGATGAGGTATTCCCTCATACGCTGAAAGTTCAAGAAGTTTGGGGTCTATCATGAGCATTTTTACCTGCCTTGGAGTTGCCTTGTAAAGAATACTCATCACCATAGAGTTTATGGAGACGCTCTTGCCGGAGCCTGTTGCGCCGGCAACAAGCAGATGCGGCATCTTTGCAAGGTCAGAGACCACCGGGGTTCCGAATATATCCTTGCCAAGCGCCAGCGTAAGCATTGAATGGTTTTTCCTGAAACTCTCGGAAGATATAATCTCCCTCAAAGACACTGTCTCGCGCTGCCTGTTGGGAACTTCAATGCCGATTGCTGATTTTCCTGATATTGTTGACACCCTTACAGCCGGGGCCTTAAGCGCAAGGGCAATGTCATCTGAAAGCGAAACAACCTTGGTTATCTTTATGCCTTTTGCCTGTTCAAACTCATACATTGTTACAACCGGGCCCGGATATACCTGCGTAACCTTTCCCTCAACATCAAAATCCGCAAATTTCTGTTCAAGCAATTCCGAGCTTGCCATCAGTTCATCTTTTGCCGGCCTTATGCCTGAATCATACATTTTAAGCAAATCTAACGGGGGCAGCTCATAGTCTCCTGCCTTACGCGGTTTTACAGTTTTAGGCTGCTCCACTGGTTCAGGCTCAGCCTCAAAAAGCAAAGGCTCCACGGTTTCAGGCTCCTGAATAACAAGCTGCCTTTCATCAATCAGAGGCTCTTCCATATCTTCACTGCCTTCCGCTTTATCCTGTTTTCTGTTCAGCGCAAATGATATCAGGGACACAGGGCTGAGGAGTATTATTGAAGACAGGAATATGGACAGGCAAAAGATATAGGCCCCTGGTATTGACAGAAGGTCTTTTATCTTCCCTGAAATAAACAGGCCTGTAAGGCCGCCGGGATTGCTCTCAAACTTAAAATCAAATGTTGACGTCATAAGGGATAACAGGATTGAAAACGACAGGACAAAAAGCAGCGCGCCAATTACATGTATCCTGTGGCCCTCCCTGGCAAAAAGCCTTTTAACCCCGTACACGATTATAAAAAGAGGTATTACAAAAGAAGATATCCCTATCATCACCAGCATGATATCAGAGATATAAGCGCCCATTATGCCGCCATAGTTTTTAACAGGAGAGGCCGTAGATGTGAAAAGAGAAGGGTCCCATCTCGTGTGTGTCACAAGGCTCAGCCCGAGGTAGATGCCGCCCAGAACCGAGACAACACCCAGCACCTCTTCTTTTATCCGTTTTATCCTTTCAACCATATCCCGCCAATGATTATAATTGCAAGCATGAATCTATAATACACAAAAATATTCAAAGTGTGTCCTGAAAAACAAAGAAACCGCCGTGTCAGAACTTCCACCCTCTATGCCAATAAAAGGCTAAAATGAATAAACCAAATCCTATCCGGTAATATGCAAACCCTGAAAAATCATGCCGCGAGACATACCTTAAAAACGACTTAATGACAATCAGCGCGGAAAAAAACGATGTAATGAATCCAACACTAAAGAGCGGGATGTCTGAGAGCGAGAGCGCGTGCATATTAGAAAGCAGATCGTATCCGGTCGCCGCTATCATGGTCGGGATAGCGAGAAAAAAAGAGAATTCTACTGAAACCCTTCTGTCAAACCCTGTGAGGAGGCCACCCATGATCGTTGCTCCGGAACGAGAAACTCCGGGGAAGAGCGACAAACATTGAGCGAGCCCCACTGCTACGGCCTGTTTCAGGGTAATGTCAGCGACTTCCTTCACGTGTGACCGGTGGTCCATCCTTTCTATGAGCAGGATCGCAAGCCCTCCGGCAACAAGCGCCACCGCAACAGTTATCGGATTGAAGAGGTATGCCTTTATGGCCTTATGAGCCAGTAGTCCAATGAATGCCGCAGGAAGAAATGCAATGATGATGTTGATCGCAAAAGAACGGGACTCTTTGCGGGTTTGAAAGCCCTTTATCCCGCCGAAGATCCTTTCCCTGTAAAGCCATACTACAGACAGGATTGCACCCAACTGGATGAACACCTCAAAAACCTTTGCCTTTTCGCCCCCGAAACCTAGAAAATCGCCGGCAAGAATCAGGTGGCCTGTGGATGAAACCGGGATGAATTCGGTTATTCCCTCCACAATCCCCAGGAAGAGCCCCTTTAAGAGAAATATCATGTTCATTCGGCGCTGCTTACGGGCAGGAATTCCGTGAATCCCTGAACAATTCCAAGAATTATAGCCTCTAACATTGTGTATGATTATAGCAGATTCCGGCTCTATGCCTTCTTTCTGAATATGTCATGGCACCTGACACACATATTGAGGAGGTTGTGTGCCTGCCTGTTAACAGCCCTCATCCTGTTTTTCTTTGCTGCAAGCACCAGGGCCCCAACCTCGTGATGGAACCTGTTGTCCAGTTTAACAAAGACCTTGAATTTATTCTGGTTTCTGGGAAGCGCTATTTTCTTCTTGCCTTTTACAGCCTGTTCAACCTGCTCCTTTATCTTCTGCACTTCAGCAAAGGCCGGCGCAATCTTTTCCGGCTGGTTCAGCACAACTGCATCAATGGTTATTTTAAACGCCTTATCAAGTGCAGCCATCTCCTTCCGGACCAGGTTTTCATCCTGCGCTTCAGCAACGCTTACGCTGACAGACAAAGTTATTGCCATCAAAACAGCAAGTATTACTCTTAGCCTCATAACCCCTCCCTGTTTTAATTCGCAACTTTTGACTTAAACCTTTATACCTCAAATATTATAGGCACTATCATGGGAGTTTTTTCCATTGTGTTCCTGAGATATTTCTTGAGCACACTTCTGATCTTGGCCTTAATAAGAGATGAGTCTGACATTATTTCCCTGTCCAGTCCATTCAGCGTATCCGAGACAAGGCTGTTAAGGTCATTAATAAGCTCAGGCGATGCATCTTCAAAAACAAAACCCCTTGTAATTATATCAGGGCCTGAGACAACCTTTCCTGCCAGTTTTTCAATTGCAATAAGCACAAGCACAATGCCGTCGTGGCCAAGCCTTCTCCTGTCGCGAAGCACCATGGCCTCGACATCTCCAACGCCTTTCCCGTCAATGAATATTCTTCCTGAACTGACCTTGCCGTTTTTCCTGGCCCCGCCTTCCGATACCTCAAGCCTCTCGCCGTTTTCAAGTATAAATACATTTTCTTTCGGAACGCCCACTTTTTCAGCCAGATTCAAATGATAAACAAGGTGCCTGTACTCACCGTGAACAGGCATAAAATATTTCGGCCTCACCATGTTAAGCATGAGTTTCAGTTCTTCCTTGGATGCATGGCCCGAGACGTGTATCTCCGAGACCTTTTCATATATGACGTTAGCGCCCCTCTTAAAGAGATGGTTTATAATCCTTCCTATGGAACGCTCATTGCCCGGTATCATCTTTGCCGAGAGTATAACCGTGTCTCCTTCCTTTGCCTTTATCTGCTTGTGTTCATCTGTCGCTATCCTTGAAAGCACGCTCATCGGCTCGCCCTGGCTGCCTGTTGTTATTATCACAACTTCCCGGTCTTCGAGGTTCTTCAAGTCCTCAAGCTTAAGCCATGTCTCCCTTGGTATCTGAAGGTAGCCCAGGTCAAGCGCTATCTGCGCATTGGAAACAATGCTCTTGCCGCAAAGAATCACCTTGCGCCTGAATTTTACTGCAACATCTATCGCCTGCTGGATTCTATGGATATTTGATGCAAAGGTCGCAATTATTATCCTCCCGTGCGCCTTTGAGAAGATATCCTCAAATGCACGGCTTACTTCCTTTTCGGAAAATGTAAAGCCGCCCTTTTCAGCATTCGTGCTGTCTGAAAGCATCAACAGCGTCCCTTTTTCTCCGTATTCGGAGAACTTGTGAAAATCCATCAGCTGCCCATCAACAGGCGTTGGGTCCAGCTTGAAATCCCCTGTATGCACAATTTTCCCCAGCGGGGTATCTATGCCAAGCCCTACTCCGTCAACAATGCTGTGGGTCACGCGCACAAACTCAACAGAAAATACCCCGAGATTTATTACATCCCGCGGCTTAACGGGGATGAGCGTTTCATCCTCAAGAGATTGTTCTTTCAGTTTTTCTTTTATAAGACCATGTGTAAGGGCAGTGCCGTAAATCGGAACATTAATCTCCTTTAAAAAAAAGGGCAGCGCACCGGTATGGTCTTCATGACCGTGGGTGATAATAAGGCCTTTTATCTTGTCCTTGTTTTCTATGAGGTAAGAAAAATCCGGTATGACAAAATCAACACCGAGCATGTCTTCTTCGGGGAACATCAGGCCCGCATCTATTATGATAAGGTCTTCGGCGTACTGGACGACGGTCATGTTGAGACCTATTTCTTCGACTCCGCCGAGGGGGATCACCAA
>JACRGY010000201.1 GCA_016212165.1 Nitrospirota bacterium
AGCAGCAGAGCAGCAGGTCACTGCTCTGCTGGATTATTGTTCTACTGGTCTACTGCTCTACTGCTCCGCCTTCTTCATACGCATCAGATGTTTCTCTGCATGGGTTTGTGCAGGGCAATTACTCTTTCAGCTCCCGAGCATCCAATCCTGACGGCGGTGATTTTAAATGGGCTGAAGAGAGATTGCAGTTAAAGCTTGACGCCTCAAAAGAGCCTTTCAGATTATTCCTGAAAACAGACGCCTTTTATGACCATATTGATGAAAAGGCGCAGATAGAGTTAAGGGAAGGCTATATTGATCATGTTGAAAAGAAATGGGACTTGAGAGCCGGCAGGCAGATAATCACATGGGGGCTTGGAGACCTGATATTTATAAACGATGTATTCCCAAAGGACTATGAGGCATTTTTTTCCGGAAGGCCTATGGAGTATATGAAAAAGGGAATTGACGGAGCAAAAATCGGCTTGTATCCGGCCTTTGCCTCGTTTGAGTTTATTGCGATACCTATATTTGAGCCGAACAATTATACCAATGCAAAAAGATTTTACATGTTTGACCCTATGCCGAATGTTACAAACAGGGAAGAAAAAGACCCGCCGTCTAATCTTGAGAACACAGAATTTGCATTAAGGGCTTACAGGGATGTTGCAGGTTTTGACGCCGCAGTATATTTGTATAGGGGATTTTACCGCAAGCCATATATGATACCTGACAACATTAATAACACTACAAAGATTACATATCATTATCCCAAACTCTCTGTTTACGGAGCAAGCCTTCAGGGAAGGGCATTGGACGGAGTTTTGAGCTTTGAGGCCGGATATTATGATTCAAGGCAGGACAGAGCTGGAACCGATTATACTGCGCCAAACTCCCAGACAAAATTTCTTATTGGTTATCAAAGACAACTGTGGGAGGACTTTACAATCGGACTTCAATACTACAATGAATACATGCATAACTATTCAGAATATGTAAAGAATCAGCCGTCAGGATTGCCGAAAGACAGGAAGTTGTATCAGCTTGCAACCGTAAGGTTGACGCAACTGCTCATGCACCAGACATTAAAGCTTTCCTTCTTTTCCTTCTACAGCACATCAGATGGAGATTACATGCTGAACCCGGAAATCAAATACAATTTTTCAGACCATGTATGGGCTGCAATTGGAGCGAATGTATTCGGAGGCGGTGAAAAATGGAGCCAGTTCGGGCAGCTGGACAGGAATGATAATATTTATTTACAATTAAGGTATGAGTTTTAGGTGTTTGACTTTTCCCCTCCTATTTATTGTTCTGCTCTTTTTTAGCGCAGATTTAGAGGTATCAGCTAAAGATAAGGCAGCAAAAGGGGTTGTTCATTTCAGCGCTATAACCCTTTACCATCCTATCGTAATGTACCAGAGATACCAGCCCCTTATGGACTATCTTACAAAAAATACACAATACAGGTTTGAATTAAGGTTAAGCCAGGATTATAGGGATATAATAAAATTTCTTAAAAATGACAAGGTCCAGGTTGCATTACTCGGGGGTGTTACATATACGGTAGCAAAAAAGGAATTCGGCGTAGTCCCTATTCTAAGGCCTCTCGGTGAGGACGGTAAGCCTTTTTATAGATGTGTATTCGTCACGAGAGAGACAAATAAAAAGATAAACACCCTGTTTGACCTCAAGGGCAAATCTATTGCTTTTGCGTCAAAGCTGTCAACGTCAGGGAATCTCGCGCCTCTTTATCACATTTATTCAAAAGGCGGCTTGAAGCTTGGAGATTTCTCAAGGTATGAAAACCTGAAGTATCACGACTCCGTTGCAAGAGAAGTTTTGAGGGGGAATTTTGACGCCGGCGCGGTTATAGATTCTGTTGCAAACAAGTTTAAAAATAGAGGGCTGAAGATAATATCTGTTACTGACCCCATACCGGGGCTTCCAATAGTGGTACGGGCAGATGTGCCGGATGAGGTTGTAAACGCCATAAAAAAAGCGCTTCTTGCTTTAGACTACAATAATCCCGAACACCGGAAGATAATGGAACAATGGGATGAAGAATTCAGATACGGTTTTGCCGAGGCCCAGGATTCTGATTATGATTCCATTCGGAAAATGATTGATTATCTTGGGGAAAAGGGCGTTAAAATACAATAATCTTTATTGGGAACTATGATTGAAAAGCTCAGGAAATGGGTATTTAGTCTTCAGGGGAAGTTTATAATAGTAGCATCCACATGTATTTTCATCTTTACTACCGTAGGGAGTTTCCTTCTTATCTCAAGAGAAGAGAGCCTCTATAAACGTGATATAATCAACCAGGGAAATGTTCTTTCTGAAATAAGCAGGCTCACGCTTACCAATGTCATGGTATATAACGAACTCGGCATGATGAGCAAATATGACCTCACTGACTATCTTGACTATTTCATAATGAATTTGATGGAACGGGATAAGAGGATAAGGTATGTGGCGATTGTAAACAACAACGGACTGATTACTTCCCAGAGCGACAGCGGTGAATATGGGAAAGTATGTAAAGATGAAGCAACTTTGAGGGCAATTTCAACCCTTGAGACGATAATTACTGATTCAAACTGGCGGGGTGAGCCTATTATTAACATAGCAACTCCCCTGAACATAAGCACTAAAAGCTGGGGAGGCATAAGGATTGGGCTATCAACAAAAAAGGCTGAGGAATCTATCAGTTCTTTTAAAAATGAAATCGCTAAGCTCGTCATCTTCTTTTCAATAATTTCGCTCTTAATCATAAGTATCGGCGCAAAGGTGCTTGCAAGGCCGGTAATCAGGCTGTCAAAGATTATGGACGGCATTAAGAGCCATGGCGACCTTGAAATTGAAAACCAACATGTTGAACTCAAAGACAGACGGGATGAAATTGGAGAACTGCAAAAGAGTTTTCTATGGATGCTGCAGAGGCTTAGAGAGGCTGGCAGAGAACATAAAAAGACCATAGAGGTGCTCAGCCAGACAGAAAAGATGGTTGCTATCGGACGGCTTGCCGCCGGTGTTGCCCACGAGATAAATAATCCGCTGAGCGGCATGACCCTGTGTTTTAAAAATCTGATGGAAGCTGATGTGGACCATTTAACAAGAGAGAAGCTTGTCATGGCAATTAATGATGGCCTTCAAAAGATAA
>JACRGY010000199.1 GCA_016212165.1 Nitrospirota bacterium
CGCCTGCTGCATCATCAAGTGATTCTTCTACCAAGTCAATGGCTGCTCTGGCTGCTGCACTGGCAATCGGTATAGCTGCTTTTGGCACAGGCATTGGTCAGGGTTTGGGTTTGAGCAAGGCCTGCGAGGGCGCAGCAAGGAACCCCGGCGCAGCCGGTAAGATCCAGCTCCTTCTCATCATCGGTCTGGCCATGATAGAGTCACTGGCTATCTATGCCCTGCTCGTAGCACTTGGTATTCTGATTAACCAGAAGATGTTCTTCTAAATCAGAAGACAATAAAGATTTATCAGAGGGCTCGCTTTGGCGAGCCCTTTTTGTTTGTAATAAGATGTGATACTTTTCGCTTTCTATGAGACTGGACACAGTATCCTCGCTCATTCTCGCTCCGCTCCGAGGAATTTTGCCTCACAACCCCCTTAATCCCCCTTAACAAAGGGGGACTCAGGGGGTTGTCAGACTATCGGCAAAATAAAACCGCTCGGACACCATGTCCAGTCATTTAATCTGTTCATTTGTGAGAGTAGTTTTACTTAGATTTTTTTCTGTAATACGATGACTTGTATTTATCGGGCTTGTATGGCTTTAGGCGGACGACCTTGCAGTTTGGCAGTCTTTTTTGAATTGCTTCTTCGGAAACCCTCTGGTCATAGCCAAGCGCTATGATATCAGGCTTAAGCTCGCTTAATATCAAGAAGATATCTTTATCAGTGTATCCTAAAATAACTTTGTCAGGGATACCGGTTTTTTCGACATTTTCCCTGCGCTCTGCTTCATTGTGCTCCGGCAATATGTTTTTTATGCGCTTAACATTCTCATCCCGCGCAACGATGACCACAAGCTCATCTCCCAGTGCCTTTGCCTGTTTTAAGAAGTTGGCATGGCCCAAATGAAGATGATCAAATGTCCCTGCACATACTACGCGGGTTTTTTTCATAGGACAACCTTCCTGATTAAGTGATTACAGCGTTTCTATTATACTCTGAAAAATAAAATTGTGTTCTCTTAATGAGATAGAGCTATGTTATAATTTCCCTTCAAACCCATGAACATTGTCCTTGCAACAAGAAACAAGAAAAAGGTCGAAGAGATAAAGAGGATTGTTAAAGACATGCCAATCTCTGTTTATTCTCTTGATGACTTTCCTGACTGCCCGGAGGTAATCGAAGACGGCAAGACCTTTGAAGAAAATGCAGTTAAAAAGGCAAGGGCAGTGTCGAGTCATACAAATATGCCTGCATTGGCTGATGATTCTGGCCTTGAGGTTTACGCATTGAATGGAGAACCGGGAGTTTTATCTGCCAGATATGCAGGCGAAAACACCGATGACAGAAAAAATCTTGAAAAACTTCTGAATGAAATACGTTCAGTTCCAGACGGGAAAAGAGGCGCTCGTTTTGCCTGCTGCATTGCCCTTGCATTCCCTGCCGGAGACCTGGCTCTGCGAGATGGAAAGGCAGAAACATTTACGGGATATTCCGAAGGCAGTATTGGCAGAGAACCGAAAGGCTCAAATGGTTTTGGATATGACCCTGTTTTTTATCCTGCCGGCTGCAAAAGGACATTTGCTGAGATGGATGATGAGGAAAAGGATAGCCTAAGTCACAGAGGTGCAGCATTAAAGAAACTGCACGAATATCTCAAGGGCAGAAAGTAATATGTTATATGGATATTATCCTTTGCCTTCATTACAACTTATACCTGAAAAATCTATAATTCCGCTTAAATTAACGGCTTATTACAGGGTTCCGGCAATTATAAGAAAAATTAATATTACAATTTTAATTTTTTTCTTGAAAAAACTATATATTTGGAATAGTATGTAACGCTTGTGGAGACTGTTTAGACTTATAAATAGTCCTGCTTTATAATTACAAGTTATTGATTTCGTGGTATTTATTTCTGTTTATACCGCTTTCAATATAGTGAGGACAGACAATTCAACAGGGGGTAAATTATGAGATTAGTGTTGCTCGGCGCACCAGGTGCTGGTAAAGGTACTCAGGCAAAGAAGCTTATTGACAAGTACGGAATACCTCAGATTTCAACAGGCGATATCTTAAGAAAAAATGTTGCTGACGGGACTCCGCTTGGAAAAGAGGCAAAGGTGATTATGGATGCCGGCGGGCTTGTATCTGACAAGATTGTGCTTGGCCTGATAGAGGACAGATTGAAACAGTCTGACTGCAAAAAGGGGTTTATACTGGACGGATTCCCTCGCAATACTGCCCAGGCTCAATCACTTGACGGTATTCTGAAGAATTTAGGCATGCCCATAGATTCGGCTTTAAGCGTTGATGTTCCCAAGGACGACCTCATGAAAAGGCTCACCGGCAGAAGGACATGCAAGGGCTGCCAGCAGATGTACAATGTATATTTTTCCGCACCAAAGAAAGATGGAACATGCGACAAATGCGGCGGAGCGCTTTTCCAGAGGGATGATGACAAGGAAGAAACAATAAAGAAGAGGCTTGATGTCTATGAAGCCCAGACAGCCCCTTTGTTTGATTATTATGGGAAGAAAGGGATTCTTAAGTCGGTTATGGGCGTCGGCAGCATAGATGAGATATTCAGCAAGGTTTGCAAGATTCTTGGATCTTAATATAAATAAACATAACTTAAGGAGGAAGAAATGGCATTAATTAAACCACATGGTTCAGACAAACTAAACCCGCTATATGTATATGACACGGCTGAAAATGAGGCCCTGCAGAAAGAAGCTAAAGGCCTGGCTTCTATTGTTGTGAGCTCAGCTACTGCAGCTAATGCAGTTATGATGGGTGGGGGTTACTTCAACCCATTAACAGGATACATGAATAAAGCTGATGCCCTGTCTGTTGCTAAAGGTATGAAAACAACATCAGGCTTGTTCTGGCCTACCCCAATTTTAAACCTGGTTAAAGATGCAGGCAAAATCAAAGCCGGTGACCGTATTGCGCTGAAAGACCCAAATGTCGAAGGCAATCCAGTCCTTGCAGTTATGGATGTAAAAGCGGTTGAAGAATTCAGCGATGCAGATATGGCGATGATGTCTGAAAAAGTTTACCGTCCTAAACCACCTGAAGCACATCCAGGCGTTGAAGCATTCAACGCTCAGGGTAAAGTTTGTCTGTCAGGTCCAATCAAAGTATTAAATTTCTCTTACTTCCAGGATGAATTCCCGGACACATTCCGTACTGCAGTTGAAATTCGTAACGAAATCACTGAGCGTGGCTGGAAGAAAATAGTTGCTTTCCAGACTCGTAACCCGATGCATCTGGCCCACGAAGAGCTTTGTCACATGGCAATGAAGCGCTTGGGTTGTGATGGCCTGGTTATTCACATGTTACTTGGTAAATTGAAAAAAGGAGATATTCCGGCGCCTGTTCGGGATGCTGCGATCCGTAAAATGGTTGAGCTGTACTTCCCAAAAAACAGTGCAATGATTACCGGTTACGGTTTCGATATGCTTTATGCCGGCCCACGCGAAGGTGTATTGCATGCCATATTCCGTCAGAACATGGGCGCAACTCACTTCATTGTTGGCCGTGACCATGCTGGTGTAGGTGATCACTACGGTTCATTTGATGCGCAAAAAATCTTCGACGAAGAAGTGCCGAAGGGTGCGCTGCTCATCGAAATCTTCAAGGCAGACCATACTGCATACTCAAAGAAACTGGGCAAGGTTATGATGATGTGTGAAGCGCCTGATCATACAAAAGAAGACTTTGTTCTGCTTTCAGGCACAAAAGTCCGTGAAATGTTAGGTAAAGGTATTGCGCCACCTAAAGAATTCTCACGTCCTGAAGTGGCTGAAATTCTGATTAAGTATTATCAGAGCCTTGAAAAATAAATTGTTGAGATAAAGGTTCATAAATATTCAGAAGGAGCATAAGAGAAACAGCTGTTAGCTGATGGCTGATAGCTAAAAGCTAGATTGAGAGGGGGTGAAGGTTTAAAAAGTTAAAGGTTACGGCTTTAAGTATTTAAGGCCGATTATTAAAACAATATCTCCAAGGAGGGTAAAATGCCAAGTTTTGTTATCACGGAAAAATGTGATGGTTGTAAGGCTCAGGACAAGACTGCTTGTCAGTATATCTGTCCTCACGATTTGATGGCGCTCGACAGAGAAAAGATGAAGGCGTATAATCAGGAACCGGAACAGTGCTGGGAGTGCTTTAATTGCGTAAAGATATGCCCTCAGCAGGCACTTGAGACCAGAGGTTATTCAGACTTCGTACCCCTCGGCTCTCAGACAATCCCCATGAGGGGAACAGATTCCATTATGTGGACCATTAAGTTCAGAAACGGAATACTCAAGAGGTTCAAGTTCCCTATCAGAACAACCACAGAAGGTTCTGTTGATCCGTATGCCGGAAAGCCTGCACCGGATTTTGCAACAATTAAAAAGCCAGGGTTCTTTAACGGCCCGGCCAGAGCAGAATAGGAGGCGAATATAAATGGAAAAAGAAACTTGTACGTTTTCATATTGCAAAAAACCAGAAGTAACAGAAGTTGAATGTGATCTCCTTATCATGGGCGGCGGTATGGCAGGATGCGGCGCAGCATATGAAGCCTGCCGTTGGGCAAATGAAAAAGGCCTGAAGGTTGTAATGGTTGATAAGGCTGCAACAGACAGAAGCGGCGCTGTTGCGATGGGCCTTTCAGCTATCAATACCTATATCGGAGAGAATAAGGTAGATGACTATGTAAGATACGTAAGAAATGACCTCATGGGCATTATCAGGGAAGACCTTGTGTTTGACCTCGGAAGGCATGTTGACAATTCAGTCGAGCTCTTTGAGGAATGGGGACTTCCGATATGGAAGAAAGGCGATGACGGTTTCTCACTGGACGGTTTCCAGGCGAGGGATGCCGGTAAAAAGAGCCTCAAGGACGGCGGAACACCTGTTCGTTCAGGTAAATGGCAGATAATGATAAACGGTGAATCCTATAAGGTCATCGTGGCAGAGGCAGCAAAAATGGCACTCAAGACCAACAGGGAAAAAACCGGAATGGCTCAGAACCATTTTGAAAGAGTATTCATTGTTAAGGCTGTTATGGATAAAAATGGCAAAAACGTTGCAGCAGCCATTGGTTTCAGCACCAGAGAAAACAAGATTTACTCTTTTAAGGCAAAGGCAATGATATGTGCAACAGCCGGTGCAGTTAACTGCTTCAGGCCAAGGTCAGTCGGCGAGGGCATGGGAAGGACATGGTATCCTGTGTTCAGCGCAGGGTCAGGATATGCCTTTGGAATGCAGGCAGGTGCCGAGCTAACCCTTATGGAAAACAGGTTTGTACCAGCACGTTTCAAGGACGGTTATGGTCCTGTTGGCGCATGGTTTCTGTTCTTCAAAGGAAAGGCCACTGACAGCTTTGGTGAGGACTATTGCACAAACAAGGAATATTTCGATGATGCTGTAGCCAGATACGGAGACTATGCAAAGGGTCTTTGTACTGCTATCAGAAACCATCTTATGATGAGGGCTATGAAGGACGGTAAAGGCCCCATCCTTATGAACACCCATACTGCAATGGCAGCTTTGGGTGCAGCCTTCAAAGAAAAACTTGGCGACAAAGAAGGCGCCAAGAAGATGAAGCACCTCGAGGCAGAGGCTTGGGAAGACTTTCTTGATATGGCTATTGGACAGGCTTCCATATGGGCAGCAACAAATACAGAGCCTGACAAGACACCTTCAGAGATTATGCCGACAGAGCCGTATCTTCTTGGTTCACATGCAGGCTGTGCAGGGTTCTGGGTAAGCGGGCCTGGCGATATCGCAGGCACACCTGAGCACTACAGCTGGGGCTATAACAGAATGTCCACTGTTCCAGGTCTCTTCATGTCCGGCGACGTTGTCGGGGCATCAGGCCACAAGTTCTCATCAGGTTCTCATGCAGAGGGCAGGTTGACAGCCAAGGCTGCAATAGCATATATCCTTGACCATCCTGACTATAAGGCGTCTCCGAAGATGTCTCTTGACGAGATAGCAGCTGAACTCTATCTGCCGTTTGAGATTTATGAGAAGCATAAAGTATACACAACGGATCCGATGATCAATCCGAACTATATCGGTCCGAAGTCTCTGCAGCTGAGACTCCAGAAAATCGCTGACGAGTACTTCGGCGGCGTAGCAACCTGGTACATGACCTCAAAGACCATGCTTGAGGCAGGACTCCAGAAACTTGAGCTGCTCAAAGAAGATGCGGCCAAAATGGCGGCAAAAGACCTCCATGAGCTCTTAAGGTGCTTTGAGAACTACCACAGAATTCTGTCTGTTGAGGCACATGCAAGGCATATCCTCTTCAGGGAAGAATCAAGATACCCAGGCTACTACTACAGGGGCGACTTCAACAAGATTGATGACGCTAACTGGAAGTGCTTCACAAATTCAAAGTACGATGCAGAGAAAAACACATGGGAATTCAAAAAGGTTCCTTATGTGCAGATGGTAAAATAATTGCTTTTAGCAGGGAGGGCTTTGCCCTCCCTGTTTTTTCTTCTGAAAGTGCATAGTATAAAATGCACGAATGTGCATTTTATAGTTTGCACTTTGCACTTAAATGTCAGAATAGCTGCCGATAAGGAGGATTGAAGATGGCAGAAAATAAAAAGGTTCTTGTAATAGGCGGAGGGTTCAGCGGTCTTACTGCAGCTGTAGAAACTGCTGAGGCCGGCGCTGAGGTGATTATTGTTGAGAAAACGCCTTATTTAGGGGGACGGGTAACGCAGTTGAACAAATACTTCCCCAAGCTCTGTCCGCCCAACTGCGGCCTGGAGATAAATTTCAAAAGGATAAAGAACAATGGGGATATCTCCTTTCATACGCTTGCCGAGGTTGACAAGGTTTCAGGCCAGGAAGGCAATTATGATGTGACGATCAAATTGAAGCCGCGCTTTGTAAACGACAAATGCGTAGGGTGTAATGCCTGCGCCGAGGCGTGTCCTGTTGAGATGCCGAATGAATTCAATTTCGGCCTTAACAACACAAAAGCCGCATATATAACCCATAATCAGGCTTTCCCCTTTCTGTATGCAATAGATGAAAAGCATTGCAAGGGAGCATCGTGCGGGAAATGCGCTGAAGCATGTAAATATAATGCGATTGACCTCTCGATGAAGGCCGAGACTTTAACTCTCAATGTTTCGTCTATTATTCTTGCTACCGGATGGGATTCATACGATGTCTCAAAGCTTGATATCCTGGGCGGCGGCAGGATCAAAAACGTTATTACCAACATGCAGATGGAGAGGCTTGCATCTCCAAATGGCCCGACAGCAGGAAAAATACTGAGGCCATCTGACGGCAAGGAAGTAAAAAGCATAGCATTTGTACAGTGCGCAGGAAGCAGGGATGAAAATCATCTGCCGTACTGTTCATACATATGTTGTATGGCTTCGTTAAAACAGGTTACATATCTCAGAGATATATATCCTGATTCAAAAGCAACCGTGTTCTATATAGATATACGGACGCCCGGAACGAGATACGAACAATTTTATACAAAAATCAAAGAGGACCCGAACGTGACGCTCACAAAGGGCAAGGTTGCAAAGATTACTGAAGATTCAGCGACAGGCGATGTTATCGTGGTTGCGGAAGATATCTTTGCAGGCAAGAAGGTAGAGGCAAAATTCGATATGGTAGTGCTTGCCGCGGGAATGGTGCCTTCCACAAAAGGTTTGCCTGTACCTGCTGATATTTCTTATACAGCTGACGGTTTTGTGATTCCTTCTAAATTAAAGAAAGGCATATACGCAGTAGGAACTGCCAAAAGCCCGGTTGATGTATCAAGGTCAGTTCAGGATGCGACCGGAGTGGCAATCAAGAGCATCCAGAGTGCGAGGAGGGTGAAATAAATATGGAAAAGAAATTCGGTGTATATATATGTACGGGCTGCAATATCGGAGAGTCCGTTAACATAGAGAAACTGAAAAAGAACACTGCCGGCGGCGGTGGCGTGCCTGCGGATGTCATTAAAGAGCATCCGGTTCTGTGCAGTCCTGAGGGATTGGATATTATAAAAAATGATATCACGGCAGGGACTAATACCATAATTATTGGTGCGTGTTCGCCACGCGTCAAATATGAAGAATTTGATTTTCCGGGAACCATAATAGAGCGTGTAAATCTGAGAGAGTTCGTTGCATGGAGCCTTGAGCCTAATACCGAGCCGGCTCAGAGCGCTGCGGAAGATTATATGAAGATGGGTATAATCAAAACAAAGAAGGGAGACCTCCCGGCTCCCAATATCCTCGAGGACCTGAGCAAAAAACTGCTTGTAATTGGCGGAGGCATTACCGGCCTGACTGCCGCACTTGAGGCTGCCAATGCCGGGTATGAGGTTGTGCTTGCGGAAAAAGAAGCAGAGCTTGGGGGATGGGCGGCAAAGCTTTACAAGGAAGTCCCGAGGGAATATCCTTATGAGAAACTTGACGAACCCGTTGTATTCAATAAGATTAAGGAAGCTGAATCACACCCGAATATAAAGGTATTTAAATCATCGGTAATCGAAAAGACAGACGGTCAGCCGGGTCTTTTTGATGTGACCATAAATACGAAAGGTACAAGTGAGACAATTAAGGTAGGCGCAATTATTATGGCTGCCGGATGGAAACCTTATGATGCTACAAAACTCGGGCATCTTGGATATGGCAAGCCGAATGTAATAACAAGTATTCAGATGGAAGAGATGGCAAAGAAGGGAAAGATAATACGCCCGTCTGACGGAAAAGAGGCCAAGAAGGTCGCCTTTATTCAGTGCGCAGGTTCAAGAGATCCAAATCATCTTCCATATTGCTCGTCATTCTGCTGTGCGACATCATTAAAGCAGGCAAAATATGTGAGAGAGAAAAACAGTGATGCAATCGCCATGATTTTCTATAAAGACATAAGAACACCGGGACAGGCTGAAATCTTCTATAAGAATATGCAGAACGATCCCGGAGTGCTTTTAACAAAGGCCGATGTGACCGGCATTAGCGATTCCGGAAGCGGCAGCCTTTATGTTGAGGCAGAGAATGCTCTGCTTGGTGAGAAAATAAAAGTTGAGGCTGACCTTGTTGTCCTTGCCGTAGGAGTTGTTCCTGCCACAAGGGCCCCTCAGGAATATCTTGACGGGCTTACAGAGGCCGGCAAAAAAGGCGATGATGCAAAAAATACATACATAACAGAAACTCCAAAGCCTGAATTCATACTTAACCTCACATACAAGCAGGGCCCGGAAATACCTTCACTTGAGGGTTATTACGGATTTGCGGATTCCAACTTTATATGTTTCCAGTATGAGACCAGAAGGACAGGAATATATACAGCCGGCTGTGTAAGACAGCCTATGAATATGTCAGAGGCTCAGCTTGATGCAGCAGGTGCAGCTCTTAAGGCAATCCAGTCTGTTGAGCACGTTGCAAAAGGCATGGCTGTTCATCCAAGGGCATGGGATACAACCTTCCCGGATCCTATGATGATAAAATGCACTTCATGCAAAAGATGCACTGAAGAGTGTCCTTTCGGAGCCATTGATGAGGACGAAAAGGGAACGCCCTTTTACCGTATCAACCGGTGCCGCCGTTGCGGAACCTGTATGGGCGCCTGTCCTGAAAGAATAGTCTCTTTCAAGGATTTCAGCGTTGATATCGTTGGGTCCATGATAAAAGGGATAGAGGTTACGGAGGATGAATTCAGGATAGTTGTGCTGGCATGCGAAAACGATGCCTATCCTGCCCTTGACAGCGCTGCAATAAAGCGTATTAAATTAAATGCCAATGTGAGAATTATCCCTGTAAGATGCCTGGGATCCACAAATCTGGTTTGGGTTACCGATGCTTTTTCCAAGGGTATTGACGGAATAATTCTTCTCGGCTGTAAATACGGCGAGAATTATCAGTGCCATTTTGTAAAGGGCAGCGAACTTGCAAATTACCGTTTCAGCAAGGTAAAGGAGACGCTTGACAAACTTCAGTTGGAATCCGACAGATGCTCGCTTATGCAGGTCGCGATATCCGAATACGACAAGCTTCCTGAAATGATCAACGACTTTGTTACAAGGGTCGAAGAAATCGGACCTAATCCGTTTAAGGAATTTTAAAAAAAGCTGTTAGCTGTTAGTTTGCTGAAAGCTAGCAGCTATAAAAAATTAGGAGGAATGAATGGCAGAACAAGTAATTAAACCTGATTTGAATTTTATAAACGATGTTATCGCCTCAGGCGGCGAGTCGCTGAAAAAATGTTTTCAGTGCGCAACCTGCTCGGTTGTATGCAATGTAACCCCAGATGACAAGCCCTTTCCAAGAAAAGAGATGCTTCAGGCACAATGGGGGCTGAAGGATAAACTTTTAGCCAACCCTGATATCTGGCTTTGCCATCAATGCAGCGATTGCACTGCCTATTGCCCGAGAGGCGCAAAGCCCGGAGAAGTGCTCGGTGCAATCAGAAAGATGAGCCTTCAGGAGTTTTCGGTCCCTGGCTTTATGGTGAAGATGGTAAATCAGCCTAAGTTTCTTCTGGTGCTTCTTGCAGTGCCTGCGCTGCTCTACATATTGATTATAGCCTCCCAGGGCTTTTTCGGAGACGTCAGCATACCTACTGAGGACGGAAAGATTGTATATGGGAAATTTCTTTTTTCCCTTTATTATGTTGACACGGTTTTTACAGCCATTGCCCTCTTTGCGGCATTTAGTCTGTTACTTGGGATTACAAAATACTGGAAGGCCATGAGCGCTGCCGCCCCAAATGCAAAGGGGTCCTTCGGTAAGGCTATCTCCGATACAATTCTGGAGATACTCGGCCATAACCGCTTCAGAAAGTGTGAAGTAACAAAGGGCAGGGCCACAGCGCATATGCTGGTGTTTTACAGCTTTATCGGCCTCTTCATAACTACAATATTGGCCTTTGCAAAAGTCATCCCCGAGTATTTTGAACATTTCGGTACCCATTTGGGCATTGACAGTTCGCTCCTCGATGGTTTAACGGTTATATACAAAATACTTGGAAATATAAGTGCGGCTGCGCTGGTCCTCGGTATTTTGCTTGTGATATCTAACAGGTTCAAGAACCAGGAAAAGGCCGGGTTAGGGGGCTATTACGACTGGCTCTTTATCCTGCTTGTGGCCGGAGTAGGCGTTTCAGGGCTGCTGGCCCAGTTTCTGAGAATGGCCAACACAGTGGTTGCTTACCCAACCTATGTAGTGCATCTCTGTCTGGTCTTTTTCCTTTTTGCATATGCCCCATTTTCCAAAATGGCTCATATGGCTTACAGGGCAACAGCAATGATTTTTGCAAAACAGGCTGGAAGGGAATAACGGTGTTCCAATGAAGATAAGAGATTTGATAAGAGACAAAGGGCTTGAGTTTATCGCAGTTGACAGTAATGCAACAGTGGATATTGCAATCAATAAAATGGTAGACCGGAACATTGGCGCCATACTTGTGATGGAAGACGGCAAGCTGGCAGGGCTGTTTACTGAAAGAGATGTTCTTAGATGCTGGGCAACCAAAGGAGAAAATTTCTGCAGAATCCCGATAAAAGATGTTATGACAAAGGACCTAGTGATTGCAGAACCTGATGATGAAGTGAATTATGCAATGACAATCATGATAAACAAGAGAATCAGGCATCTGCCTGTTATAGAAAAAGGCAAGATAGTAAGCGTAGTATCTATCCGCGATATGGTCAAGGCACAGGTGAGCAATTTGCAGGCAGAGGTGCATTATCTGAAGGATTATATTACAGGGGGATAATACCAAGTTAAAAAGTTAAAAGTTAAAAGTTGAAAGTTGGACTAAAAACTGGAAACTGAAAACTAAAAACTGATTAAGGAGGTGAGGGTAAGTCTTAAAAGAGAAGTAAGGGGCGGCTGCAATAATTTTTGCGAAACCATTGGTTTTTAGACATAAAACTTTGTAAAAAGGAGGAGATGAATGAGTAATACTATACTTTTTGCCTTAGGTTGCGGAGTATTAGGCATCATATACGCCGTGATAACCGCAATGTGGGTATCAAAGCAGGATGCAGGAAGCGCCAAGATGCAGGAGATTTCGAATGCGGTCAAAGAGGGCGCATATGCGTTCCTTGCACGCGAATATAAAACAGTTGCAATCGTGGCTGTTGCTCTGGTTATTTTGATTGCTGTTATGGGACTTGGTATCTGGACATCTATTGGTTTTCTTATTGGAACAGTGGGTTCTGCACTTGCCGGCTTTGTAGGCATGTGGGTTACAGTGCGTGCAAATGTTCGTACAACCCAGGCAGCGCATAAAGGGCTTCAGGCTGCACTCGGCCTTGCATTCAAGGGCGGTTCTGTGACAGGAGTTATGGTCGTTGGCCTCGGAATTATAGGCCTTGCGGGTTTTTATTTTATAGCAAAACAGGCAGCCCCTGAAATGGCATTCCATGCACTCGTGGGACTCGGTTTCGGATGCTCGCTTATGAGCGTGTTTGCCCGTATCGCAGGCGGTATCTATACAAAGGCTGCTGACGTAGGCGCTGACCTTGTTGGAAAAGTTGAAGCGGGAATTCCTGAAGATGATCCCAGAAACCCCGCAGTTATAGCTGATAACGTCGGTGACAACGTAGGCGACTGCGCAGGCATGGCAGCCGACCTTTATGAAACATACACTGTTACGCTGGTTGCAGCAATGCTCCTTGCAAAGACAGTTTTTGGCGCTGACAGCGCATGGGTGGAATTCCCGATGCTCCTCGGCGGAATATCAATCATCGCTTCCATTATCGGGACCTTTGCAGTAAGGCTCGGCAAAAGCCAGTATATCATGGGCGCCCTTTATAAGGGACTTGCTGTTGCAGGCATTCTTGCGGCAATAACATTTTATATTGTAACAGGCAAGTTCCTGGAAGACGCATCAGCGCAGGCTTCATTAATTGCGCATCCGTCATTTACACAGATGAATGTTTTCCTTATGGCAGTTATCGGCCTTGCATTGACCGGGCTGATCGTGGTAATAACTGAGTACTTCACTGCTTCGAAGTATCCCCCGGTGAAACACATTGCAAAGGCCAGCCTGACCGGCCACGGCACAAATGTCATAGCAGGCCTCGCAGTCAGCATGAAGTCTACTGCTGCGCCTGTTATAGTTATCGTTGCCTCAATCCTCGGCGCCTA
>JACRGY010000020.1 GCA_016212165.1 Nitrospirota bacterium
ATTCCAGCATATCCAGAAAGGCATTAACGACATACGGGTCAAACTGCGAACCGGCTCCGTGCTTCAGTTCCTCTTTCGCCCTGAACAAAGTCAGAGAGCGCCTGTAAGGCCTGTCTGTCAGCATGGCATCGAAGGTATCAATAACAGCAAGTATCCTTGCCTTCAGCGATATCTCATCTCCCGGAATGCCGTAAGGATAACCTCTTCCATCATATCTCTCATGGTGCTGTATTATCGTTGTCCTGACACCGGCAAGGGTGTCAATAGGCCCGAGTATTTCATCTCCTATCAGGGGATGGGCTTTCACAAGGCCATACTCATTTGCAGTAAGTTTTCCTTCTTTGTGAAGCACCATTGAGTCTATCCCGATCTTCCCTATATCATGAAGAATCGCTGCATGCTCAAGCACCTCAATCTCCCTGTAGTCAAGCCCTATATACTTGCCAAGTTCAACAGACAGGTATCTGACCCTTTCGGAATGGCCCTTTGTATATCTGTCGTTCGCTTCAAGCGCATTTACGAGCGACTGGATCGTTGCAAAATAATTATTCTTCACTCTTTCATACAGCCATGCGTTTTCAATCGAAACCATAGCCTGGTTTGCAAGTGTCGTAAGTAATTCAAGTTCATCATCTGTAAAAGATGCGCCGTCAAGCTTATCTTCCAGCAGCATTGCGCCTATCACCTGGCCCTTCATCTTTAAAGGCACGCCGATTGCGGAATTATCAATGCCATAACTAGTTTTCTTAACAGAGTCTTTCTCATGTATTATCACGGGGCTGCCGTTATCCATAAGTTCGCTGTAAATGGGTTTAAAATCCAGAGCTACATCTCCAAAATCCTCAACGCCGATGCCGTGATGATACTTCAGCGTAAGAGATGGTTTTTCATTCCGTTTTAAATAGATTGCGCCCCTTCCCGCAGACAGCAGTTCAGCAGTCGTCTTTATTATCAGCTTTATAAGTTCATCTGTCTCGATAATCGAACTCAGCATCTTTCCGACGTCATTTATACGCCTCAGCCTTTCGACCATTTTTTCGAGTTCTACATTCTTTGACTTCACCTCTTTTGAGAGTGTAACAACAGTCTTATTCGCTGTCTCAACCTCTTTTACCTTGAACTGAAGCTGGGCATTTAATTCTTCCAGCTTTCTCTTATGATCAAGGTCCAGCTTTATCTTTGATAACTCTTTTTCTTTCCGCAGGCTTTTTTCATGAAGGCCCCTGACCTCATCTGTCATCTTGTTAAAAGCCTGGCTGATAACGCCGAGTTCATCATTGCCTGTGGCATGAGCCTTGGCCTCCCAATTCCCGGCCTCAAACTCCTTCATGGCCGAGAGTACATTCTTCAGGGGCTTTAATATGAGTTTTGAAAACATGATACTTAAAATAATTGCCACTGCAAGAACTGAAAGTATATTGGAAAAAACAAGAAACCGTTTTATGGACATTATGTCATTTTTGCTCCTGGACATATCGTATTTAATCTGTATTATCCCGGCAGTCTTTACTTCTTTGTTATGGCAGCCATAACATTCAGGCTTATTGGATATAGACTTGAAATAAGTTATAGCTTCTTCGTTTAAAATGGGCTGCTTTTGATGATCGCTGTTTGCCAGTGTATATTCTTTTGCCTTCAGGCCTATCTCATCAGGCGATTTTGACTTCATTATCCCGCCGCTTGTTGAAAGTATCCTAAGAGTTGTTATCTCCTGGTTCTTTCCGATATTCTCAAGTATTTTCTGCACATTGGCTGTTCTTCCGCTTTCCATTGCATCTGTAATGCTTCTTTCGATGAGATCGCTTAAAACCTCTACATCTTTAAGTTTTGAATCTGTCAGCATCTTTGTCTGAACTCTGAGTACGACAGCCGCAGATGTGCCGATTGTTAAAAGCAGGACTACTGTCAGGACTGTGATAATCTTAGACTTTAGAACCATTTAGTGCTTAAACCTCTCGCTCCTGTTTACGCCTGTTTTGACTTAACAGTCAAATCCTTACATATTAAAAAGCAATTTCCATACCCGGAAAATACCCAAAAAAACCTTGTTTTTTAATGACAAATTCTAAACTTCAAACTTTAATTTCGTCTTTTCACCCAGTCTGATTGAAAACCCACAGTCCACTTGCTCCACTAACGCTTTGATTTTTAAAGAAACCATGTCAACATCAGCAGGTGTCTGATATTAAACTGCGGTGTCCGATAATAGACGTAATTTTTATTGCTTTTAGTGTAAAATTAGATTTTATGGCTAAACCTTTTGTTGTAATAGTCGGAAGGGCAAATACAGGAAAATCCACCCTTTTTAACAGGATGATTGGTTCTTCTGCTGCTATTGTTGAAGACCTCCCGAATGTCACAAGGGACAGAAACTACCTGGAAACAGAATGGGAAGGCAAGGCCTTTATTGCAGTTGATACAGGAGGGTTCTATCCCGAACCAGCAGATGATATATTCCTTCAAATGAGGGAACAGGCGCTTTTTGCCATAGCCGAGGCAGATGTCATAATACATCTCCTTGACGGCAAAGAGGGGCTTACATCCGCTGATGTTGAACTTGCAAAAACACTCAGGGCCTCCGGCAAAAAAGTATTATGGGCCGTGAACAAAATAGACGGGCCTACCAGGGAAGACAGGCTCTATGATTTCTATGCCCTTGGCGTTGATGAGCTTCTGCCTGTATCAGCAGCTACAGGATATGAGTTCAGCGAACTTATGGATAAAGTCGTATCCCTTCTGCCGCCTGCAAGCAAAGAAAAAATAACTTACCCTAAGATTGCTGTTGTCGGAAGGCCGAATGTCGGAAAATCAACGCTTGTAAATTCAATCCTGGGCAAGGACAGAATGATCGTAAGCCCGGTGTCCGGCACCACGCGGGATGCTGTTGATTCTGTCTGTTCATACTATAAAAAGAAATACCTTCTTATAGACACAGCCGGCATCAGGCAAAAAGGCAAACTTGGTTTTTCGATCGAAAGATTTTCAGTTGTCAGGGCCATAAGGAGCATAGAAAGATGTGATGTAGCGCTTATAGTCCTTGATGCCTCAGACGGTATAACAGAGCAGGACCAGAAGGTTGCAGGCATTGTTGAGAAATATGCAAAAGGCGCCATATTCCTGCTTAACAAATGGGACGTTGTCTCTGAACCGGAGCTTGCCTATAAAAAACTTGTCACGGAACTTAAAAGAAAGATGTGGTTCCTCGCTCATGCCCCTGTAATCACGACATCAGGGATAGAAAAAAAGAGGGTAACAAATATATTTCCTGTAATTGATGAGATAATTAAAGAGAGAGGGAAAAGGATATCTACAGCGGATATGAACAGGTTTATACAGGATGTGACTTCAGGCACTGCCCTGCCTTTATACAGAGGTAAGCAGGTAAAGATATCTTATGTGACACAGGTAAATACTGAGCCGCCGGCATTCGTTATATTTTCGAACTACCCTGCCGGAATAAAGGACTCTTATATACGATATATTGAGAGATGCCTGAGAGAAAGGTTCTCATTCGCAGGCACGCCTGTGAGAATATACAAGAAAAAGAAGGCGTGAAAAAAGTTATCGGTTATTTGTTATTTGTTGTTAGGCTGACAACCAAAAACTGTCGCCTCAGGCGACTCGCCGGGGCGAGAAAACTAAAAACTGAAGCATGGAGGTTCGATGCAAGACCTTATCGGCAAGATTGTTGAGGTAATATCAACAGAAACAACATACACCGGCAAACTTATTGAAATCGGCGAGAAAGACGTCTACATTGAGACAGAAGCAGGGTGGCTTGTAATTCCTGTTGAGAATGTTATTTCTATTTCCGAAAAAGCGGATTAAATTAAAATAACCTCAATTTTGCATTCCATTTTTCATTTTGCATTTTTAATTCTAGCCCATATCTCCCGTCAAAAACTGAACAAGTGCCACTGCGGAAATTGCTGCTGTCTCTGCACGGAGAATGCGTTTGCCTAAAGATGTTGCAATAAGGCCCATTGATTCAGCAAGCTTAACTTCCTCCTTTGTAAAACCACCTTCAGGGCCCACTAAGAGATAAAACGATGCAGGATTCATGATGCAGGATTCATGATCCTTTTTATCCTGTATCGTGTATCGTATATCGTGCATCTTAATGTTTTGTATTGCTTCTTTTAAAGGCAGTCCGCCCTCTTCCCAGAATATAAAACCCTTTAGCTTCAATGAGCTATTAGCTATGAGCCATGAGCTAAAATCCACAGGCTCGTGGACTTTCGGAATTCCTGTCCTTCCGCTCTGGCGTGATGCCTCTTCTGCAATTTTTCTCCACCTTGATGCCTTCCTCGTCTCGCGTACCTGGCTCCTCTTGTTTATGGCAGGGATTATTTCTTTAACGCCAAGTTCTGTAGCCTTCTGGATTACTAAATCCATCTTATCGCCTTTAAGAATTCCCTGCATAAGTATAAGGTTCAATGGCGATTCAGTATTAAATGGAATCTTCTCGAGTAAGTCTATTTTTACTTCTTTGTTGTCTATCCCTGAGATCCTTGATTTGTAGAAACTCCCTTTACCGTCAAATACCTGCAGCTCATCTCCGGCATTGCACCTGAGCACAGATATCAGGTACCTCGCCTTTTCGCCTGATATTGTTATTCTCTGCCCTTTAATTTGTTCTTTTGGAAGGATAATGCGCATCGTCAGGCTTTTACAGCTGAAAATACACGGCTATAGAGGGCATACATTTACGTCTTCGTCCCCGCAAACAGGTCTTTGAGTTTCTCCTTGAACCCTCTTGAGACTTCATCCCCGTTTATCTTTGCAAACTCCTCAAGTATCTCCTTCTGCCTCTGCGTGAGGTGCCTTGGAACTTCTATATTAACTATTACAACCTGCTCGCCGCGCGGATGCCCTCCAAGCCTCGGCATACCCTTGCCTTTTATATGAAATGATTTACCTGATGGAGTTCCCAGGGGAATCCTGAGCTTTGTAAGGCCATCAAGCGTGGGGACCTCAACTTCTGCGCCTAATGCAGCCTGCGGAAAGGAAACAGGAACTTTGCAATATAAAGTCATCCCCTCTCTCTTGAAAAAAGGATGTTCAGCTATATTAAGAAATATATAAAGGTCTCCGGGCGGGCCGCCATAAATACCAAGTTCGCCTTCCCCTGACATCCTCAGCTTTGAACCGGTATCAACACCGGGAGGAATCTTAACGCTTATATTCCTGTATGCCTTGACCTTGCCATGGCCTTTACATTTTTTGCAGGGGTCTGTAATAATCCTGCCTTCACCGTTACATTTACCGCATGTCTTTGAAACACTGAAAAAACCCTGCTGGAACCTTACCTGCCCGGTGCCTTTGCAGTTAGAGCATGTAACAGGCCCTTTCCCGGGCGCTGCCCCTGTTCCCCTGCACTCAGCACAGTTATCCCACCTCGGCACTTCAAGCACCTTCTCAACGCCAAATGCCGCTTCCATCAGTGTTATATCCAGGTCATATCTGAGGTCGTCGCCTTTTGTTGGCCTCGCTCTGCGCTGGCCTGTGAATGTACCAAAGAAATCCCCGAAGATGTCTTCAAATACATCGCCAAACCCCGCGCCAAAAGGACTGTATCCTGCACCGGCGCCCATGCCTTCAGCAGTTCCGAACCTGTCATAATGAGCCCTTTTCTGTGCATCAGACAGGCATGAGTAGGCCTCGTTTATCTCCTTGAACTTATCCTCTGACTCTTTGTTGTCAGGATTTCTGTCAGGGTGGTACTTCATGGCAAGCTGCCTGTATGCTTTTTTCATATCAGACTCGGAAGCATCCCTTGATACACCAAGTATTTCGTAGTAGTCTTTCATAATAACAGGTAAAGATTGAGGTTAAGGTTAAGAAAAGCTCTATATTCTCAGCCTCAACCTTAACCTTTTATTTTTTAGCTCTCTTTCTTTTTATCCACATCCTCAAATTCTGCTTCAACGACCTCTTCTTCGCCTGGCTTGGCTCCTCCTGCTTTACCTGCATCAGAGCCAGCGCCTGCACCGCCTGCCTGCTGTGCGCCTGCTGCCTTATAGATATGCTCTGCAAGTTTATGCGAGGCCTTCATAAGGTTTTCAACAGAAGATTTTATCTCTGAAACATCTGTACTTGAGTCTTTTAGCTTCTTGCACTTTTCGAGCGTCTCTTCTATCTCCTTCTTCTCGGGTTCGCTTAATTTGCTCCCGTAATCACGCAGGGATTTTTCAACGCTGTAAACAAGTGTGTCTGCCTCATTCCTTACCTCTGCAAGCTGTTTTTTATTTCTGTCATCTTCTGCATGAGACTCTGCGTCGCGCATCATCTTTTTAACTTCTTCATCATTGAGCCCGCTTGAGGCAGTTATCCTGATTGACTGTTCTTTACCGGTTCCAAGGTCTTTGGCAGATACATGCAGTATGCCGTTTGCATCAATATCAAAGGTCACCTCTATCTGAGGAATCCCTCTCGGCGCAGGCGGAATGCCAATGAGCTCAAAATTTCCAAGCAGCTTGTTATCCGAGGCCATCTCCCTCTCGCCCTGACATATCTTTATTGTGACAGCCGGCTGGTTATCGGCAGCTGTTGAAAATACCTGGCTCTTCTTTGTCGGGATAGTAGAATTCCTCTCTATTATCTTTGTGAATATCCCGCCAAGTGTCTCGATTCCAAGAGACAGAGGGGTTACATCAAGGAGCAGGACTTCTTTAACCTCTCCCTTAAGCACTGCGCCCTGTATTGCAGCGCCGACAGCAACAACTTCATCAGGGTTAACTGTCTTGTTAGGCTCTTTCCCAAAAAAATCCTGAACTGTCTGCTGTACCTTTGGCGTCCTTGTCTGCCCGCCAACGAGAAGGACTTCATCAATGTTTGAAGCAGACAGATTTGCGTCTTTAAGGGCATTTTTGCATGGCCCTGTTGTATTTTCTATAAGGTCTCCTGTGAGCTGTTCAAGCTGAGCCCTTGTGAGTTTCATGAGCATATGCTTTGGCCCTGTTGCGTCTGCTGTGACAAACGGCAGGTTTATCTCAGTCTCAGCAGCAGCTGAGAGTTCTATCTTCGCCCTTTCCGCAGCCTCCTTAAGCCTCTGCAATGCCATCTTGTCATGCTTGAGGTCAATGC
>JACRGY010000202.1 GCA_016212165.1 Nitrospirota bacterium
ATGACGCCACGGTGGTGTTTTGTGACCGCTTTATTGACAAGCGTTCGCGCACGCACGACCAGATGGTGCAGGCGGCGCGGAGCGGTGTACAGAACATCGCCGAGGGAAGCATGGCCTCTGCAACCTCAAAGAAGACCGAGCTCAAGCTGACCGGCGTTGCCCGGGCAAGTCTGGAAGAATTGTTGCTTGACTTCCAGGCTTTTCTCCGTCAGAAAAGTTTGCGCATCTGGGCTAAGGATTCACCGGAGGCTCTTGCGGTGAGGAAAAAGTATTTGTCGGACAAATCGGACAGGTCTGACCCTTATGGCATTGCGACAGCTTTGCCTGAGGTTGCGGCGAACACGCTGATTTGCATGATAAACCAAGCCAGTTATCTTCTGGGGCGCCAACTTCAGAGGCTTGAACAACAATTCCTCACTGAAGGTGGGTTCACTGAAAAGCTTTATCATGCGAGGCAGCATGCAAAGAGAAGATCATGACCACCATCACAGAATCCATCATCGAACAAGCAACCCTTGATTGGTTTAAGGAGTTGGGATACTCCTTACTCAGTGGACCGGATATAGCTCCCGGAGAACTTTTTTCTGAACGGGCAAGCTACAGCGATGTGCTATTAGAAAACAGAGTTAAATCAGCTCTAGTGAATATAAATCCTGCAATTCCTCAAGAAGCCCTTGAAGATGCTTATCGAAAACTCATAAGAGCTATTCACGAATCACCCCTTCTTGCAGCAAACAATCATCGATTCCACAAGATGCTTACTGATGGGGTTAATGTTGAATATAAAGATACAGAAGGGCGAATTGTCGGTGATAGTGTGAGAATTATAGACTTCGATAATTCAGATAACAACGATTGGCTGGTAGTAAATCAGTTCACTGTCATTGAAGGACAAAGTAACAGGCGGCCTGATGTGGTTGTTTCTCTAAACGGCCTGCCATTAGGTGTAATAGAATTAAAAAATCCTGCTGATGAGAATGCAACAGTAAATGATGCCTTTAATCAGTTTAAGACTTATAAAAATGAGATTACATCTTTATTCCCCTATAATGAAATCCTCGTTGCTTCAGACGGCATAGAGGCAAGGGCAGGCACACTTACTGCTGACTGGGAGTGGTTCTTACCATGGAGGACTATTGAGGGGGAAGATGTTGCTCCAAAGGGGCTGCCTGAGCTTGAGGTATTAATCAAAGGGATTTTTGAAAAGAAAGGATTCCTTGACCTTCTGAAATATTTTATTGTCTTTGAAATTGATGGCTCTGAAATCACAAAAAAAATGGCTGCATATCATCAGTTCCACGCAGTAAACAAAGCTGTTGAATGTACTACAAAGGCATCTTCACCGCGGGGCGATAAACGCGTTGGTGTTGTCTGGCATACGCAGGGAAGCGGGAAGAGCCTGACCATGGCATTTTATGCAGGGAAGATAATCCAGCATCGGGAAATGCAGAACCCAACACTTGTTATTATTACTGACCGTAATGACCTTGATGATCAGTTGTTTGGAACTTTTTCAAGGTGCAGGGATTTACTCCGGCAAACACCTGTTCAGGCAGAAAGCAGGGAGCATCTTCAAAAACTGCTTAAAGTAGCGTCGGGAGGCGTAGTTTTTACCACGATTCAAAAGTTCTTTCCTGAAAAGGGCAAAGATTATCCAAGATTATCCGACAGAAGAAACATTATTGTTATTGCTGATGAGGCGCATCGCAGTCAGTATGACTTTATTGATGGTTTTGCACGCCACATGAGAGACGCCCTGCCGAATGCATCATTTATTGGATTTACCGGCACTCCAATTGAATTTGCGGATAAAAACACCCCTGCTGTCTTCGGAAACTATATCAGCATCTATGATATACAGCGCGCTGTTGAAGATGGTGCAACTGTCCGTATTTATTACGAGGCACGCCTTGCAAAACTTGAATTGAAAGAAGAAGAACGTCCAAAGATTGACCCTGAATTTGAAGAGGTGACAGAAGGAGAAGAAGAAACAACAAAGGAAAAGCTGAAGTGTAAATGGGCACAACTCGAGGCAATGGTTGGGACTGAAAAGCGTATCGGCCTTGTGGCAAAAGATATTGTAGAGCATTTTGAGAACAGGCTTGATGCCATGGATGGAAAGGGAATGATAGTATGCATGAGCCGTCGTATCTGTGTTGATTTATATAACACTCTTATAAAAATCAGACCCGATTGGCATAATGCCAATGACGATAAAGGATTTCTCAAGGTGGTGATGACAGGTTCTGCATCTGACCCACTTGAATGGCAGCAGCATATCAGAAACAAGACGCGAAGAGAGACCCTCGCGAATAATTTCAGAAAGAAACCAGAACATCCTTTCAAACTTGTTATTGTCCGTGATATGTGGTTAACAGGTTTTGATGCACCCTGTCTTCATACCATGTATATAGACAAACCAATGCGCGGACATGGACTTATGCAGGCAATAGCACGTGTAAACAGGGTCTTTAAAGACAAACCCGGAGGACTGGTTGTAGATTATCTCGGTATTGCTGATGAACTGAAGAAAGCGCTCTCTGACTACACAGAGAGAGACCGTAATATGACCGGCATCCCTCAGGAAGAGGCTGTTGCTGTAATGCTTGAGAAATACGAGATAGTTTTGGCAATGCTCCATGGTTTTGATTATTCAAAATTTTTTACCGGAACTCCTTCTGAAAAAATAACTATTATAAAAGGCGCTATGGAGCATATACTTTCGCTTGAAGATGGAAGAAACCGCTTTATGCAGGCAGTCACTGAGCTTTCAAAGGCATTTGCCCTTTCTGTGCCTCATGAAAAAGCCCTTGAAGTAAGAGACAACGTTGGATTTTTTCAGGCTGTTCGTGCATCACTCGCAAAGAATACCTCTGATGGCGGCAAAGGTCCGGGTATGCTTGATTCAGCAATCAAACAGATCGTCTCAAGGGCTGTTGCTTCAGAAGGCATCATTGATATCTTTGCATCCGCCGGATTGAAGAAACCTGATATTTCTATATTGTCAGATGAATTTCTCGAAGAAGTTAAGCATATGCCTCAGAAAAATCTTGCACTTGAGGCGCTCAGGAAACTGCTCAATGATGAGATTAAAGCAAGATCAAGGAAGTATCTTGTACAGTCACGGTCTTTTGCCGAGATGCTTGAGCAGACAATCAGAAAATATCAGAACCGAACTATAGATGCAGCGAGGGTAATTTTAGAACTTATTGAACTTGCCAAAGATATGCGGGAGGCTCATAAACGAGGTGAAAAGCTGAACCTTTCTGAAGACGAACTGGCTTTCTACGACGCACTTGAAACGAATGACAGCGCAGTAAAAGTGCTCGGGGATGAAACACTCAGAATTATAGCGCAAGAGCTGGTTCAGACCGTGAAAAAAAATGTCACCATCGACTGGACAGTTAAGGAAAGCGTAAAGGCAAAACTCAGGACAATGGTAAAACGAATTCTTCGGAAATATGGCTATCCCCCTGACAAGCAGGAAAAGGCAACACAGACTGTTTTACAGCAGGCAGAACTTTTATGTAAAGACTGGGCAGCTTAAGATATTATCCCTTTTAATGCTTTCAGAAATATCGCATTTTCTTCTGGTGTCCCAACTGTTACTCTCAAACATCCGTCTATAACCCCTTTCATATTTCTTAAAAGCACGCCTTTTTTAAGAAGTCCCTTATAGATTTTATCAGAATTTACTACTTTAAATAGTATAAAATTTGCATCGGAAGGATACGGCTTTACATTTCCTATCTTTTTCATCTCAATAAAAAGTCTTTTTCTTTCAGATACAATAGATTTTATGCATGACTGCAGCAGCCTTCTGTCCTTCAATGCCTCCACTGCCACTGCCTGTGAAAGGGAATTGACATTAAAGGGGAGCCTGACCTTATTCACCTCTTTTATAATTTCTGAATCAGATGTCATAAAACCTACCCTTAAACCCGCCAGTCCGATTTTGCTTAATGTTTTAAGGATTACAAGGTTTTTGTATTTTTTTAGTGATGGTAAAAAGCTCTTTTTACTTGAGAATGCCTGATATGCCTCGTCAACTACAACAAGTGAGAAGTGAGAA
>JACRGY010000026.1 GCA_016212165.1 Nitrospirota bacterium
CCGCTTAAGCTCCCGCTGCCTGACCATGATAATGTCCTTTCCTGCCATTCTGCCTCCTTATAAAAAAGAAGCAGTTTAGCATTATCAATTTAGGACATTTCTATTTTGGCCATTTAGGACATTATCATTTTGGTGTTACATGTTAGAACAATAAAATAAATATAATCAGGAAAGACGGAAAGGAACAGTCCTTGATCGGCTTATTTATGATTATGCTATGCCCGCCTGATAATTTTTCCTGCCGTCTGCCCTGTAAATTTACCTTCCCATACCGCAGGCCGGCCATTCACAACCACATAATAAATCCCAACAGGTTTTAAAAATGGCCTGTTAAATGTTGCCTTATCAATAATTTTCTTCGCATCAAAGATAACAATGTCTGCAAACGCGCCTTTTTTTATAATTCCCCTGCCCCTTATCCCGAATGTCTTTGCAGGAAGCATTGTTATTTTATGTATAGCCTCGTTCATGCTCATCAGTTTTTCATCCCTGACATATTTCCCGAGAAACCTTGGAAAACTCCCGAATGTTCTTGGATGAGGTTTTCCTGTGCGGGTTGGGCCTGAAAAGCTTCTTGCCGAGCTGTCCGAGCCTATCATTGCATATGGCAGGGAGAGAAATCTCTTCAGGTTATCTTCATTCATGGATGAAAATATCGCCCCTGCCCTCAACTTCTCCTCTATTAAAATCTTAAAAAGCGTATTCACAGGGCTTTTCTTCATCTTTTTTGAGATATATGAAAGAGCCTTGCCTTCCATCCATTTATTTTTTTGAGAAATTACAGATGACACGCTGACACTTTCCCAGTAATCTTCATCATGAATTCTTTGCAATATCTCTTTTCTTATCTTCTCCCGGATATTTGAACTTTTCAACCTTCTTAACTCTTCTTCCGCTCCTCCGTCATAAGTCCATGAAGGCAGGATTGTGTCGAGGTCAGTGCTTGAGGCAGTATATGGATATCTGTCACATGTAACCTTAATCCCTTTTCCCCTGGCATTTTCTATCAATGATATTGCTTCGCCTATCTTATGCCAGTTCTCCTTTCCGGCTGTCTTTATATGCGAGACATGCACTTTTATTTTGGCTTCCTTCCCTATGCTGATTATTTCCTTAATCGCCTCGATAAGTTTATTCCCTTCACTTCGCATGTGGGAGGTATAGATGAATGTGGATTGCGGATTGCGGATTGCGGAGCAAAGCTTAATCAACTCTTCTGTATCCGAATAAATTCCCGGCGGATAAATAAGGCCTGTTGAAAGCCCTATTGCTCCTGCATCATGCGCCTTTCTTAAAAGGACCTGCATCTTCTTTAAATCTTTAGCGTCAGGTTTTTTATCTTTATAACCGATTACAGACGCGCGGATGTTGCCGTGTCCGGTTAATGTGACAAAATTAAGGGCAATGCCTTTCCTTTTAAGTATTCTGAAATATTCTTCGAATGTTGACCAGCGTTCTTTAATGCCAAGTTCTTTAAGGTCTTTTTCTCTGTGCTCAAATGCATCCTTGTATAAAGGCGCGGCAGAAAGCCCGCAGTTCCCGTTTATCTCAGTTGTCACGCCCTGCGATATCTTCCCTTCTGCACGGGGATCAGCAAGCAATGTAAAATCAGAATGGGCATGAGTGTCAATAAATCCCGGTGTTACAGCCAATCCCTTCGCATCTATCGTCTTTTCTGACTTGAACCCTCGAACCCTTAAACCCTTGAACCCTGTTTTTTTGTTTACAAAGACTATTTTATCTTTGTTGATTCCTATATCAGCCTCAACCGGCTCATTGCCTGTGCCGTCAAAAACAGTGCCGCCTTTGATTAATAAATCTACTTTCATCTGTTTTCTCCTGCTGTATGATGAGTTGCCTCTTCCTCAAAAAATATCTCAGGCGACTGCATGCTCTGAATAAACATCGGCAGAAGGAACGAGGATATAATCTTTGCCCTTTTTAAAAATCCGTCGTTTTCCCCCCTGTCTTTATGGTTCCTGTAATTCTCTGCCAGATAGTCTTTGAGTTTAGGAAAACACTTCAGCGTCAGCCCCATTATCGAGAAAAATTCATTGACAGGCATGCCTGTTTTTTCAAGCGGCCTCAGGGTATTTCCGAGTGCGCCAACCAGTGTTTCAAGCGGCGTTGTTGCCGTAAGTATCTTTGCTCCTGCAACCATAAATAATATCCTCAAGGTCCTTAGTGACGCCATTCGAAGCCCTTCTTCGGTAATCGCAACAGAGCCGATACTATAGATAATCTTTCCATGGCTGAAAAACATATTGCTGATAAAAGTAAAGGCCAGGAAAATACTTATGGGAATCCAGCCTCTTTTCACGGATGCAAACGGTATTCTCATAAGCAGGATTAAAATTAAGGCCAGTATAAAGATATAAACTGACAGGTCCTGAATAAGAAAGAGCAAGATGATAAAAACAATATAAAGAATAATTTTCAGTTCAGGAGCCAAAAATTACCTTATCCCTGCCATCTTTTGGTCTAAAGGTATCGAAGCCACATAAGTGTCAACGCCTTTAGCTATTGCCTTTGCAATATACTCCCTGTAAGCCTCTTTCTTGAACAGCTTTTCCTCTATTGGATTGCTTATGAAGGACGTCTCCACAAGGACAGAAGGCATCTGTGCTCCGACAAGAACATAAAATAATGCATTCTTGACGCCGTGGTCACTGATATTGCTGTATTTTTCATCCAGTGTAGACACAATTGATTTCTGGACATAATTGGCAAGCTTTATTGACTCGTCCCGCTTTAGGTCCCTTTTGAGGTCGCTGAGCATTACATCAACATCGCTCTTATACTTATTCATCTGCTCCCTCATTTTTCTTAGCGATATTGCGTTTTCCCTCGCTGCAACCCTCATTGCCTCGTCGTCGTCTGTCCAGTTGAGAAGATAGGTTTCTATGCCTCTTGCTTTTCTATTCGGGCTTGCATTTGCGTGGATTGATACAAAGAGGTCCGCATGTTTGCTGTTCGCAAAGGCTGTCCTGTCTTCGAGCCTGATAAACACATCTGTTTCTCTTGTAAGGAAAACCCTGATATCTTTCCTTTTTGATATAATCTTTTTTAATTTTAAGGCAATATCCAGAACAACATCTTTTTCACAAAGACCTTTGAGGCCGACTGCACCCGGGTCGTGCCCTCCGTGCCCTGGGTCAAGAACTATTGTTGTCATATTTGAAGCTGCATCCTGAGTTTTTACAGGCTTCCTGCCATAAACATCTATGATAAGTTTTGCAGGGTCGCCAATGATAAACGCCTTAAAATCTTTTATCTCCTCCAGGTCCAGGACCACCCTCACAGTATCTTTGCTGAACTGCCCTGCCCTCACTGTCTTTAATATACCGTCCCCGACAGGGAGTGCCGTGTTTATCTCTTTTGATATCCTGCTGTTTTTAAGATCAAAATAAAGCCTGTCTGGATTTGAGATACGCTTGCTTGAAAACTCAAGAGGCGTTGAGAGTTCAATAACAACTCTTGTATATCCCTTGGATGACAATTGCCTTATTTCTTTAACTTCCACAGGTTCAGAAACAGGTTCAGAGGCGGGTAAATAAAACGGGGACAGAAAACTTAACAATACTGCGGTTACAAATATTATTGAAAGCCGTAAGCTATGAATATTACGGTCTGCCATTTCAGAAATTAAACAGCCTGAACAGCGGTAACTTCAGGTATCTCGCGCTTGATGCTGGCCTCAACCCAGTTCCTTAACGTAAGCGTTGACATCGGGCATGTCCCGCATGCGCCCTTTAATTTGACATACACGACACTTTCTTTTATTTCCACCAGCTCTATATCTCCGCCCTCGGACTTAAGACCTGCCCTTACTTTTTCGAGAACTCCTTCAACCTTCTCTTTAGATACCATACAGCCTCCTCGCCGCTTTCTTTAATAATAAAGAAAGCGGCTTCATTTATTCAAGAGGCCGATGGAGGTTTCTTGAAATATTAGGCCGTTTAATTTAGTATAAACAATGGTCAGCGGTATTCTTAAAAAATTATTCGGCACAAAGAATGAAAGGGAGATAAAGCGCCTGTGGCCTCTTGTCGAGCGGATAAACTCACTCGAACCGCAGATAGCTGCCCTGGCCGACAGTCAGCTGAAAGACAAAACTGCGGAGTTCAAAAAAAGGCTTGAACTCGGCGAAACACTCGACGATGTCCTTCCTGAGGCCTTTGCAGTTGTCCGTGAGGTCTCAAAGAGGACATTGAAGATGCGCCATTTTGATGTCCAGCTTCTTGGCGGCTTAGCGCTTCATGAAGGCAGAATTGCAGAGATGAAAACAGGTGAAGGTAAAACACTCGTTGCTACCCTGCCTGTGTATCTTAATGCGCTTGAAGGCAAGGGCGTTCATATAGTCACTGTGAATGATTACCTTGCAAGAAGAGACGCGCAGTGGATGAGCCCTATCTATAATTTTCTCGGCCTCAGCGTCGGCGTTATCCTTCACGGGCTCACAGATGAACAGAGGCAGGCTTCTTACAACTCTGACATAACATACGGCACAAACAATGAATTCGGTTTTGATTATCTCAGGGACAACATGAAATATGATATAGCCCAGTATGTCCAGAGAGAGCTTAATTATGCAATAGTTGACGAGGTAGACAGCATCCTCATTGACGAGGCAAGGACTCCGCTTATAATCTCAGGGCCCTCGGAAGAATCCACGGACAAATACTATAAGATAGACAAGATAGTGCCGAGGCTTCAAAGAGATACTGACTACACAATTGATGAAAAGGCAAAGACCGTAATCCTGACAGATGAAGGCAATATAAAGGCTGAAAAACTGCTCGGCGCAGGCAATCTGTATGACCCGGCCAACATAGAGCTGGTGCATCATGTGCTTCAGGGGCTTAAGGCGCATACCCTTTTCAAGAGGGATGTTGATTATATTCTCAAGGACGGCGAGGTAATCATTGTTGATGAGTTCACAGGAAGGCTGATGCCGGGCAGGCGCTGGTCCGACGGCCTGCATCAGGCAGTAGAGGCAAAAGAAGGCGTAAAGATAGAGAGTGAAAACCAGACCCTTGCCACTATCACATTCCAAAACTACTTCAGGATGTATAACAAACTCGCAGGCATGACAGGAACTGCTGACACAGAGGCCGAGGAATTCGGAAAGATATACAATCTCGATGTCCTTGTAATGCCTACAAACAAACCAATGATAAGGGCAGACAATCCTGACATGATATATAAAACGGAAAAAGGCAAATTTAACGCAGTAATCAGGGAGATAGAAGAGCTTAATAAAAAGGGGCAGCCGGTACTTGTCGGAACTATATCAATAGAAAAATCAGAGGTGCTAAGCCATCTGCTGAAGAAAAAAGGCATACCCCACTCTGTCCTTAATGCAAAATACCACGACAAAGAGGCAGAGATAATAGCACAGGCAGGCAGAAACAAAGCTGTGACAATAGCAACAAACATGGCAGGAAGAGGCACAGACATAGTCCTCGGAGGCAATATCGAAGGGCTCGCAAGAGAAATCCTGATAGACAAAAAAGACTGTTCAGAAGAAGATTACAAACAGGCTTTTCTAAAGGCAGAGAAAATATGCATTGAAGACAAGGAGAAGGTTGTGAATGCCGGAGGCCTGCATATCCTCGGTACAGAAAGGCATGAAGCAAGAAGGATTGACAATCAGCTGAGGGGGCGTTCAGGCAGGCAGGGAGATCCTGGATCTTCAAGGTTTTACTTATCGCTGGAAGACGACCTCATGAGGGTCTTTGGTTCCGACAGGATAGCAGGGATTATGGACAGGCTGGGCATGGATGAAGATATGCCGATAGAAAACAAACTCGTATCAAGGGCCATAGAGAATGCGCAGAAAAAGGTCGAGGCCCACAACTTTGACATAAGAAAACATCTGCTTGAATATGACGATGTTATGAATAAACAGAGGGTGGAGATATATTCATTCAGGAGGGAAATCCTGCAGGGCGAAGAGTTAAAAGACAGGATATTCTCCATGATAGAAGATACTGTTGACGAGCTTCTTTCCATATATTGCCCTGAAGGAAAACATCCTGAAGAATGGGATATGAAAGGCCTGCGCGATGCTGCCTACGGCATATTTTCCATCATTTATTCCATAACCCCCAAGTCTCCGGAGGAAGCAAGAGAATCCCTTATGTCTGCAATAAAAGAGGCGTATGATAAAAAAGAAGCTGAGATTGGCAGCGACATGACGAGATATATAGAAAAGATGATAATGCTTCAGGTCGTTGACACACAATGGAAAGACCATCTCCTTGGCATGGACCATCTCAAAGAAGGCATCGGGCTCAGGGGTTACGGCCAGAGGGACCCCCTCACTGAATATAAGAAAGAGGCTTTTGACGTCTTTGCTGAAATGACAGACAGAATTTCCATAGAGGTATTGAGCAGACTCTTTAAAATTCAGGTAAAAAAAGAGGAAGGCCTAAAAGAGATTCCCAAAAAGCAGAAATTGAACTATAATATGACCGGCAGCCCTGAAGGCCAGCAAACGGTCCATAAAGGGAAAAAAGTTGGAAGGAATGACCCGTGTCCATGCGGAAGCGGTAAAAAATATAAGAAATGCTGCGGTGTGAATGCCTAAGATACTTTTAATCGGTTCAAGTATTTTCAGGAAGGATTATGAAGATGCCCTTTCCCAGGAGGGGTTCGAGGTCTCAAGGTTCAGGGCCATTGATAATGCGCTTCCCAGGCTTAATGAAAAGGTAAATATTATCATAGTTGAAAAAGAGCAAAGCAAAAACAGCTCCTTCAAAGACTTCATAAAAACATCTGTAAATATACCAAAACTTGTAGTATCCCCGGACTATTCCTTCACAGGGCTTACTGTATGGCTGAAAAATCCTCTTACCTACCCTGTTTACAATCCTTCCCAAAAAGAACTGCTGTATTTTATCAACCGGATTTTGAAAGAAAAAAGCATGCGGATTGAGAACAAAATACTTCAGCAGGAACTTGATATTGCAAAAAAAGAGATAGAGTTTTTTGAAGAGGTTGCGAAAATACTGACATCCTCAATGGAACTCAACCAAATACTTGTTGCAATAATGAAAAAAACAAAAGAGATGACAAATGCCGAGGCATGGTCTGTACTCCTTGTTGACGAGGAGACAGGCGAATTGGTCTTTGAGAAGACCGATGGCAAGAAAAAACCCAGGATAGAGAAATACAGGCTGAAACTCGGGGAAGGCATTGCAGGCTGGGTTGCACAGGAGGGAGTTCCCGTAATCGTGCCTGATGTATCACGGGATGAAAGATTCAGTTCCAAGGTGGACAGACAGACACATTTCAGGACAAAGTCGTTGATGTGTGTGCCGATAAAAAGCAAAGGCCGCGTCATCGGAGTTCTTGAGGTCGTAAATAAGGTCACCGGAGGACAGTTCACAAACGAAGACCTCACGCTGCTCATGAGGCTTATAGACCAGGCAGCGCTTGCAATCGAACGGACCTCTCTCTACCAGAAAATGGCAGAACTCGCTGTCACGGATGACCTTACAAAACTGTTCAATACAAGGTATCTGAACAGGACCATCGAGATGGAGATCCAGCGCTCAAACAGATACCGCACATCAATATCCCTCATCTTTATTGACATTGACCATTTTAAAAATATAAATGACCACCACGGACATCTGGTAGGCAGCAAGACGCTTGTCGAGATGGGCCAGTTGATCATCAGGAGCCTGCGTACTATAGACATTGTTGCCAGATACGGAGGCGATGAATTTGTGGTTGTACTGCCGCAGACAACGCCCAAGGCAGCTGCTCTGATAGCGGAGAGAATAAGGGCAGCAGTCGAGCAGAATGTATTTCTCAAAAAAGAGGGCTATGGACTTAAGGTAACTGCAAGCTTTGGAGTTGCATGTTATCCTGAGAACGCAAAGACCAAAGAGGAGCTTCTTCGCCTGGCAGATGAAGCCATGTACAGAGTTAAAAATACCACCAGAAACGGAGTATATGTTATAGCGTGATAATAACCAATAACAAAGTTACAACAGCAAAAATCAAAATCTGGAACCCTGTGTCCTGAACTTAAAACTATGGCACTTTTTAATTATGCCTCAAAAGAGATTACCCTTAAGATTGTTTACTACGGCCCGGGCCTGAGCGGAAAAACAACCAATCTCCAGCAATTACATTCAGCCCTGGACCCCAAAAAAACAGGGAAGCTGCTTTCGCTGGCCACAGAAACTGACAGAACGCTGTTCTTTGACTTTCTTCCCATAGAACTCGGCAAGGTAAAAGACTTTTCCATCAGATTTCAGCTTTATACTGTGCCCGGTCAGGTCAAATACAATGCAACAAGAAAAGTTGTGCTTAAAGGCGCTGATGCCATAGTATTTGTCGCTGATTCTCAGAGAGCAATGAGGGAAGCAAATCTGGAAAGCTTTGCCAACATGAAAGATAATCTCCTTTCAAATAATATAAACATTGAAGATATATCGCTTGTCCTGCAATACAACAAAAGAGACCTTTCTGACGTGCTTTCAATTGATGAATTAAATAAAGACCTGAATGACGGCGAGCACGTATATCTTGAGGCTGAGGCAGTTAATGGCAAGGGTGTTCAGGAGGCGTTTCAGGTCGCTACAAAACTTCTTATCAAAGACATGGCCCGCAAACATAAGCTTGAGATCCAGCCGGCTGCTCAGCCTGAGAAACCTGCACAGATTATTGAAGAAGTTATACCCCCGGCGCCGGTTGAAGAAAAAATATTTACAGCAGAAGCAGCCGGGGAACAAAGCATATCATTCGAAGAAGAAACAGACAAAGAAGAAAAAATCCCTGAAGCAAAACCTTCTGAAATCCCCCAAGGGTCTGTATCTGAAGAAGATTTCTTTTTTGCTGAGGAGCTTCCTCAACCCGTCCCCCCGCCTCCGGCCGTGCAGGAGCAGATAATTGAAGAAGACACGATTGAAGCTGAAAAACCCTTTGCTCTTCCAAAAGAGCCTGAACCTGAGCAGGAATTCTCTTTTGCTCCGGAGCCTGCTCAAGTATTCACAACAATAGAAATGCCGGAGGTTAAAAAAGAAACAAAAGAAGAGTGGAGAGAACCCCAAACCAGAGAAGTCCCGGTATTCCCGGTTGAAGAACTCGACAAAATAAGGGCAAGCATCAGAGAAATCCCGGCATTCCCTGCTGCAAAACTTGATAAAATGGCTGAAAGTATTAAAGAAACAAACCAATTACTTGTCAGCCTCAAAGCTGCAATCAGAGAATTATCTGATGAGCTGAAAAAAACAAAAGAAGAACAGAAAGAAATGTTAAGCATAATCAGAGAGATGAAGATAGCTGAAACAGTAGAAAGAATAAAGAGTAAAGGGAAAAAAGGCGGCTGGTTCGGGATGAAATAATCAAACCCTCTCAAGTGTTTTTATCAGCGCCTCTGCTTTTTTAAGGCTTTCATAATATTCCCTCTCAGGGCCAGAGTCCGCAACAATGCCTGCTCCTGCCTGGACATACGCAAAACCTTTTTTTATCAGGAAGGTCCTTATTATAATATTCAAATCCATATTCCCTGAAAACCCGATATAACCTATCGAGCCTGTGTAGGGCCCTCTTGAGACAGGCTCCAGTTCGGCGATTATTTCCATGCACCTTACCTTTGGGACACCTGTTATTGTTCCTCCGGGGAATGCAGCCTTTATCGCTTCAAAGCATGTCTTGCCTTGGGCTAATTTCCCTTTGATGTTAGAGACGATATGGATTACATGGGAATAATCCTCTGTAATCATCAGTTCATCAACATGCACGCTCCCATAATCACAGACCCTTCCTATA
>JACRGY010000027.1 GCA_016212165.1 Nitrospirota bacterium
ATACTGAGAATAGGTGGAGGCGGAAGAAGCGCAATTGACCTCGCAATGGAGATGCTGGCCTCGTTTAAAAAATTAAAGGATATAGACAGCGCTTCGGCAAAAGAATTTGAGCACCTAAAGGGTATCGGCCCGGCAAAGGTTGCGCAGATAAAGGCAGCGTTTGAATTAGGCAGAAGGCTTTTCAGGGAGACTGATGAAAAAGGGCCTGCCTTTTCCTCAAGCCACGATGTGTATTCCTACTACCACCCGCTGGTAAAAGACCTGAAAAAAGAGGTATTGTTCTGTGCCATGCTCGATGCAAAAAACAGGATTTTCAGAGACTGCAGGATTTCTGAAGGAACGCTTACAAACTCTCTCATGCACCCGCGCGAGGCATTCAGAAATGCTATTAAAGAATCAGCCGCGTCTGTGATATTTGTTCATAACCACCCGAGCGGAGACCCGACGCCGAGCCGTGAAGACATCTCTGTAACTGAAAGGCTTGTGCATACGGGAGAGGTAGTGGGCATAAAGGTTCTGGACCATGTAATAATAGGAGCGGGCAAACACATAAGCCTTATGGACAGCGGATATATAAAAAATACCAAAGGGGGTTTTTAGATGCCAAAAATCAAGCGGGCGATTATAAGCGTATCCAACAAAAAAGGGGTTATTGACTTTGCAAAGTCGCTTCATTCACTTGGGGTAGAGATACTTTCAACAGGAGGCACTGCAAAGGCCATGCGTGATGCAGGCGTAAAGGTGAAAGACGTGTCGGATTACACAGGATTTCCTGAGATGCTTGGCGGAAGACTTAAGACGCTTCATCCGAAAGTTCATGGAGGCCTCCTCGCAAGAAGGGACAACCCAAAAGATATGGAAGATATAAAAGAGTACGGGATAGAACTGATTGATATGATAGTAGTAAATCTTTATCCATTTGAGGAAACAATAGCAAAACCCAATGTGACATTGGCCGAGGCCATAGAAAACATAGATATCGGAGGCCCTACAATGCTCCGCTCGGCATCAAAGAATTTCAAGGACGTTGCTGTGGTTACCGACAATAATGATTTTGACAATATCATAAAAGAGATGAAGGCCGGCAAAGGCGACCTGAGTTATAAAACACGCCTTGAACTTGCACGCAAGGTCTTCAGGCTCACGTCAAAATATGACAATGCAATTGCAGATTATCTTACAAAAGTTTCAGCACAATGATTTCTGGAGGGGGCAAATAACAAATATGAAGGTCCTGGTTATCGGCGGTGGCGGAAGAGAGCATACCATTGTCTGGAAACTATCACAGAGCTCTAAGGTAGACAAAATATACTGCTGTCCCGGCAATGCAGGCATTTCTGAAATAGCTGAATGCATAAATATTGATGATAATAATTTTGAGGCAGTGGCTGATTTTGTCAAATATGAAGGCATAGACCTCACAATAGTAGGGCCTGAGGCGCCATTGTCAAAGGGCATAGTAGATGTATTTGAAAAGAACGGCAGAAAAATCCTTGGCCCTAACAGTAAGGCTGCGCAGCTTGAAGGGAGTAAGGTTTTTTCAAAAGACCTTATGAGACGCTATGGCATACCAACAGCAGAATATAAGGTATTCACTTCCTATCTGCACGCAGAGGATTACGTGAGGATGAAGGGTGCGCCAATAGTTATTAAGGCAGACGGCCTTGCAGCCGGCAAAGGTGTTATTATGGCAAAGACTGTTGATGAGGCAATTGCCGGATTGAAGCTTATAATGAAAGACAGGGCCTTTGGCGAGGCCGGGGACAGGGTAGTGGTTGAGGAATGCCTGGATGGCGAAGAAGCATCTTTCATGGCCTTTACAGACGGCAAGACCATACTTCCCATGGTGAGCTCTCAGGACCACAAGAGGGTCTTTGACGGGGACCAGGGGCCTAACACAGGCGGGATGGGCGCATACAGCCCTGCACCTGTTATAACACCTGAGATTGAATCAGTAATAATGGAAAAAATTATGCGCCCCACTGTTAATGGATTACAATCAGAAGGCATAAAATATAAGGGGATTCTTTATGCCGGCCTTATGATCAAGGACAACATGCCGTATACGCTTGAGTTTAACTGCAGGCTTGGAGACCCGGAGACCCAGCCTGTCCTCTCAAGGCTTAAGACAGACCTTACAGATATTGCCCTGGCCATAGCAGATGAAAGATTATCCGCTATCAATCTGGAATGGAAATCTGAGGTGTCTGTATGTGTTGTTGCAGCATCAAAGGGCTACCCCGGCGCATACGAAAAAGGGAAGGTAATAAAAGGGCTGGACGATGCCGGAAAAATGGAAGATGTTGTTGTGTTCCATGCAGGGACGGCGTTCAATAAAAATAAAATTGTGACAGCAGGGGGAAGAGTGCTTGGTGTAACAGCCCTTGGCAAAGATATAAAAGATGCAAAAGAAAAGGCATATAAAGCAATTGAAAAGATTCATTTCAGCGGGATGCATTACAGAAAAGATATTGCTGACAGGGCGATAAAGAGGCAGTGAACAGTTTTTAGTAGAGAAAGGAGGTATTTATGAAAGCAAAAGTTTTAATAGTTATGGGAAGTGATTCTGATATGCCGATTATGGAAGAAACCGGAAAGATATTAAATGAATTTGGAATTACATATGAAATGACAATTGCCTCTGCGCATCGCTCGCCTGAGAGAACAGCAAAACTTGCCCGTGAAGCTGAAAAACAAGGCATAGATGTGATTATTGCAGGGGCCGGCGCCGCAGCACACCTCGCCGGGGTTATTGCAGCCCATACAATACTGCCGGTAATAGGCGTACCGATAAATTCATCTCCTCTTCAGGGATTGGATGCTTTGTTCTCTACTGTTCAGATGCCCCCTGGAGTTCCTGTTGCTGCAATGGCAGTTGGAAAGGCGGGTGCAAAAAATGCAGCGCTTCTTGCAGCAGAGATTATTGGAAGGAAGGATGCAAGAATTGTAAAAAAGCTGAAGGAATATAAAACGAGAATGGTATCTGAAGTAGAGAAAAAGGCAAAGGCTCTCAGGAAAAAGTGAAGGTACATTTAGACTGCTATCCATGTTTTCTTAACCAGACGATTATCGCAGTCAGACTTGGAACAAAAGATGAAGCAAAAAGAGAATACATACTCAAGAGAATAGCCGGCGCTATAGGAAGGGTTGATACCTCAAAAACTCCCGCTCATACAACAACCTTTCTTCATAGAGATATTCGTGATCTCCTCGGAGAAGACCCCTTCAAAGGTATAAAGTCTGAATACAACCAAATTGCTCTTAATCTTTATCCATCTCTTAAAAAGTACGTAGAGGCAAGCGCTGACCCTTTATGGACAGCTTCAAGGCTTGCGATTGCCGGCAATGTCATTGACTTCGGCATATTCACATCTGTGGACATAGAAGGCACAGTCAGAAGGGCGCTTGCAGGGCCTATCACTGTGGATGATTATCCTGCATTTAAGGATGAGATTAACCAGCATGATGAGATCCTCTATCTGCTTGATAATGCAGGCGAGATAGTCTTTGACAGGATCCTTATCGAAACCATGCTTTCATTAGGGAAAAAAGTAAAAGCAGTTGTAAAAGGCTCTGCTGTTATTAATGATTCGACAATCCATGATGCCCGGGAAACGCATCTTACAGAAATATGCACGGTCATAGAAAATGGTTCTGATGCCGTTGGAACAATCCTTGAATGGGCATCGCAGGATTTTAAGGATACCTTTAACAGGGCTTCTTTTATTATCAGCAAAGGACAGGGAAACTTTGAAACATTAGTTGGCCTGCAAAAGAAAATATTTTTCCTCTTTCAGTCCAAATGCGATGTTGTTTCAAAAGAATTGGGACTTTCTAAAGGTTCTATGCTTTTAAAGAAATCCTGACCTGCCTGATGGCTGGGAAAATCAGATAAGACTTATCTCTATCTCCTTCCGCCTCCGCCCGGCCTTCTCTCCCTGAATCCGCCTCTTTCTCTCGAAGGGCCTCCATGCTCTCTCTGGGTTTGCGGTTTTGCTTCGTTTACAACAATGCTTCTTTCAAGGAAACTGCTGCCATTCAGCATCTCTACAGCCTTCTGAGCTTCTGAATCAGTGTTCATCTCAACAAAACCAAAACCTCTTGGCCTGCCTGTAGCAGCATCCTTTATCAGCTTTGTAGATACAACCTCTCCTGCCTTTGCGAAAAGTTCTTTCAGGTCATCTTCTGATGCCTGAAAAGAGATATTCCCTACATAAAGTCTTTTACCCATTCTTCCTCCTAAAAATAAAATCCCAGAACCAAGGCCCTGGGGAATGCTTACATATCACTTAACGTAATGTCATATAATTTATTATGGCTAGACTAAATATGCCAGTAATCATAATCTTTGTCAAGGGGAATTTATTTTCCTCTGTAACACCAAAATGATAATGTCCTAAATGGCCAAAATAGAAATGTCCTAAATTGATAATGCTAAACTGCTTCTTTTTTATAAGGAGGCAGAATGGCAGGAAAGGACATTATCATGGTCAGGCAGCGGGAGCTTAAGCG
>JACRGY010000028.1 GCA_016212165.1 Nitrospirota bacterium
AGTTCATAGACCATACAAAACACAGGGCCCTTACATTCCATGACGAAAAGGTAATACACACGCCCATGGCCGAACCGTTCTGCAAAAACCTGCGCTCTCTGTTAAGCAAATCCGCTAAAGAACTTAAACTCAGGCACCATGCAAAAGGAACTGTAATCACAATTGAAGGCCCGAGGTTTTCGACTAAGGCAGAATCGCATATGTTCAGAAGCTGGGGAGCTGATGTTATAAATATGTCAACTGTGCCGGAGGTCATACTTGCAAGGGAGATTGGCATCTGTTACCAGTCAATCGCCATGTCAACAGACTATGACTGCTGGAAAGAGGGCGAGGAGCCTGTCACATGGGAGATGATATTAAATATAATGAAGAAGAATGCGGATAATGTTAAAAAACTTCTTTTAAAGACTATCACAAAGATAAAACATACAGAGTGTGATACCTGTAAATCCCATTAAAAAAATTAACTGATAAATCACAAGGAGGAGAATATGCCGATTAAATCAAAGATAAGGACTATACCTGATTATCCGAAGAAAGGAATAATGTTCCGTGACATAACAACCCTGATTAAAGACCCTGTTGGTTTCAGGCTTGTTATCGACAACATGTCACAGAGGTACATCAAAGGAGATGTTAAATTCGACATTATCGTTGGGATTGAATCAAGGGGGTTTATCATAGGCGGAGCGCTTGCCTATGCATTGGGCAAGGGATTTATTCCGATAAGGAAAAAAGGAAAACTTCCGGGAAAGACCATAAAGCACGAGTATAAACTTGAATACGGCACTGATACAATCGAGATACATAAGGATGCTCTTAAAAAAGGCGCAAAGGTATTGCTTGTTGACGACCTTCTTGCAACAGGAGGCACTGCACTTGCTTCAGCGGCCCTGATTGAAAAGCTTGGCGGTGTTGTAATAGAGATGGCGTTTATCGTTGACCTCCCCGATGTCGGCGGAGCTAAAAAATTAAAATCAAAAGGATACAAGATATTTGCCCTGACAGAGTTTGAAGGGGATTAAGATTTTTATTTAAGTAACTCCCCCATCCCCCTCTTAGGCTAAGAGGGGGTTAGGGGGAGTTAGTATAAAATAGGGTGAGGAGAGAAAAATGAAGCCTTTTACAAAAATTGCGATTGTTGTATTCTCATTGGTTGCAATTCTGCATCTTCTGAGACTCATCTTTGGGTGGGAAGTTATCGTAAGCGGTTTTATTGTTCCGTTGTGGCTCAGCGCAATAGGCTTTATCATCGCAGCAGGCCTTGCGTTTCTGCTCTGGCGGGAAAATACGGGGAAGTGAAAATGCGTAAGAAGGATAGAAATAATGATAGCTACATTTTTTGGAGGGAAAAGATGAAAAGTAAATTTTTCAAAGTCATAATTATCGCTATTGTTGTTGCCGGGATGTGCGGATGTGCAGCAAAAAGAGGATTCGATAGAGGGGCTATAGGGAGCAATCTTCGGGAAACAGCACCATCGATTAGCGATCAGGATATTAAAGAGGCATATGAATTAAAACCACAAATTAATTTTCCATTTAAATTAGCATTGTATTTTAACGGCAGTGGGTGGAACTGGAAATGGACAGGGGAAGATAAAGAATATTTGCTTTCAATTGAAAAACAACTCGCAAACGAAAATATCGTTTCTAAATTAATACTAGTAACGCCCAGTGATGTAGAAAATCCAGGTCGAGAATGCGGATATGGTTGTAATGTTAATTTGAAATCTATACGATTGGCCGCCGCGCGGTATGGTGCTGATGCTGTATTAGTGATAAATGGGATAAGCGATACAGACCGATACAACAATATATTGGGAGTAACATATGTGTTGCTGGTGCCGATGACGTTTATTCCAGGGACTGAACTTGACGCTTTATTTATGACTAATTGTAAAATGTGGGATGTGAGAAACCAGTATTTATATTTTTCGGCTGAGGCAGAGGGTGAGGCGAATCAAACAAGGGCGACTATGTTTATTGAAGAAAAACATGCTGTTGAGAAGGCCAAGAAAGATGCGCTGGCAAAATTAAGAGATGAGATTGTCGCTAGGTTGAAGAACATTTCGGCAAAACAATAGAAGGAGTGGTTAAAAACCGATTGAAGCCGACGATGAATGGCTAATTTAATTTGTTACTGCTTTGAGTACACTGAATCCGACATCAGGAAAGATGTTTATGAGAACAATGGTCAATCCCTGATATTGGAAAAAATTGCTTTTGAAAAGAAAAGAGGCACATGCCGGTGTTCAGTTAAAAATCCATCGGGGAAGTGATGTCTGGCAGATGTCCGCCGTGTGGCGTACGAGGCAAAAGAGCAAATGAACAAGAAGGTGAAATAAAGTTCATACCGCAATCTGCATTTCATCCATCGCGGCAACTGTATTGCCGAATATCTTTTTTGCAACTTCCTCAGCCTGCTTTCTCTCCTCTAAAGATTGATAGATGCTTGCATCAAAATGGACCAGCGCCAGTTTTTTAGCAGCAGCCTCTTTTGCAATCCTCGCAGCAGTTTCAGGATTCAGATGCGGCCAGTCATCAGAGGCCTGTCCCGGCTTAAAGGCGCATTCTGTAATCAACAGGCCGGCATTTTTTGCAAGTGTAACTGCATTCTCACAGTACCCGGTGTCAGGGCAGTATGCGATTACTTTATTATCCAGTTCAAATCTGTAACCGAGCGTTAATGAGGAATGAAGGAGCGGTAAAAACTCAAAGCTGAAAGGTATTTTTTGTTTTTTCTCAGGCAGGTCATAAAGCTCTATTTTATATCCGAGCCTGTCTAATGGCATGGAGAAAGGAAGGGCGATTATTTTATTCAGAATCTCTTTTGTACCTGCCTGTCCGCAGATATAAAGGCCTTGATTGAAATTAAATTTGCCGAGGATATGCAGTCCGATAATATGGTCCAGGTGGAAGTGGCTCAGGAAGAGATAAACCGGTTTTTTATTGGAAATATATCTGTCTGCTTTATAGAGTCCGTTGCCTGCATCAAGGATAATGTCATATTTCTCCGTTTCCACAAGTATGCAGATGGTGTTTCCAGTAGACGTATCATACCAGCCGTTTGTTCCGAGGAATGTAATTTTCATTTTTCCAAAATTCTTTGCTCAAAATGATGAATTAATTCCAAGGAGGGCGGGATATAGTATTTGAGCGGTTTTATTTTGCCGATATTCATAAAACCACCCCTCTTAAATTCCCCCCTTACCAAGGGGGGACCTAAGGGGGGGTGAGGCAAAATACCTCGAAGTCTCGATATTGTCGGGACGAGAATGAGCGAAGATGCTATGTCCTGTCCTCCTTTTCATTACTATTAATAAATATCTCTAAAAATCGTATAGGCATAATGAAAAGCCATGACGGAAAAGAGCGCGCAAAGTAAACTGAGGAATACATAAAGGATGCCCCTCCCTGTATTTTTCATCTTTAAATGAGCAATGGCCTTTGGAACAATGGTTGCTGTTCCGAAGAACAGCATTAATCCAAGAAGTATCTGTGTAGTCAACCTTATCATTCAATATCCCTATTTAAGATGGGCTGAGAAATAAGATTTAATCTCATTGAGGGTTTCTTCTGCTGCCAGGGGAACCATAGTGGCGAAGCAGTCGAGATTGACAAGGGCATTTACATTAGCATCTTTCTTGGCTGCATCAGCAAGCCTTTGCGTAAAGTCCCTGTTCACCTGTCCGACTTCAGCATAAATATTATCGAGCCCTGTTAATTTCCAGTCAGCAGCCCTGCCTTCCTGATTAAGAAAATACTGAGCCAGGAGATGCATCGAAACCATCCTGAAGATTGTTTCTGTGAGCGACGCAAACGGCAGATGAAACCTTACCATTGGTTTAAGGCGTTCCATAACAGGGCAGCCGCTTGTTGTCATGATAATGCCTATTAAGGCGCTCAAACCCTGCTGAATTGTAGTGTCCTTTGAATAGGTCCTGTCCTCTGTTGTAACAGTGACGCTTACATTCTCATAGGCAAAAAGATCTTTAAATTCTTCTGCAATGTCTGCGAGGTTAAGCGCAACAGGGCAATGCTTGTTTGAGCGCTCATCCAGAGAGCAGTTTGAGCATTTGTTGTGATTGAGTTTTGCCCAGACCGGAGGGTCGGATTTTATTGCTGAACTGAAAGCAAGTGTCTGCCTGTCAAGAAGGATATTGAATATCTTGTTTGCGCCTTCTGAAAATTTAAAAGAATAAGTTATCTGTATGGGATTTTCCATTCCGTCTCCTCCACAAAAATGCAATGGGTTATTATAAGGCATATCAATTGTTATGGCAATTAGTTCTCTGTAGCTTGCTACAGGGTTACCATATTTCTGTCATTCTGGCTTGTCCAGAATCTTTTTTTGCGATTCCGAAGAAGTCGGAAGGATTCCCGACGAGCGGGAATGACAACAAATAACGTAAATTCAACTTTAAAATAACCCATAACTTGCTGCGGAGTGTTATCTCTTTATAACTCTTCTTAGCACCTTGCCGGTTATGGTTTCTTTAGCCAAAAGGGCAGCATGGGGGCATACCTCTATGCAGCAGTAACATCTTATGCACTTGTCGTAATCAAAGTTAAGTTTTTTCCTTCCGCGGGTTATTGCCTTTGCAGGGCAGTATTTCCAGCATTCTCCGCATAACCTGCATACGGCATCATCACATACAGGCCTCTGGACCAGATGTTTTCTCATCAGCCTGTGAAGCTTTTGCGGGCCAAAAACAAGAGGCGTTATATCAGGCATTTTAAAATGCTTTATCTCCGGAAAATCTCCCTCAATCTCTATAGCTTTATCAGCAAGGCCCATATCTTTAGCCAGTTTGTTGGTCAGTAATTTATCCGGTTGTATTCCCAGCATTTTGCAGGCTGCGATATCGAGCGCTATGCCATTCCTGCTGCCCATAAGCACCCCGAGGTGTTTAGGTGTGCCGCGCCTGCCTGGCCCCTGGCCTTCCATTGCCAGTATAGCGTCAATAATTGTCATGTCCGGGCTTACAGCTTTATAGATATTGACCAGCAATTTTGCGAACATCTCCCTGTCAACTCCTGTCCTGAAATGCCATTCCGGTTTTCTTATTCCAACAATACATCCGAACAGATTTTTTACTCCGAGTGTCAGAAGCATCTGCATGTGAGTTTTAAATTTCGGGAGGTTTATCAGAAAATCTGCCTTGAGCGCATCTTCGGCAATCTCTATTTTTCCAAAGGGTTCACCGACACTAACTTTCAGTGAGGTTTTGAATTCTCTGAATTCAACATCGAGCCCTTTGAGCGCATCCTTTATTCCGCTCTCTGAGAGCACTTTTTGAAAAGAGCCCATGGCGCTGCTGTCTGAAATCACGGGCCTCGCCCCTTTTTGAAGCACATATTCGGCTGCTGCTTTTATAACCAATGGATGGGTGACTATCGCCTTATCCGGCGGCGCAGGGGCAAGGAGATTAGGCTTTATCACAACATGGCTGTTTTTTTTGATGCGCTCTCCGCCAAGGGCATCCATTATCTCAAAGACCCGCGGCCTGAGGATGTCATAATCGTAAGTGGATTTTTTAATGATGACCTTGGACATTATTTATATTCATGCATTCACGCATTTTTTATCAATAGTTTTCATTTGCAGGCCAGTAATTGAAGCTTCTTTCCCTCTCCAAATTTGCCTGTAAAATCTCCTTGACAATAGTGTCCAGTCAAATTTAAACTTGAGATGCGGTAATATGGACCAAAAAGCACTTAAAATTGCTATAGAAAATGGTAATATTGAATGGCAGAGGCACTCACTTGAAAGAATGCTGGAAAGAGGAATTTCAAGGGCAATGGTAAAAGAAGTCTTATTGTCCGGCGAGATTATAGAAAATTATCCCAATGATAAGCCTTTCCCAAGTGCGTTATTTGCGGGATGGATTAAAGAAAAACCGTTACATGTAGTTGCGGCATTTGATGCACAGAGCAATTATTGTTTTGTTATTACGGCATACAGGCCGGATTTGGAACATTTTGAATCAGATTATAAAACAAGGAGGCAGCATGGCAACTAAGACATTGCCAGACAAATGTCCGCTTTGTGGGGGCAATAAAAAAGAAGGGAAGACGACCTTTACGGTAGATTTAGGCTTTGGGGTTGTAGTGGTAAGGGATGTTCCGGCGACGGTATGTTCACAGTGCGGGGCTGATTGGATTAAAGATAATATTGCATCGAAATTAGAAGATATCGTCAACGATGCCCGTCAAAAGCATCATATTGTCGAAGTGACCACACTTTCAGCTTAAATGGTATGAACAAAGTCTCATTGGGTGATGAGACATGCACTGACAGAATTAAGACTGAAAAGGCATCATTTTAAAAGGATAATTATAGCCAGCAGATATGTCAATAATTCCTCTTGGGTGATTGATCGACTCAAAAACTTTCTGCTATAGTTCCGTAACTAGATAATAACTGGTTAGGATTACAACTGGGAGAAAAATGCATATGTATCGAATGATAATAACCATGGTATTCTTCTCATTGTTATCTGGTTGTGCTGTCAACCGAGCGCTCGGGCCAATACCGACAGATCCCAATGAATTTAAACTTCCAATAGGGTCTTTGAAGACCATTTATCCGGAAATAGATGTCTACGACCGCGATAACTTAATCGTTGGTTACTGTACTCCCATCACTCAACTAACAAAACTTTGGGGCGAACCGAATGAAATAAGAACGGTATGGTTTCAAGTACCTGTAATCGTGGTTCCCATTGCGCTTGCCGTTACGATTGTAGACGGCGTTGCTATCGGAGGAATTGTTGCCACCGGTATTGTATATGGCATGTACCCAAAACAACCGCAGCATTACATTTGGACGAAGGGCAACTATGAAATTGACACTTACGTAAGCACGGAGATCGACTGTGCTTACGAACCGAGAATTTGGTATTGGCAGTGGAAACAGGTAGTAAGTCCCTAAGAATCGCTTCGAGGCGGATGCACAAAAGGCTCGTGAAGAGGGAGAAGGAGAAGAGGGTCAAACCTTCATAATTCATTTGTCATTGAAAAAATGATCTTTCTTTCCGCACTCCTTGCGGGCAGAAGATGAAATAGTAAAAAATGCATTTCTCCTATTTAGCGCTATATGATATAATTGCTTATCAATTAAGGAGGCGGCGGTATGATAGGACGAATATCGGTGGATAAAAATATAATGCACGGCAAACCGTGTATAAAAGGCACAAGAATCCCGGTATATATGATTCTTGACCTGTTGGCCGGAGGTTCAACAATAAAAGATATTCTCGACGATTATCCTGATATAACAGAAGAGGACATCAGGGCTTGTGTTGAATATGCTGCAATGCTTGCGAGGGAAGAGGCAGGTGAACTGGAAGCTGCATAGATGAAATTCCTGCTTGATGAAAATATCTCGCCCAGGACAGCCCAATTTTTAAAAGAGCTCGGCCATTACGCTATTCATGTGCGAGAGGTCAATCTCAAAGGCGCATCGGATGATAAGATTTTTGAATATGCAAAACAACACGGTCTTTTATTGATAACCATTGATCGAGATTTTGGGAATATCATGGATTACCCTCCCGGCACTCACAATGGAATAATAAGACTGAAGCTCAGATATATGCCGTCAAGAACAGTAAATTCAGTTTTACAAAGCTTTCTTGCAGAAATTAATCCTGATGATATTTATGGCAACTTAGCTATTTTAGAAGAAAACAGATACAGGATAAGAAAAAAGATGTAAAAAGCATCTTCTGCACCCGCTGCGAGCAGAAAATGAAGTGAGCAGGTTCGTTTCTTGGATTTAAGTCGCAAAATTTTCCTACTTTTCTCCCTTTTTCTTGACAATCCATAAACTAAAGTTATAAAATTTAAACCAATTTTGTACAAAACCGGACAAAAAAGGACAATATGAACCTTCGGGTTAAGGATGTTGCCGGTCTTCTGAGCATATCCCAAAAGACCATATACAGGATGATAAAGAATGAGACTATCCCCTGTTTCAGGGTTGGCGGACAGTGGCGTTTCGACAGGGGCGAGATTGCATCATGGATAGAGGATACAAGGGATATCCCATCCCATATTCCGACAAGGGCCTCTTCTTTGGCAGATGAAGAGTCAATATCTGTATCAGAATTTCTCAGGCGTGGAGGCATTTACTATAATGTCTCTGTTAATACAAAAGAAGATGCTGTATTATCCTGCCTTACTCTTATCAAAGAAGAAATTCCTCAAATGGATATAAGAAAACTATTTAATGCCATTATGGAAAGGGAAAAGTTATGTTCCACTGCTGTCGGGCACGGGACCGCATTCCCTCACCCAATGCCCTTCAAGGAATTTGCAGCAAGGTTTTCTTCTATTGCGCTTTGTTATCTTGACAAACCCATACCTTTTGGCGCCCTGGACAATGAGGATGTTAATACGCTTTTTTTTATATTTCCAAGAAACGAGAGGCGTTATTTGAGGATACTTGCCAAGCTCTCAAGGCTGTTGAAGGATGAAGAAATAATATCTGCCGTGAAAAACTTTTCTCCTGCGGAGAAGCTCTACGAAATCTTTGCGCGCAGGGAGGCCGAGATATTCAAGGTGACAGAAAAATGATTTTGTTGCCGATAGACATTGCTTTGTCCTCAATCCTGCTGCTTTTTCTTGCCGCGGTATCGGCTTTTTTATTTAACCGGTACCAGAAATTTTTAATTACTATCAGTTTTTCCATGACAACAATTGCTTCACTCCTTATGGTTGCGGCCGGAGGCTGGACTGTCGGGAAAGGCATTACCAATCAGATTATTCTGCCCATAGGCCTTCCTGACCTTCTGTTTCATCTCAGGCTGGACCCGTTGTCAGGTTTTTTTCTTACGGTAATCGGCCTGCTTTCGTTTTTTGTATCCATTTATTCTCTTGGGTATGTAAAAGGATTTTTAGGGCACAGGCCAGTGACAAGCCTTGTTATATTTTATTGCCTCTTCATTGCCGGGATGTTTATGGTGGTTCTTGCGGACGACGCCCTGTTTTTCCTTATCTCGTGGGAAGTGATGGCTGCAGCTTCATATTTTCTGGTGATGTTTGAGGATGAAAAAATTGAAAACAGAAGGGCGGCCTTTCTTTATATGATAGTCGCCCATGTCGGCGCTATTGCAATACTTCTATCATTCGGTGTTCTGGCAGGGTTAACCACAGGATTTCAGGGTTTCAGCGGATATACATTTGATGCAATGCGTGCGACAAGATTTCCATTGGGATGGGCAACTGCTGCTTTCCTGCTTTCCTTTTTCGGTTTTGCTGCAAAGGCCGGGGTAATTCCTTTGCATGTCTGGCTGCCGGAGGCGCATCCTGTTGCCCCGTCAAATATCTCTGCCTTAATGAGCGGGGTAATGCTGAAGACCGCAATATACGGGATAGTCAGGATAACTTTTGATCTTATTAAGGTCTTTCCATGGTGGTGGGGAGCTATAGTTTTGGTATTCGGGCTGGTGTCTGCTGTCCTGGGGGTTCTTTATGCCTTAATGCAGCATGACTTAAAAAGGCTTCTTGCATATCATTCAGTAGAGAATATCGGCATAATACTTATAGGCATCGGGCTTGCAATGATATTCACATCTTTTCAGATGCCCCTGCTTGCAGCCTTGGCCCTTACAGCAGGGCTTTATCATACCCTTAACCACGCCATGTTCAAAGGGCTTCTCTTTATGGGGGCAGGCGCTGTGCTTCATGCAACGCATGAACGTAATATGGAAGAGATGGGCGGCCTTATCCACAAGATGCCATGGACTGCTGCCTTTTTTCTTGTCGGGTGTATTTCCATTTCGGCTTTGCCTCCATTTAACGGTTTTATATCAGAGTGGCTAACTTTTCAGGCTTTTTTGCTTTCGCCGTCTTTACCAAATCCGTTGCTGAACCTGCTGATCCCTATGGGAGCAGCGCTTCTCGCGCTGACAGGCGCTCTGGCTGCTGCCTGTTTTGTTAAGGCATTTGGTGTAACATTTTTAGGACACTGGCGCGGCCATCATAACCCCAATGTCCATGAGGCAAACTGGCCTATGCGTACAGGGATGATGCTTGCCGCACTTACATGCCTTGGCCTTGGAGTTTTGCCAACCCTGTTTATTGAGTGGATGGACGTGATATCAGAACAGCTGGTAGGAGCCAAGATTGCAACCTCAGCAACCGGGCTCGGGTGGATGTGGCTTACCCCCATTGCACACGAAAGGGCCTCTTACTCAGGCCCGATAGTTTTTCTGTTTATAATGGCAGTTGTGGTTCTGGCATATATTTTTCTGCATGTGCGCCCTGCAGCCATACAAAGGGTGCCGATATGGGACTGCGGGTTTGAAAAAATAAACCAGAGGATGCAATATAATGCCACATCTTTTTCTATGCCGATACGCAGGATATTTGGTTTTTTCTTCAGTATAAAAGAACAGGTCAGGATGGTTTCCCAGTACGGGCACAAGGCCTTTCCAAAAAGGTTGCATTATCACCTTCGCATAAGAGATCTTTTCTGGGGCTGGTTGTACAAGCCTGTGATCGAAGTGAGTTTTTGGGTATCGCGAAAGGTCGGCAAACTCCAGCAGGGACGGATACAGATTTACCTTATATATTCTTTTGTGACTATCATTATACTTCTGGTGTTTCAGGGATGATATTGTATCCATTCATAATAGAGATTTTGCAGATACTGATTATCCTTGCAGTAGCGCCTGCATTTGCGGGGTGGGTAAAGATGCTGAAGTGCTGGTCGCAGGGACGCACATCACCCGGGCTTTTTCAGCCTTACAGGGACATCATAAAGCTTTTTTCAAAAGATGTGGTGCTTGCCGGGAACGCATCGTGGATATTCCGTTTTACTCCGTATCTTGTCTTTGGAGTTGCTGTTCTTGCCGGAGGAATCGTGCCTATGCTGTCTGTGGACCTGCCTCTGGCTGCTACAGCAGACGTAATTGCATTAGTGGCGCTCTTTGCAATCGCAAGATTTTTTACTGCTTTAGCCGGAATGGATATCGGCACGGCATTCGGGGGCATGGGGTCAAGCCGTGAGATGACAATCGCATCCCTGGCTGAACCTGCAATGCTTATGGCTATATTCACTGTATCTCTGGCAAGCAAGTCTACTTCCCTTTCACAGATGGTTCAGGTAATTTACAGCGGGCAGTCTGTTCTGAGGCCGTCCCTTGCATTTGCTTTGCTTGCGTTTATCCTTATCACCCTTGCAGAGACCGGAAGAATACCTGTAGATAATCCGGCAACGCATCTTGAGCTTACAATGATACATGAGGCCATGATACTGGAATATTCAGGAAGGCATCTGGCCCTCATTGAATGGGCGGGGATGATGAAGCTGTTCCTTTTTGTGATGCTGGGGGTAGCTGTTTTTTCGCCGTGGGGTATTGCAGCAGCAGGTGATTTTGCAGCAATACCAGCAGCGTTTCTGTTTATGATATTGAAGCTTGGGGCAGCTGGAGCCGGCCTTGTGGCGATAGAAACAGGCCTGGCAAAGATGCGGCTGTTCCGTTTAACCGAATTTCTCGGGTCTGCCTTTTTACTGGCAACCCTTGGGATGTTATCTTATTTTATTCTGGAGTGAAATGCACACGAACCTTGCAGCGCAGATAAACAGTTTTCTTGCAGCAATGATACTCCTGACAGCATTTGGCATGCTGGTACAAAGAAGAATGTACGGGCTTATACACCTGTTTGCATGGCAGGGGCTTTTTCTCTCCATAAGCACTGCCATCGTCGGATTTGTCGCCGGAGCGCATCATCTTTATATATCTTCCATACTGACACTGTCTTTAAAAGTTATTCTTCTTCCGTATATCCTGCATGTCCTTATCCAGCGGCTGAAAATACACAAAGAGGTGGAAACCATTGTAAATGTTCCCATGACAATGCTGATAGGCATAGCCCTTGTTATCTTTTCGTACCATCTGACCGCGCCTGTCAGGGAGCTGTCAACTCTTATGACCCGTTCAACGCTTGCCGTTGCCCTTGCCACTGTTATGCTCGGGCTTTTAATGATGATTACAAGAAAACATGCTGTTACCCAGATAATAGGGTTTCTTGCTATGGAGAACGGACTTTTTTTTGCAGCCACAAGCGCAACTTACGGTATGCCGCTTGTAGTAGAGCTTGGTGTTGCGCTTGACATACTCATTGCCGCATTCATATTCGGCATATTCTTTTTCCATATTCACAAAACATTTGACAGCCTTGACGTGGACCAGATGGCAAGATTGAAGGAAGGGGATTAGGAATGTCGCTTTTGATTCTATTGAGCGTGCCGTTGTTTGCAGCAATTGTCCTTGCCTTTATCGGCGACAGGAAATATGCGCCTGAAATAAATATTCTGGGTTCTGCTGCCACGTTTACAGCAGGGATAAGCCTTGCATTAGAGGTCTATGCGGAAGGGCCGATGCTTGCAGGAGGAAAATTTTTCTTTGTTGATGCCTTCAATATTTATCTGGCTGTTTTAACCTCATTTGTATCTATGACTACTGCTATTTTCAGCAGGAGATATATGAGAAAGGAAAGGCAGGACGGCCATGTGGGGCCTATACGGATGCGGTTCTATCATTCAATGTTCCAGCTTTTTATATTTGCGATGCTCCTTTGCCTTCTTACAAACAATGTCGGTGTCCTGTGGATAGCAATGGAACTGGCTACATTGTCTACGGTGTTGCTTGTTTCCCTTTATCGCACTCCCTCAGCAATTGAAGCTGCGTGGAAGTATTTTATACTCTGCGGCGTTGGAATTGCACTGGCGCTTTTTGGAACAGTGCTCCTTTACTTTGCTGCAGAAAAAGTGCTGGGTGCAGGAGGCGAGGCATTGCTCTGGACCAATCTCAGTCAGGTAAGCGGTAAGCTTGAGCCGACAGTATTGTCTCTGGCATTCGTATTTCTGATGGTGGGTTACGGTACAAAAGTAGGGCTTGTCCCTGTACATAACTGGCTTCCTGACGCGCACAGCGAAGGGCCGACGCCAATTTCAGCTGTGCTTTCAGGGCTTCTTCTGAATGTTGCACTATATGCCCTGGTAAGATGCAAGGTGCTTGTGGACGGTTCTACCGGAACGCATCACGCAGGCGACATAATGATGGGGTTCGGCCTGCTTTCGATTATAGTGGCTGCTTTTTCACTACTGAGGCAGAA
>JACRGY010000031.1 GCA_016212165.1 Nitrospirota bacterium
TCCCATTGCGGCGCCGACTGCATGAGGCACCTGTGTTCCCACAGGAACGCATACCGGAAAGATATTCAGGTCCTCAGGGCATTTCACTCCTCTTTCATCTCCTGACCAGTACTGAAACAGCATATGCAAAGGATAGCCCATTGTGATATAGACGCCCATTTCTCTGAATGACGGAAATATCCAATCTGATTTCTCAAGCGCAAATGCGCTTCCAATCTGTGATGCCTCCTGACCGAGGATTGATGCGTAAGTGCCGAGCCTGCCTTCCCTCTGAAGGTTTAATGCGCGCTGGTCAAAGGTCCGCGAAAGGACAAGAAGTTCATATATTTTTTTTATCTGTTCATCGGAAAGGGGAGGCATAAGGGATTCATCAGCATTGCCCTTTTCATCAAGGATTTCAAGCCGCTTTACATTGCATGATTCTATTGTTTTCTCAGGCATAGATACCCTCTTTAAGATTATACCCATAAAATGTTTCTTAGAAAAGAAGAAAATAAGTATTTCATGGCATCCTATGGATAATTTGAATATAATTATATTGAGGATTCTATGATAATCGGAATACCAAAAGAAATTAAAAAAGAGGAATACAGGGTTGCAATAACGCCTTTTGGAGTTGAAGAACTCAAGAAGGATAGGCATGCAATACTTGTTGAGACCGGTGCTGGCGGGGGAAGCGGATTTTCCGATGACGAATATCTTCAGGCAGATGCTGATATTGTTGACAGGGCAACTGTTTTCAGGAAGTCTGACCTGATTGTAAAAGTCAAAGAGCCTCTGCCTGAGGAATATGATTTATTGAGAGAAGGGCAGGCGATATTCACATATCTTCACCTCGCCCCAAACCGTGAACTTACAGTGCTGCTTCTTAAGAAAAAAATAACAGGCATTGCTTATGAAACTCTTCAAAAAGACGGCTCGTTGCCGCTTCTTGCTCCAATGAGTGAGATTGCAGGCAGAATGGCTCCTCTAATGGGAGCGTATTATCTCCAGAAGATTTATCACGGCGAAGGTGTTCTTGTAACAGGCACGGCAGGTGTGAAGCCTGCAAAAGCAGTGATACTCGGCGCAGGGGTTGTCGGCACAAACTCAGCTCATGTATGCATTGGCCTCGGAATGGATACAGTTGTCATAAATAAAGGCGTTGAGAAATTACAGAGGCTTGACGAGATGTTCATGGGGAGGGTAAAGACCCTGCCATTGACTTCACATAATATCGCTGAAGAAATAAAGGATGCTGATATTTTAGTCGGGGCTGTGCTTGTGCCCGGAGGAAGAACACCGATACTCATCACCAGAGATATGCTTAAGACAATGAAAAGGGGCGCTGTAGTAGTTGATGTGTCTGTTGATCAGGGAGGGTGCATTGAGACATCCAAGCCGACAACACATGACAACCCTGTATATGAAGTGGATGGAATAATACATTACGGTGTTGCAAATATGCCCGGCGCATATCCAAGGACATCAACCCTTGCTCTCACAAATGCAACTCTCCCGTATATAAAAATTCTTGCGGATAAAGGGATTGAAAAGGCGATAAGGGAGGATACTGAAATAAAAACAGCCCTTAACACCTATAAAGGCGAAATCACCAACAAGGCGCTTGCGGAGTCTATGGGGATTAACTACAAAGGCATAGATGAGTTCAAGTCTTAACGCATATGTCTAAAAAACGTAATCCTTCTTGATGGGCATTGAATGCCCTCATGCTATAAGGCAAGGCACATGATTACCATTACCACCTTTCCTTCAGCACGCTATATAGGTTAAAATTCGCATATGAGGTTGAATAAGTTCTTTCAGCAATATAAATTAGCAAGCCTCCTCTTTGTCCTCTTTCTTGTGTTCTCTTTCTTGACGCCTCTCTATCACCAGCATGTCGGTTCTTATGAACAACGCCCTATAATTCCTAACGAACACCATGCATTCATAGAGCATTCAAGCCGTGAAATTCATGAAGTCATGTCCGAAAATCATGGGCATTCTATTCCCCATTTGCATCTGAAGAAGGATTTTGCGAGGTCGCATGCTTCTTATGAACCGGTAAAGAAAATCCAACAGGTTTCTTTCATTACACCCCATACCCTTACATTCAATTCTGGTAAGGGTGAGGGCTCTATATCCGATCTTAA
>JACRGY010000032.1 GCA_016212165.1 Nitrospirota bacterium
AGTAAAAATACTACAAGTAGGATTTTAGCTTTTATGCGTTTAATTAATTTTCTCATTATTACTCAGAACAGTATATTTTATATCGCTACAGCATTCTGACAAAAATCATAATTTGTACGAGCACAAAAGCATTTGATTTAAAAATATTTTCTTGGTCGGGGCGAAAGGATTTGAACCTTCGACCCCACGGTCCCGAACCGTGTGCGCTACCAAACTGCGCTACGCCCCGATTATGAATAATAAAAATCATTTCTACATAAAGTCAAGGTGATTAAATCCAATCAAAAATTATTCTATTGCCTGTAAGCAGAAAAGCAGGCTTTCATTGACGTTAAACTCTCTATTCAGTTATATTAATTAGTTAAGTAGTTTGTCCGGAGGTTTAAGAGATGCCGATATATGAGTACGAATGTCTGAGCTGCAAAGAGGTACACGAAAAGATTCAGAAGTTTGCTGACGAGCCCTTGACTGTATGCCCTAAATGCGGGGGAAAACTGAAAAAGCTTATTTCAAATACCTCATTTGTCCTTAAAGGCACAGGATGGTATAAGACGGATTATCCATCAAGTACCAGCAGGACTGCAATAGAGTCCGGGAAAAAAGAAGATAAAAAAGCAGAGACTAAACCGGAAACTAAAACAGAGACTAAGGCAGAGACCAAGACAGAGACTAAAACAGAGGCAGCGGCTAAGGCATAGTGTCAGATTTCCACATACATATTCCCTACGACAGGATAAACGAATATCTTGCATTCATCAGAAAACAAAGATTTAACCTGGAGGTCTATTTCAGTGCAGCGGTTCTTGATTTCATAAACAGGCAGGACACCATTCAGTTAAAAGAAAAACTCGATTACAGTCCTCTGCTTACGATTCACGCCCCTTTTATGGACTTATCTCCCGGAGCTATTGATTCAAAGGTCAGGGATGTAACAATCGAAAGATTTTCCCATGTCCTGGATATAGCTAAGGACCTGAAGGTTAAGGCTGTTGTGTTCCATTCAGGATATGAAAAATGGAAGTACTCCCTGAAGCCTGAATTATGGCTTAATGCCAGCCTTGAGACATGGGGGCCATTGCTTAAAAGGGCTGACGACGCAGGTGTTAAAATTGCAGTCGAAAATATCTTTGAGGATGAACCTGCAAATCTTAAATTATTGATGCAGAAAATGTCCTCTAAAAACTTTGGAATTTGCTTTGATACCGGTCATTTAAACCTTTTTTCTAAAGTAAAACTTGAATATTGGATGGAGGCGCTGAATCCATACATCATCGAACTTCACCTGCACGATAACAACAAGACTTCTGACCAGCATCTTCCAATCGGCGAAGGTACGTTTGATTTTGATAAGTTTTTCAAGTTGCTTGAAAATAAAGACTGTATCTATACGCTTGAGGCGCATAATGCAGATGACGTAAAAAAGAGCATGGAAAGGCTTGCGAAATATATACCTGAAATTAAAATTTGACATTGCAATTTTAACTGCTATACTTTTTGGTAAGAGCCTTAATTTAAATTTTCATAAAAGGAGGTGAAGCAATGAAAAAAGTATTTATAGTGTTAGTGGCAGCAGTTTTTGTTCTCGGAGCTATGAGCATTTCTTTTGCAAAGCAGGCAGGCAAGGCTAAAAGCCCTGTTTATTATGTCTGCGATTGCGGCCCGGACTGCAATTGCAACTCTATGTCCAAAAAACCAGGAAACTGTACATGCAATAAAAAAATGAGGCAGATGCATCTTCTTGAGATTGATGGCGACACAGCGCTTTTCTGCACCTGCGGAGGAGGCTGTGAGTGCAAAATAGACCCGACTGACAAGACTAAATGCGGATGCGGAAAGCCTGTCAAAAAGGTCAGCCTCAAGGGCAAGTATGTATGCGCATGCGGGCCGGATTGTAAATGCGGGTCAATATCCGATAAGCCCGGCAAATGCAAATGCGGCAGTGAGATGAAATTGGTTGAGTAGATTTACTATAGTTAAAGAGTTTGAAACAAATGCCCCCTGTTCAGGGGGCATTTGTTTTATGTTTATCTTATAAATTTTTCATCTGGTTTTTTATTGAAAAACCTCTGAGCCTTGGTTCCCCATTGCCCTTATACTGTATCATCACTTTATGGGTTTCTCCCATAGTCCCGGGCAGAATCAATTTTTTTATCCTTGCGACCTCGAATAAATAATCAGGGGAGTTTTTATGGATTTCAGCAATTGCCTCATCAATACCCAATGACATTAAAAATGTTCCCTGCTGGCAGAAGCCGAGTGTTTTAATATTCAGTTCTTCGCCCCATTTCTTTACAGAAGAAAAATTGATATGCGCTGTTATGTCCTGCTCTCCGATATTTTGATATGGGTTTTCTGCTGTTTGATGTTTGTGATAGCAAAGCAGGGTCCCCCTGTCGTTGTCCTCGCTGTAATAGTCCCACGCAGGATAACCGTAGTCTATTGTCAGGATAAAACCTTCTATTAAGGCATTGTTGGCCTCATTAAGCCATTTCTTTATATCAAGATTTATCTCTGTCCTGTAGCGTTTTGGAAGCTCAACAGAAAACTCTTTGAGGTAATCTGCTATCCCGTTTGTGCTTGGTTTTTCTTTTATCTCTTTTAATGCTTCGCCGTCTGCACTAACAAATACCTCTTTAATCTCATTTTCCATCTCTATGAGATGCACAGGGAATGCGTCAAGGAGTTCATTCGAAAGGATACAGCCTTTTATATTGTTAAGTTCGTTAAGAGAAGCGACCCATCTTATTTTGTCTGAATAATCAGCTAAAAGTTTTTTTTGCTGCTTTCTCATGGCTGGGTTAAGCTCCATGATTATGTATTGAAGATTTTTTATTATTTCCCTTTCTAACCCCTGACCCCCAATCCCTAAACCCTTGTAGTAATCAATCATATCCTTGCACACATAACCTGCACCAGCGCCCATCTCAATAATTTGAAAGGCAGAGGGTTTTCCCATTATCACCCACATCTCCTCTATCTGCTTCCCAAGCATCATGCCGAAGACAGGGTGCAGGTGCGAGCTTGTATAAAAATCCCCAGCCCTGCCGATTTTTGTGTTTTGAGAGGTGTAGTAGCCGAGTTCAGGTTCATACAAAGCCATTTCCATGAATGACTTAAATGTAATAGAACCATCTTTTTTTATTCTTTGAATGATTTTTTGATGAAGCGTATTCATGTGTAAACATTATAAACTTTGTTTTACAGTATTTGATAGTATTTTACTTCTCTGTTTGGCAGGGAAAAATGTTTTCGCTCATTCTCGCTTCGCTCCGAGGTATTTTGCCTCACCCCCCTTTAGTTCCCCCCTTGGTAAAGGGGGAATTTAAGAGGGGTGGTTTTATGAATATCGGCAAAATAAAACCGCTCAAACACAATTCCCTGCCTTTTTTCAGTCAAGCCTTTATTTGACAAATTACCCCTTTAAAAAGTAACTTAAAATATGATTGCGATTGTTGATTATGGAATGGGAAACCTCAGGAGTGTTGAAAAAGGCTTTCTCAAAGTCGGCGTTGATGCACGGATTGTAAATGACGCAGCATCTATTGATAATGCTGAAGGAGTCGTGCTGCCAGGTGTCGGCGCCTTCATGGACTGCATAAAAAATCTCACTGATATGAAGCTTACAGAGGCGATTATTAAGGCGATAGGGAAGGGCAAGCCATTTCTCGGCATATGCCTTGGGCTTCAGGTCTTGTTTTCGGAATCCGAGGAGTTTGGAGTATGCAGGGGCTTGAATATATTTAAAGGAAAGGTTGTTAGGTTTCCAAAAATGGAGTTGAAGGTCCCGCACATGGGCTGGAATACTCTGGATATAAAGAAAAGGCCGCCTATTTTTGACGGTATAGAAGATAAATCATATTTCTATTTCGTGCACTCATTTTATGTTGTTCCTGAGGACAAGGATATAATTTCCGGAACAACAGACTATGGGGTTAATTTTACTGCAATGGTCTGGAAGGATAATGTTTTTGCAATGCAGTTTCATCCTGAGAAGAGCCAGGAACTGGGGCTTAAGATTTTGAAGGGATACGGGGATTTTGTAAAGAAGACTTAATTATTGAAGTGCCGTTTATTTTGCTAATTCTTGTTGGATTTTTTCTACATCCACATTCTTTACGTATTCAATTATATTCGACCAGACTGAATGAAACCCGTAATTGCCGTCAACCATTTCTCTGATGGCCTCATCCTTGGACCACCCCTGCACAACAATCCGGTACATTGCTGACATGGCCCCTGTCCTGTCAGCGCCGTGCTGGCAGTGGATGAGAAAGGGGCTGTTTTCTTTTTCGCTTATAATTTTTAAAACCCGGATTACGTCCTCGTCTTCGATATGCCAGGTCTTTACGCTTAATGCATTGTTCAACAAAGCGGTTCCTTTGAGTTTATCCTTGTCGGAATGAAAGGCGCGAAGGTTTATTATGGTTTTTATGCCCATCTTTTCCAGATTTTTCATGCCTTCTTCAGTCGGCTGTGCGCTTCTGTAAAGGTTGTCGTTTATTTTGTGCAGATTGCTTACACCCTGCACCTTCATCGGCACAGCCCACTGCGGAGGGCGATTCGGCTCTCCGGCTGATGCAGGGGAATCAATCAGGAGAGGGAATGAAGCAAGGACTAAAGAAAATATCAGGAGGATGGTCGGAAACCATATTCTGAGAAACTTGTTATGTGCTGTGTAACGCATAATCAGTTATTTAAAACGCTGAGCATCTCTTTTATCGTCTTCCCAATAACCGGATGTTTTTTATCAGGCGCAATCTCTACAAGCGGCCTTAACACAAACTCTCTCTCATGCATAAAAGGATGGGGGATTTCGAGGTGAGGCGTTTCAAGAATCAGGTCATCGTATAAAAGTATATCAAGGTCAATAATGCGCTGTCCCCATTTAACGGACTCAGTCCTGCCCATTTGGTTCTCTATGTTCTTTAAGATACCGAGAAGGTCTTCAGGTTTTTTGTTGGTTTCTATCTCTATTGCCATATTGATAAACTTCGGCTGGTCTTTTACTCCCCAAGGCTCTGTCTCGTGCATGGAGGATTCTTTTTTTACAGCAATGCCATTTTCTTTGATGAGTTTTATTGCTTTCCGGCAGTTTTCTTCCCGATTCCCGATATTTGAGCCTATGCCGATGTATATGGTTGCCATTATCTGTATAGATAATTATGTTTCAGATGGCAGGAGGAAATTGTCTTTGAGCGGTTTTTTTTGCCGATATTCAAACAACCCCCTTAATCCCCCTTTGCTAAGGGGGAATTTTAGAGAAATAAAAAGGCAAAATACCTCGGAGCGAAGCGAGAATGAGCGAAAAGATTGTTTCCTTCTGCCATCTACAGTACCTTCTTTATCCTCTCAACCGCTTCTTTAATTCTTTCCACAGGCACTGTGAGCGCGAACCTCACATATCCTTCTCCTGGCGCTCCGAAGCCGACTCCCGGTGTGGTCAACACCCCTGTTTTTTCAAGGAGATGTGCAACAAACTTCTGAGAATCAAATCCCGATGGGACCTTTGCCCATAAATAGAATGTTGCTTTTGGCTTTATCAAATGGAAACCAAGTTTTTTTAATCCATTATAAAGCGCATCTCTTCTTGCCTGATACGCATCTCTGATTTCAGCCAGTATCTTATCATTTGTATTGATTGCAGCGACAGATGCTTCCTGTATGGCCTGGAAAACACCCGAATCGAGATTTGTCTTTATCTTCCCTAATCCTGCAAGCACATCCTTGTTTCCGACAGCAAAGCCAATCCTCCAGCCGGTCATATTATAAGTCTTTGAGAGGGAATGCATTTCTATGCCTACTTCTTTGGCTCCTTCAATCTCAAGAAAACTCATTGGTTTTTCATTATCGTAATAAACCTCTGAGTAAGCTGCATCATGGCATACTATGATGTTATATTTTTTTGCCAGGGCGATTACTTCTTTATAAAACCCTGCGGGCGCTGTTGCCGAGGTAGGGTTATTCGGGTAGTTTATGTACATGAGCTTTGCCTTTTTAAGTTTTTCTTCAGGAATTGTCTTAAGGTCCGGAAGGAAACCGTTTTCCTCTTTCAGAGGCATAATATAACTCTCGCCTCCTGCAAACAAGGTCCCGACAGGATATACCGGGTAACCTGGAGAGGGGACAAGCACAACATCTCCGGGATTAACGAATGCCAGTGGTATGTGGCCTATGCCCTCTTTAGATCCTATCAAAGAGAGCACTTCATTTACGGGATTCAGAGAAACATTAAACCTTTTCTTATACCATCCGGCAACTGCCTGCCTATATGAAAGCATGCCTTCGTATGAGGGATAGCGGTGATGTGCAGGTTTTTCTACTGCTTTTTTCATTGCGTCAACTATATGTTCCGGAGTTGGAATATCAGGGTCGCCGATGCTTAAGTCTATTAGGTCAACCCCTTTTCCAAGGGCATCCTGTTTCATCTTGTCTATTGCTGCAAAAAGGTATGGCGGAAGATTTTTCACCCTGTCGGATAGCTGAACAGATATCATTGATTTAGAAACTCCTTCTCGTAGAGTCTCTCCTCGGCGAGTCGCCTGAGGCGACGAGTCTACGACCTGATTTTTTTAATCTATTATATACGATTATGTATGACAAATGCTTTCAGCGTATATGAATTTGACATAAAATTCGCTATTATTTAGAATTACTACGATAAAACATGGCTAAGAAATATTGGGAAACATATTTTGATGCACTGAGGAAACAGGACTGGGAAAAGGCGATGCAGTCCCTTAACTCTGTCCTGAAAGATGAACCAAAAAATTCTCAGGTGCATCTCAAGATCGGGGACATTTTTCAGAAGGCAGGAGATGTGAACAATGCAATTGCTGCCTATCACCAGTCTGCATGGCTTCTTGTGAATGAGGGTTTTTTACAGAAAGCTCTTGCTATCTATAAGATAATTCTGAGGCTTGATCCCGAGAACGCTGAGGCCATCAATAAATCTAAAGATTTGCTTATGGAACTTGAGAGTTCAAGGATGAAACCGGCGCCCGCGCCCCCTTCTTTCGAGCCTATAGTTGAGGAAAAACCCGAACAACTGGTTGTATCCGGATTTGAGCCTTCTTTTGAAACAGGTCTTGAACCTGGAGCTGAACAGGTCGTAGACTCGACTCTACAGGATGTTGGAGTAGAGCCGCCTGCAGGGATAGCGGATTTTCCGGAAGTGCCATCTATTGAAGGTACAGTCGAGCCTGTTGCCGGGGAGGAATTAAGCTTTCCTGCTGTACCTGGTTTTGAGATGGAAATAGGGCAAAATGTTGAAAAAGAACCAACAGCGGACTTGGAGGGTTTTCCCGAAGTGCCGTCGTTTGAGAGCACAACTGAAGCCGGTGCCGGCAGGGAATTAGATTTTCCTGTGGAACCGGGTTTTGAAGCGGAAACCCAAAGAGATATTGAAACCGAGGCTTCTGAAAAAATAGATGATTTATTTAAAGCGCCATCTTTTGAGGGCGAAGAAGAGCCTTCACCGGAAAAAATGGACGATTTTTTTGCCGATACATCTTTTGATGAAGAGCCGTTAGGTGGTATGCCTTTGTCTGAAACACAGGAGCCCGCTGAATTTGAAGAGCAAACTGAACCAGCAGCATCGGATGTTTTTTTAAACGGAGAAGAGCCTGTTTCCCGTATTCCTGAATTTTTGTCATCTCTGCCTGAAGCTGAGGCGAGGGAGTTGGTCATCAGAATAAAATCACAGTTGTTCTCGCCCGGGCAGAGGATAATTGAAGAGGGAGATTCAGGAGATTCAATCTTTCTTATTAAATCAGGGAATGCAAGCGTTGTCACGCATATTCTTGGTAAAGAGATAGAACTTGCAACGCTCTCTGTTGGCGATGTATTTGGTGAAGTGGCATTTCTTACCGGGAGGCCGAGAACTGCTTCGGTAATAGCAATTGATAAACTTGAGCTTATAGAATTTGACAGGGTTATTCTTGAAGAAATGTTTGAAAGATATCCTGATATATTGAAAAAAATTCAGGATTTTTATCAGTCCCATGTTCAGGATACCATCCAGAAGGTTAAGGGCAGAATAAAAAAATAGGGCGCTAAAAATTCGGCGCCCTATTTTTTAGAAACAATATTATTTCTTCTCTGCTGGTTTTGCAGGTTTTGTCTCAGCCTTTTTTTCTGCTTTCTTTTCTGCTTTTGTTACTTTTTTAGCAGTATTTTTGCCGCCTGCTGTAGCGTATTTTACTGTTACCTTGTCTCCCGCCTTAATATCTGCAAGTGTCTTGTCATCAACAGTTATGACAACATCGCCCTTTTTACCTTTTACAGTAATGGTCTTTGCTGCTGCATCAACTGCTGCGACTTCACCTGTAACCTGCACTATCTTTGCTGCAACCTTCTTTTCAGCCTTTGCCGGCTCAGCCTTTTTTTCTGCTGCCGGAGCAGCCTTATCTGCTGCAAAAGATACTGAACCAACTGCAAAGACAAAGAGTACTGCAACTATAAGCGCTATTATCTTCTTCATAAACTCACCTCCCTTCACTTGTATTGTGTTATAAGAGACTATACAAGTATCATGCCATCAGTAAACATGCGTGAGCGATAGATATTGCAGGAAATCAATGTCCTTTTCAGGAAGGGTCTTCCTTTTTTGAGGAAGTGTCAGCGCCTATTTTTTCCCATCTATACCAGAAGGTTTTATAACTCATGCCGAGCAATCTTGCGGCTTTTGCAGCAACATTGTTGGCCTTAGACATTGCTTTTTTCAAAAGTTCTTTTTCGAATTCATCGAAATTTATTCCCTCGTCAGGTATATCAATGCCAATGATATTAGACGGATCGGACAATCTGAGTTCGCCTTTTATATCTTTTAGTGTTATTGAATTTGAATCGCACATGAGAACAGCTTTTTCTATAGCTGATTCAAGCTGCCTTATGTTCCCGGGCCAGTGATATTCGATGAGCGCTTTCATGGCGCTGTTGTCTATCTCTTTTATTCTTTTCCCGAATTCCTGATTATATTTACTGATGAAATATTCAATCAGCTCCGGAATGTCTTCTTTACGGCCTCTGAGCGGCGGAAGTTCTATCCTTATAACATTTAGCCTGTAATAGAGGTCTTCCCTGAATGTTCCCTTTTTAATTTCTTTTTCAATATCTTTATTTGTGGCGGCAATAATTCTTACATCCACTTTTATGGCGTCTCTTCCGCCAAGCCTTCTTAACTCTTTTTCCTGAAGCACCCGTAATATTTTTGACTGGGTCATCTGGGGCAGGTCACCGATCTCATCGAGGAATAATGTGCCGCCTGTTGTTGCTTCAAACAGCCCTATCTTCCTGGACGTAGCGCCTGTAAATGCCCCTACTTCATATCCGAACAGTTCGCTCTCAAGCAGATTCTCAGGAATCGCAGCACAGTTAAGGGCAGTGAAAGGTTTTGTGCGCCTTGGACTGTTATAGTGTATGGCCCTTGCAGCAAGTTCTTTGCCTGTCCCGCTTTCTCCAAGTATGAGTATGGTGGCAGGGCTTGCAGATACTTTTTTCATGATAACTACTGCCTCTGTCATTTTTTGGGAATGGCCGATAATGCCTTCTATTTTGAACTTGTCAAACAAGGCCTTCTGAAGCTGCAGGTTTTCTTTCAGCAGTTCAGTTCTTTCCAATGCCTTTTTGACAGTTATCAGGAGTACGTCTTTATCAAGAGGCTTGGTGAGATAATCAAGTGCGCCTTTTTTCATGGCCTCAACTGCTGATGATACAGTTCCGTAAGCAGTCATGATAATAACGGCAGGGGCAAGATGTTCCCTCTGCACTTCGCCGAGAAGCTCTACCCCGTCCATCTCTCCCAGCTTCAGGTCGGTGAGGATTACATCTGGATTGAATGTTTTTGCAAGCCTTACTGCCTCTTCACCTGAAGACGCTGTATAAGTCTCATAGCCGCTGTCTTCAAGAATAGTTTTTAATATGCCTCTCTGCAGCGGTTCATCATCAACAACTAGTATGCCCGGCACTTATCCTCCAATCATTAGAAAGGTCAAGTCTAAGGTTGAGTTTGAGATTTCCTTAACCTTAACCTGTTTTTTACTAATTCACTATTCGATTGCTGGTAAGGTTATTGTTACTTTGCTTCCTTTTCCTTCAGCACTCTGAATATCTACTTTTCCTTTGTGTTCTTCAACTACCCGCCTGGTCAGTGCAAGCCCGATTCCAAGGCCGTTCTTTTTTGTGGTGAAAAACGGGTCAAAGACCTTTGAAAGGTCATCATCTGCAACTCCTATGCCTGTATCGCTGATGTATATCGAAACAATTCCGTCTTTTGCCCCTGTCTTTATAGTCAATGTGCCGCCATCAGGCATTGCCTGGAATGCATTCAATATAACATTGAATATGCATGTCTTTATGAGTTCCGGGTCTATATTCAGCACAGGAAGTGTCCCGTATTCCTTTACTATATTTATTTTTTCTGCCTCGGCCTTTGCCCATATTATTCCAATTATATCCTCAAGGAGCTTGGCGATATCCACTTCCTGCAGATTAAGCCTCATGGGTTTTCCATAATCAAGAAAATCCTCTACCAGCCTGTTCAACCTCTGGATCTCCTGTTTTATGCTTGATATAAGGGCCCCGAATTTTTCTGCGCTTTCTTTATTCCCGTCAGGGACGTATTTTTCTTTTATATGGTCTACGCTGAGGCTTATAAAGTTCAGCGGATTTCTTATCTCATGCGCCATGCTTCTTGAAAGCTGGCCTATGCCGGAGAGATGTTCAGCCTCGCGTAATTTTTCCTCAAGTTTACGTTGTTCACGCAATTTCTGAACCATGAAATTAAAACTCTGCGTAAGCTCTCCTATCTCGTCTTTCTGCTCAGTCGTAAGGTTCTGGCTCAGATCTCCTGCGGCGACCCTTTTTGCGGCAGAAACAACGTCATGGATAGGCCGTGTATATCTCCAGGAAAGGAACATGGCTATGCTGATGCCGAGTGCAAAAACCACGAGGCTGCCTATTATCCTTTTTATCATATTAATGCGCATGACCTTTGTGAAGTCATCTGTATTAATCCTGAGATGGATATACCCGTGATGTTCCTGGCCGGCTATAACCGGCACTATGACATTGTATACCTTGCCTTCTTCCTTCGAAACAGACTCGCCAAGCTCGGCCTTTATGATAAGTTCTTTTTTCTTCGGGCCTACAGGATTGCCGACCTTTGTGAGGTTTGTGCTTGCAATTATTTCATCTGCATTATTGATTATCGAGATTTCCTTTACCCCTTTTGCATTCAGGCCCTTAAGGTACTGGTAAAGCCGCATCTCATCCGTAGAACCCTGGCTCGTTATTTCTTCAACTCCGACCTGTATGGCTTTTGAGAGTTCAACTATCTGTGATTCAAACTCCTTGAACATTGCTTTTTCGGATTGAGAATATAAGGCCATAAGGATTGACGTCAGGACAAAGCTGAGGAACAGCATCATCAGTATAAGTTTTTTATTCAGCGAGAGGCTCCGGAAAAAATCTTTCAGCATGTTTTTAGCTTATCAGGTATAGAAATTGGAAATCAAGCAGCGCTTGCTTGATGCCCGGTATTATTATGTGATATAGTGCCAGATAAATCATAAAGGAGAAGTGGACATGGGAAAAGAAGAGACGCTTAAGGCAAAGCTGGTTCAATCAGTTATAAATTATGTCAGGGCAAGTCATGAGGCTGCCATTGATAAGGCGTATGAATATTTCTGGGATGAAAAAGACCCGGAAGAATTTCTTAAAGGCACAGCGCTTGCTCTCGGGTTCATAAATTTTGAGGACTGGCTTGTATTTGACTATAAGGCAAATGAAGCCAAAGAGATTTTTTTAGACATATATGCCGCTTGCAATAAAGAATTGAAAGATGACGAGCTTGCGCTTCTGAATAAAATCAGGTGTTCTTTAATAAGCCTTTATGAGGTTGCGTCTGTCTCCAGGGATAAAAAGATCACCCTCAAAGACCTGCTCCTCGGCGGGGAATTTGTTTTAAGAGAGAAGGCCATGACAAGAGGCTTAAAAAAGGGCGACATATTTGCAACAAGGCTGTTAACGCTGGATGGCAAGTCTGTTATGAGCGGGTGTGTCTATCCGTATAAGGCAGGAGATAAGCAGCTGGTTCTTGGATATATAGAGAGGATGTTCAAGCGGTATAAGAAGAATGAAAACCCCGAAGGCAGCATGGAAATCTTTCTGAAAGATTACGGTGATACTTTTAATATGGTGTGGATGAATATAATTCTTAATCAGACAGAGACGTAAAAGGCAGCAGAAGCCCCTTGAACTCAGGCCTGGCTGTATATGGGAAACCTCCTGCGTAAGTGGTATAGTAAAGATATTATTAACATTCAGGCAAAAGGAGTAATCATGAATATCAAAAAATATTTGCTCAGTTTGACTTTATGCTTGTTTTTTATGGTTAGCAGCTGCGCTATTGCTCTTGGCCCTCAAACAGTTGACCTGAAGGAATCCCAGAGGGCGCCTGTTCTCAGGCTTGAGCAGGTCAGCGAGCAGAAGAGCGGGAGCGGGAGTGATGAATGGCCGGGATTCCGCGACCTTCTGATAAAAGCGCTGAACCAGCCTCCAGCCTCCAGCCTCTTCACGAAGGACAGCTCCGGGCTGGCCATGAAGGTTGAACTCATATCCTCCCATGAGAGCGACACGTCCCGGCTTATCGGACTTGGGCTCCTCAGCATGGGGACACTTGGGATCATTCCTCTTCATTACCACTCGGACTGGCCGGTTAAGGGCGCTGTTACGATATATTCGGCGGATGGGAAGGTGCAGGGCCAGTACCATGTCCAATCGACGGGGATTTATGACATCCAGGCGTATCCGCTTACGATGTTTACCCTGTTCGGGGCAAGCTTTCAGGGGGACGCTGACGCCAAAGAGGTACTCCAACGGACAACTAACGACATCGTATCTCAGATTATGAGGGCGGTTGATTCCGATTATGAAAAGCTTGCTGTACTTTATCGTTCCCAGATGAAGGCAAAGGGGGAACAGGCAGTGGCGGAGGCATCATCCAGGGATGAACTGCGCATTATAAAATCTGATGTGGACGATATACCTGCGGCAAAAGCAAAACTGAATAGCAATAAATCATATGCCATCGTGATAGGAATAGAGCGGTACCGTCAGAAGCTTCCCAGTGCCGACTTCGCAACACATGACGCTCAGACAGTGACTGACTATTTAACCAAGGTGCTTGGATATCCTGAAGAGAATGTAATTACGTTATTAAATGATAGGGCTTTAAAAAGTGATTTTGAAAAATATTTTGAGAAATGGCTTATGAATAATGTAGAGAAGGATAGCACTGTGTTTGTATATTATTCCGGCCACGGCGCTCCGGATCCCAGGACAGGCAGCGCCTATCTCGTTCCCTATGACGGCGACCCTACATTTATTGACCAGACAGGGTATTCTTTGAAGAGGATGTACGAAGCCCTCGGAAGGCTTCAGGCAAAAGAGATTATCGTTGCGCTTGATTCATGTTTTTCAGGAGCAGGCGGCAAGTCTGTAATAGCAAAAGGCGCAAGGCCGCTGGTTATGAACCTTGAACAGGATATAAAGCTTTCAAAGAATATGACTATCATGTCTGCCTCGTCAGGCGACCAGATCAGTTCAACCTATGATGAGAAGGGGCATGGCTTATTCACTTACTTCATGCTCAAGGGGATTAAGAACGAAGACGTTGTCAGGCAGGATGGTTCTCTGGATATCAGTGAACTGCATTCCTACCTCAAGTCCCAGGTGGAGCGCATTGCCAGAAAGCAGTACAACAACGAACAAACGCCGCAGCTGATAGCTCCGAAGAAGAATTAGAAATGCGAAGATTAGATGAGGAAGGGCGATAGATTTTTATGAGAGGCGGGGGATGAAAAGGGTAATTTTATATATTCTAATCCCAAGTTTTTTTATCGTTCTAACCAGTTATGTAACGCATGCGACACCTCTGACAGATGCAGCGGAAAGGGGTGACATCAAGGCGGTCACGGAGCTTCTCAATAAAGGCACTGATGTGAATGTTAAAGTAGGTCGTTATGGCTGGACAGCCTTGATGTATGCGACAAATGAGGGGCGCACAGACATTGCAAAACTTTTAATAGACAAAGGCGCTGATGTGAATGTGAAAAATGAGAGTGGCTGGACAGCCTTGATACTTGCGGCATATCCTGGTCGCACAGATATTGCAAAACTTTTAATAGACAAAGGCGCTGATATAGATTATGCCATTTTTCAGTTAGAAGCTGAGTTAAAAATTGTAACTGAGTACCCTAATATTGTTTCTTCTCACAAGGCGGCTATTAAAAGGCTTGAGAGGATGCTGCCGAAGCAGGAAATAGTGACTCAGCCTCAAAGCATCTCAAAAGAAGAACTTAAGACCATTGTTCAGGCTGCTGTTGAAGGCGCCAAGACGCAAAAAGAGGAGAAAAAACCAATTATTAAATCAGACATAGACAAGCCCTCCCTTAACCCATCTCAGCAGATAATGGGTGAAAATGACCTTGCGGTTATTATCGGCATTGAAGGCTATCAGAGCCTGCCTAAGTCTGATTATTCTTTTGATGATGCAAAGCTTGTTAAAGATTACATCAAGGCTCTTGGATTTAAAGAAAGGAACATAGAGCTTATTACAGACGAAAAGGCTACAAAATCCTCAATCGAGAAATCCCTTGAGGCATGGCTGAAAAACAAGGCAAAGGCTGATAGTAAAGTATTTGTATACTATTCAGGGCATGGCGCTCCTGACCCTTCAACAGGAGAGGCATATCTTGTACCTTACGATGGAGATCCGAACTATCTTGCTGTTACAGGTTATCCATTAAAAAGACTTTATGATAACCTCGGCAAGCTTCAGGTTGCAGAAGTAACAGTTGTTCTTGATTCCTGTTTCTCAGGAGCAGGCGGAAGGAGTGTGCTTGCACAAGGCGCAAGGCCGTTAGTTATGATGACAACAAGCACAGCGCTTTCATCCAACATTGCAGTCCTATCAGCAACGCAGGGTTCTCAGATAAGCACATCATCTTCTGAAAAAGGGCATGGGGTATTCACATATTATTTTCTTAAGGCATTAAAAGACGGCAAAAAGAACATTGCTGAGATTTACAGCTACATAAAACCACTTGTGGAAGATGATGCAAAACAGCTTAACGTCCAGCAAAGCCCGAGTGTAAGCCCTGACGTTGAGAACTTAAAGGGAAGGTTTGAACTGAGGAAATGAAATTATGAAAACGAAGGGTGATTCAATTTCTTTAATCAGTATAATCTTTCTCCTGCTTGTGGGCATGGCGATGATAGGGTGCGGGACCGCATTGACACAGGCTGCAAAAGAAGGAGACATCGCTGCCCTCCAGAAACTGCTGGATGAAGGTGCAGATATTAATGAAGGCGCTATAGTAGGCGGTAGTATGAATGGACCGCTTTTAAGCCAAGCTGCATACTACTGCCGTATTGAGGCGGTAAAGTATTTAATACATAAAGGGGCTGATATAAATAATGCAACAGGTTGGACAGATTATGGCGCTAGTGGCGGAGGATTGAGACCTTTGCATATGGCTGCAAGCTCTGGTTGCACAGAGGCAATAAAACTCTTGCTCGATGCAGGAGCTGACATTGATGTAAGAGCAAATAAGATGTTCGGGTCTGCTCTGGCAATAGCCGCATATCATGGTAATATTAAGAGCGTAAAATATTTAATTGAAAGAGGGGCTGACGCTGATGATGCAAGCCAAGTTCTTAAAGGATTAGCAGATGACAAAATGAAAAGGACAGGTGGTAAAGAAGGTCTGGCATTGCTCCAGAAGTTTGAAAAGCAGAAAATTGCGGTCCGGCTTCCTGAAAATACACCTCCTTCCATTGTTGCCAAATCCGATGTTGACGAACTGCCTGCAATAAAAGCAAAACCAAATAAAAACTCCTACGCCATTGTCATAGGTATAGAAAACTATCGTCAGAAACTGCCAAAGGCTGATTATGCGGTAGCTGATGCAAAAACAGTGACAGAGTATCTAACAAAGGTAATGGGTTATCCTGATGAGAATGTTGTTACACTCACGAACGACCGCGCGTCCTTGACGGATTTTATAAAATACTTTGAAAAGTGGCTTCCGAATAATGTTGAAAAGGACAGCACGGTGTTCGTGTACTACTCAGGCCATGGCGCGCCGAATACAAAGACAGGCGATGCCTATCTTGTGCCTTATGACGGAGACCCATCATTCATAGAACAGACGGGCTATCCTTTGAAGAAACTCTATGAATCACTTAACAAACTTCAGGCAAAAGAGATTATTGTTGCACTTGATTCATGTTTTTCAGGAGCAGGTGGAAAGTCTGTAATAGCAAAAGGCGCAAGGCCGTTGGTTATGAACCTTGAACAGGACATGAAGGCATTCGATAAACTGACAGTTTTATCCGCTGCATCAGGAGAACAGACAAGCTCGACCTATGACGAGAAGGGGCATGGGCTTTTCACGTACTTTATGCTCAAAGGTATCAAGAACGAGGATGTCACAAGGCAGGATGGCTCCATTAAGATGGATGACCTGTTCACTTACCTCAAACCACAGGTGGAGCGCATTGCCAGAAAGCAGTACAACAATGAACAAACGCCGCAGTTGTTCGGGGGAAAAGCCAGATGAGTTTTATGGGAAAAATATCTTTGATATTCCTCCTGTTTGCATTTCCCTTTGTCTCTCTTGCTGCGGATAAACCCCTGTGGATTGAGTCTGACGGCGAGGCAGTTATGGGTGATATCGAGACACAGAAAGAGGTTAAGGAGAGGGCAAAGATTGATGCGCAGAATAAGGCAGTTGAAAAGGCAGTCGGCGTATTCATAAGGTCTCACACTCTGGTATCTAACAGCCAGCTTGCAGAGGACCTGGTTTATGCGTCTGTAAGAGGGAAGATAGAGAAGGTCAATATTATAAAAGAAGGCTGGGATGAGAAGGACAGAAATCTTTATAAAGTTAAAATCAAGGCGCTTATCAAACCTATATATCCTGAGAAAGGCGAGGGCATATCCCTGAAAGTTTCTCTTTCTAAAAGTCTTTTAAAAGAGGGAGATGAAGTAAAAATATTTTATCAGGCAAGCAATGACTGCTATGTTTATATTTTCTCGGTTGCCGCTGATGGCTCAGTGACATTGCTTGTGCCCAATTCCATGAATCAGGACAACAACATAAAAGCCGGCAAGCCATATGAATTCCCTTCCTCTGAAAGCAAAATAAAACTTCAGGCAAGATTTCTTCCGGGTTTCGGCAAAAATGTTGCTGAGGAAAGGATTAAGATTATAGCAACAAAGCTCAGGGAGGATATAATACCGCTCGGATTTCAGGAAGGAATGTTTAAGGCCTATGATTCCAAATCAACCGGAATGATAAGCGACCTTGTAAGAAGGCTTAATCAGCTTGAACCTGCTGATTGGGCTGAAGCAACGGTAGTTTATAAAATAAGCAGATAGATTAATGCAATGCAATACACAGGAGGTAACATTTTTTCACTCATTCTCGGACTGAAGCCCTCCGAGGAATTTTGCCTCTTTATTATTAATAATTTTATGAATATCGGCAAAATAAAACCGCTCAAAAACATTCCCTCCTGTGTTAGATTAAATTATATTGTTATATAGGTGATTGAAATGAAAGTAGTAACTTCAGAAGAAATGCGGAAGATTGACAGGAAGACCATAAGAAATTACGGGCTATCCAGCTCTATTCTTATGGAAAGGGCAGGGCTTAAGGTTGCAGAAAAAATAAAAGAATTATTCGAGAAGAGAAAAATTATAGTACTTTCAGGAGGGGGCAATAACGGAGGAGACGGGATTGTTGCAGCGCGTAATCTTCACGAGTGGGGATGGAATGTCAAGGTAATCCTCCTGTCGAATGAGAAAAAGCTCAGTCCTGACTGTCTTGAACAATATAAAATAGCAAAAAAATCAGGTGTGCTTATAGTATTCAATACAGGAATAAGCGGGAAAGACCTTCATAGCGCTGTGGTTGTGGATGCAATCTTTGGAACCGGGTTGAGCAAAGCTGTAACAGGCAAGATAGCGGATATTATCTCATTCATTAATAATTCGACGGTGCCGGTAATTTCTGTTGACATCCCATCAGGCATAGCATCAGATACAGGTCAGATTATGGGTGAGGCTGTAATGGCTGATTATACTGTTACTTTCGGCCTTCCCAAGAGGGGGCATCTGCTTTATCCCGGCGCTGAGTGTACAGGAAAACTCTTTGTTGAGGATATAGGTTTTCCGGATGAACTTCTCAAGTCAGAAAAAATAGGAGTTGAGCTTCTCGAAAATAGGGATGTGTCCCTTTTAATTCCGGGGAGGCGGCGATATTCACATAAGGGAGACTATGGCCATGTGCTTGTTATTGCCGGTTCCAGAGGAAAGACAGGTGCTGCATTCATGTGTGCAAAGGCATGCCTGAGGGCAGGGGCAGGGCTTGTAACAATAGGGGTTCCTGAAACATTGATGGATGTCTTTCAATCAAGTGTTACAGAGGAGATGACGTTGCCTCTGCCCGACAGAGGGGATGGGACTTTGTCATCAAAGGCTTCTGATAAAATACTGGCTTTTATTGCAGATAAGGCTGATGTGCTTGCAATAGGGCCTGGAATCTCGCTAACCGATGACACCCAAAAACTTATAACCGTGCTTGTATTGAATTCTTCAGCGCCTATGGTGATGGATGCAGATGCGATAAATGCGCTTGAAGGCCATAAGCATGTCCTCAGAAGAGCAAAGGCTCCGGTAATACTTACGCCGCACATAGGAGAGATGGCGAGGCTACTGCAAGGGGTAAAGGGTCAAAGGGTTCGAGGGGTCGAGGGGTCAAGGGAAAAACTCAGATATCAAATAGAAGAAGACAGGATTAATACGGCAATGAAATTCGCAAAAGAGACAGGAACGTATCTTGTGCTTAAGGGAGCGCCGACGGTTCTTGCTGAACCTGAAGGCAACGCATTTATTAACCCGACCGGGAATCCAGGCATGGCAAGCGCCGGAACGGGAGATGTCCTTACGGGAATGATTGCAGCATTTCTTGGCCAGGGATTAAATCCGTTAGAGGCGTCAATACTCGGGGTTTATATGCATGGGCTTTCCGGGGATATAACTGCGGGTAAAAAAGGCGAGCACTCATTAATTGCATCAGATATGATAAATATGATATCAGAGGCATTTATTTCACTGAAATCAAGATTGTTATGACTTATTGGAGAGGGATATAACATTCTCGCTCATTCTCGGGCTAAAGCCCTCCGAGGTATTTTGCCTCACCCCCCTTTTAGTTCCCCCCTTACTAAGGGGGGAATTTAAGAGGGATGGTTTTATGACTATCGGCAAAATAAAACCGCTCGAATATCATATCCCTCTCCATGATTTTTTCTAAACAATATGGAAACATTGATATATCCTGAAATATTCGGCTCTCATGTAACTGCTTTTTTTACCGGAAAATCTCCTGGCGCTGATATTGGCAGGATTTCAAATATCGCCTCGGTCAGCAAAGAAAAGATTTATCTGCCGGTACAAAAACATACAGACAAGGTGCTTCTGCTGGATTCTGATTTCAGCCCAAAGATAGCAGATGCAGTTATAACGAAAGATAGAGGCATCTTGATAGGCGTCCAGACTGCTGATTGCGTGCCTGTTCTTTTATGCGATATGAAGAAATCCGTAATTGGCGCAGTCCATGCAGGCTGGAGGGGCACGGCAGCAGAGATACTTAAAAAAACCATAAATGCCATGTGTGATAAATTTATCTCTTTACCTGAAGATATTATGATAGCGATTGGGCCGAGCATAAGGTTGTGCTGTTATCATGTCGGGTATGATGTGCTTGAATCTGTCACAAAAGTCACAGGGGCTGGCGAGTACCATGCTCATAAAAGTGACGCATACTGTCTTGACCTTGCAACTGCAAACAAATGTCAGGCAATGTCAGCCGGAATACCTGAAAAAAATATATGGATGTCCCGGGAATGCACTTATTGCAATCCGGACAGGTTCTATTCTTACAGGTATGCAAAAGGTTCTACTGGAAGACAGTGCGGGTTTATTGGTATCCTGTAAGCTAATGAAATTCTTAAGCAGAAGCGCGGAAGAAACACAGATCATAGGTTTTAGCCTTGGGAAATTGCTTAAATCACAGGGAGTTGTATGCCTTTACGGTGAGTTGGGCGCAGGCAAGACAACATTTGTTAAGGGAATCGCGCAGGCACTTGGAATTCCTGAGAGTAATGTCACGAGCGCAAGTTTTACAATAATTGTTGAATATGACAATGAAATCCCTTTGTATCACATAGACCTTTACAGGATTGAAAAGGAGGCTAATATTGATGGGGCAGGTATCTGGGATTATATTTACAGCGAAGGCATTACTGTTATCGAATGGGCTGAACGGCTTGGGAAGGTGCCTGACGATTTTATAAAGGTAAAATTTGCTATTATAGATGAAGTAACAAGGGATATAACAATTGAGGGTATAGATGAAAAAGATTGGAATTATATGTAAGTCAGGAAGGCCTGAGCCGCTGGAGATATTGAAAGATCTCCTTCCCTGGTTAGGCAAAAAAGGGCTTGAAACATTTTTGGACATTGAAACAGCCCCAATGCTCAATGCGAAAGGCTATTCGCGTTCAGAGATTCCAAAGATTGCTGAAGTGATAATTGTTTTGGGCGGCGACGGCACAATGCTCAATGTTGCCAGGCTTGTCTGTGAAAAAGGCATCCCTATCCTTGGAGTCAATCTTGGAGGGCTCGGATTTATAACAGAGGTGCAGATAGAAGAACTCCATGATGCGATGGAAAAAGTCCTTTCAGGAGAGTGTTCATCTGAAGAACGAATAATGCTCACAGCTTATATCCATAGGCATGGAGAAAGGATAGCGGAATATACTGTGCTTAATGACGTTGTAATCAATAAAGGTGCGCTTGCAAGGATTATAGACCTTGAGACTTACATTAATAAGACATATGTAACGACCTTTAAGTCAGACGGGCTTATAGTGTCAACACCAACCGGCTCGACAGCATACTCATTGTCAGCAGGAGGGCCTGTTCTGTATCCAACACTTGACAGTATTGTTGTAACGCCTATATGCCCTCATACCCTTACTAACAGGCCTATTGTTCTTCCTGATGATGTATTGATTAAGATAGTGCTTAAATCCCAGAGCGAGGATGTTTTTCTAACGCTTGACGGCCAGGTGGGATTTTCTTTGAGGAAGAATGATGTTGTGGAAATTAAAAGGTCACCTTTCAGGACAAAACTCCTCATCCCGTTTGAAAGGGATTTTTTTCAGGTGCTGAGGACAAAGCTTAAATGGGGAGAGAGGTAAAGAAGCTGTCAGCCAAAAGCAAATGAGCAATATTGCAGAAGATATAAAAGACATCCTAAGGTTCTATGAGGCGTTGGGAATTGAAAGGCTGCCGGTAAAGATAGAGCAGAAATACAAAAGTGCGGAAGCGCGGAAGCCGGATCTCAGAGGGCCGGCAGTGGTTAGTGAAGATATTAAAGCTGACACCTATCACCCAACATCTGAGGCTTCACCTGTTGCACGCCTGTCCACGGCTGAAAAGGCTGTTGCACTGAAGGCATTGAGAGAAGAGATTGGCGACTGCACAAGGTGCAAGCTTTCAAAGGGAAGGACAAATCTTGTCTTTGGTGAAGGGAATATTGATGCAGAAATAATGTTCATAGGCGAGGGCCCCGGCAAGGAAGAGGACTTGCAGGGAAGGCCATTTGTCGGAGATGCAGGCCAGTTATTGACAAAGCTCATAGAAAAAATGGGTTTTAAGAGAGAGGCTGTCTATATAGGCAATATCGTGAAATGCAGGCCTCCCTTGAACAGGGCTCCTGAAGATGATGAAATTAATTCGTGCGCTTCTTTCATTAAAAGGCAGGCAGAGATAATATCTCCAAAGATTATAATTGCGCTGGGCCGCATCTCTGCCCAGACACTGATTGCGTCAAAAATTCCGATAAGCAAACTCAGGGGAAGGTTCTACGAATATTGCGGCATACCGCTTATGCCGACATTTCATCCTGCATATCTTCTGAGGAACCCAAAGGATAAAAGGCTTGTATGGGAAGATGTTCAAAAGGTTTTGGAAAGATTGAAATGAAAAGATTTGTTTTTGCAATCAGCGGTGCAAGCGGGCCGATTATAGGGATACGAATTCTAAGGGAATTGCTCAAGACCTCTCAGGTTCATCTGATTATATCATCGCAATCATTTTCTATTATAAAGGACGAGGCAGGGATAGACTGGACAAGTAAAAAAGGGTCAAGGGGTCTCGCCTCAGGCGAGTCGCCGAGGAGACAAAGGGGCAAAGGGTCAAAGTTGACAGAAGATAAGATTAGAAAACATTTTAAAACAGACAGGCTTTTCTTTCATGAGGATACAGATATGTATGCACCTATTGCCAGTGGTTCATTCAAGACCGATGGAATGCTTGTTGTGCCATGTTCGATGAAAACGCTTTCCGGGATTGCCAATGGTTATGCAAACAACCTTGTAGAGCGTGCTGCTGACGTAACGATAAAAGAAGGCAGGCCATTACTACTCTCCCCAAGAGAGATGCCTTTCAGCGCTATACACCTTGAAAATATGCTCAAGCTTGCAATGATTGGGGTTAAGATTGCGCCTCCTGTTTCAGCGTTTTACCACAAGCCCAAAAAGATAGATGACATGGTTGATTTTATGGCAGGGAAGATTCTGGATTCAATGGAAATCGAGCATGAGATTTTTAAGAGATGGGGAGATAAATGATTTTCAGGAGGCGGGGATGAAAAGAGTGGGAGTACTTATTATATTTTTATTACCATTTTTAACTGTGGGATGTGCAGGACATTACAACATCCCTATGGTAGATGTTACTGCAACCCCGCCTGACATTGTACAAAAAATACCATTGAATGCAGCAATTCTTATAACCGACCAGATGGAAAATTATACGTTTACCGGACAAGCAAACGAATCATCCATTTATGGAACTTATACTTTCCCCTTTGGACAGATGATCAAGAAGAATGTTTTCACTATTTTGTCTCCTGCTTTTAATAAGGCAGTTATAGTGAAAGGCAAGCCGTATCCGCAAGACATTGATGTTATTATCGTCCCAAAAGTTGAAAAATTCCAGCATTGGTATAGCGGTGCAGGCGCTTTCACATCAACGGTTGTTGCAAAAATATCCATTAAACTTGCTGTTTATGATATGAAAGGAGCGCTCGTATGGGAAGGAATAATAAGTTCACCTAAAGTGGAAAAAATATACTCCACACCTATCACGGGTGACTTTTTGGGAGCGACTGGAGGTGCAGCCGCAGAATCAGTAGTTGCTGCTTTGCAAGAGGCCGCTAAAGTTATGACTTCTTCACGTGAGATTCATACATTTGTTTCTACAAAAGGAGTATCCGAAACTATAGCTTCAAAGCCGTCCGGAAAGGAATTACCCATTATCAAAGCCGATGTTGATAAGCCTTTTTTTGGTGTAACCGATAAAATACTGGGAGATAATGACATGGCAGTTGTTATAGGCGTTGAGAAATATCAGGATTTGCCTGCTTCAGATTATTCTTCCAGCGATGCAAAGCTTATAAAGGAGTATCTTGTATCGTTGGGCGTCAAGGAAAGGAATATAGAACTTCTCCTGAATGAAAGGGCAACGCAGTCAAGCATAAAGAAAACCGTAGAAACATGGCTTCCGAACAGGATCAAGAGCGACAGTAAAGTAGTAATCTATTATTCCGGCCATGGAGCGCCTGATACAAAAAACGGAGACGCCTATATTGTGCCGTTTGATGGCGACCCGAATTATCTTGAGGATACAGGCTATCCATTGAAAAGGCTTTACGATAAACTCGGCAAGCTTCAGGTTGCAGAAGTGATTGTTCTCCTTGATTCCTGCTTCTCAGGCGCAGGCGGAAGGAGTGTGCTTGCAAAGGGCGCAAGACCATTGGTGATGATGGCGGATGTGTCTGTCCTTTCATCAAACATGGCTGTTCTTTCGGCAACACAAGGAACGCAGATTTCTTCATCCTCTCCTGAAAAGGGGCATGGGATTTTTACATACTATTTCCTC
>JACRGY010000004.1 GCA_016212165.1 Nitrospirota bacterium
ACGCAAAGCTGATACCATTAAAATAACCTTACCCCTAATGGAGAAAATTCCGGAGTGATTGCATAGCAGTATTTTTTCTGTTATTCTAAAAAATGAAAGAAATCGGAATACCTGAACTCAACCTGCTTACAAATATTCCACCAGTCTGTCTGCTTTATTTCTTTTACGGACTGGCATTCCTCTTTTTAGGCGTCGCCATCGCAGTTAAAGATATGAAGGGAAGCGAATTAAAACTTGCAAACAGCCTCTATCTGCTTGCAGGGTTTGGGTTCGCACACGGCGCTCATGAATGGCTTGAACTCTACCTTCTCCTTCAGGGGCAGCACATTCCGGCAGAGCAGGTATTTCTCGCCAAATCGGTCACCGTCTTTGTGGTAATACTTTCTTTCTTTTTGCTTTTAATGTTCGGGCTGGGCCTTATACGCTCCCTTGATGAAAAACACATACGGTGGATCAGGCTTATTCCAACGGTTCTTTTTTTGTTCTGGATTGTTTATCTGTGGAATTATGAATTAAAGATGGATATGAGGTTTTTACAAAAAGCTGATATTTTGTCAAGGAATACATTTGGTTTTGTGGGCAGTCTTACAACCGCCTATGGCCTGGTGTCATATTCTAAAGAGGTAAAGAAACTCAGCCCTGTAGTTTCCAGAAATCTATACTATGCGGGCATTGCTTTTATTTTTTACGGCCTTTTCGCAGGTGTAATATCATCTCACACAGTGATACCAGTACTTGCCGTTCCTGTAGAGGTCATCAGGGGAATATCTGCGGTCTTTATAGCATGCATGATTATAAAGGCGCTCAATATATTTGATATAGAGACAAGAAAGAAACTGGAAAATCACCTGAAACTCCTTGCACAGTCCGAGAAGCTTGCATCAATCGGACAGCTTGCCGCCGGCATTGCGCATGAGATAAATAATCCCCTGACGAATGCATCTCTAAATGTGCAGACCCTGAAAATCAGGTTGAAAGACGAGGTCCGGGATAAAGAAATTTTGCAAAAACTTGAATCTGTAGAGAGGAATGTGGACAGGGCCTCAGGTATAGCAAGAGAGCTGCTTGAGTTTTCACGGCAGAAAGAGACGGTATTTGTCCCGCTGAATATAAACAAGGTCCTTGACGAGACGCTGACCCTTCTGGAGTATAGACTAAATAATGTGACAATGCATAAAAGATTATCAGAAGTTCCGGCTGTTACAGGAGACGCAAGCAGGCTTCGCCAGGTGCTGATTAATATAATTAGCAATGCGGTTGAGGCAATGCCTGACGGGGGCGACATTTTCGTTTCCTCCTCGCATGACGACAGCCATGTTAAGGTGGAAGTAACAGATACGGGCCTTGGAATTTCTGAGGGACACATTTCAAAGGTATTTGACCCGTTCTTTACCACAAAGGATGTGGGAGCGGGGACAGGCCTCGGACTTTCTATATGCTACGGGATAATAAACCAGCATAACGGCTCCATAGAAATAACGAGCGTACCGCAAAAAGGGACAACAGTAACCATTAAACTGCCTGTAAAGTTAGCGTTATGAAAAAAATATTGATAGTGGATGACGATGCAGAATTAAGGGCAAACCTCTCCGAAATATTAAGAGGCGCAGGTTATTATACGGATGAGGCAGCCTCCGGTAAAGAGGCCATAGAGAAAATCACATCTAAAGACTTTGATATCGCACTCCTTGATTTAATGATGCCTAAGATGAGCGGCATTGAAACTCTGACAGAGTTAAAAAAGATTACTCCAAAGACAAAAGTAATTATGATTACAGCTTTTGCAACAGTGGAAAACGCAGTGGACGCCATAAAAAGGGGTGCCAGCGATTATATCTCCAAGCCTTTTAGAATAGAGGAGCTTCTCACTACCATAAGGCGCGTTCTTGAGGAGGTCAGGTTTGAAGAAGGCATAGCAAAGTTAGACCTTGACTATACGCTCAGTTCTTTAACCAACCCGATAAGGAGAAATATCATAAAGCTGCTTCATTCAAGAAAAGGCATGCGCCTTATGGAGCTTGTGAGAGAACTTGACATAGAGGACCACACAAAAGTTGTTTTCCATCTCAAGATGCTTAGAGGATCCGGCATGATAGCTCAGGATAAAGGCAAGTTATATTCCCTGACAGGAGAAGGAGAAAGGATGTTATCCTGCCTCCAAATTCTTGAGAATTACCTTTCAGCATAAACCGAGATGCGTTATGCTTAATAGGATTAAACGCTTCCTTGCCTCTATCCCTTAGTTACACATTACAAACTGCTGTGAATTGTTCTTCACAGAATACAGTTAATCTGTAAGCAACTTTTCTATTGAATCCCTTTCATGGTTAAAGTAAAAATACAACAGATTTAATCCGGATATGATGAAACTGCCCTTGCATTTAAGTATAAGATCTAATTTTAAACTATACTGCCGGCTGTGGCAGAAAGGAGAGATAGGATGAAAAAATTACCGTGGATTATTGGCGCGATTTTTCTGGTGACCCTTTCTTTAGTGATTGTTACAACAGTCATACTTATCAAAAAGAAAGCGCCCCCAAAAGGAGAATTTAAGGACATGGTGAACGCCACCTTTGTGGGCTCTGACGAGTGCAGGAAGTGCCATGAGAGATTGTATTCCAACTGGAAAGGAACACTCCATGCGAAGATGATGGTTGATGTCAAAAAAGACCCCTTAGCAATAATAGGTGATTTCGATGCTAAAACTGCGCCAAAGGCATTTAAAAAGCAGGATATTCATTATGCTATTGGCAGCCAATGGAGACAGAGATACCTCACTAAAAGCGGAGATGAGTATTTCATACTTCCTGCCCAGTTTGATGTAGCAGCAGGGAGGTGGGAGGAAACACCTGATGATAAGCGGTGGAAGGAAAGAAGCTGGTTTAAAGAGTGCGCAGGGTGCCATGCAACAGGTGTTGAACTTGATAAAAAGACATTTAAAGAGGCAGGTGTCGGCTGTGAGTCATGCCATGGTCCCGGCAGCAACCATGCCAAGGCAGCGCTCGGGTATGAGATATTTACTATTATCAACCCTGCAAAACTTGCAACAAGGGCTGCCACTGATATATGCGGCTCATGTCATAGCAGCGGGACAGACAATAGCGGTAAATACGCCTACCCTGTAAATTACAAGGTTAGTCCCGGCTCAAACTTGAGGCTCTTTTTCAAAATAGCATCTCCCGAAAAGAATTCGGAGAGGTTCTGGCCCAGCAAGGATTCAAAGGGTCATCATCAGCAGTTTATTGACTGGGAAAGGAGCGAACATGCTAAGGCCGGCATAGCGTGCTATATATGCCACAGTGTTCACGAAAAAGAAACCCTTTTCCAGACAAAGAAGGCAGGAGACGAGCTATGTAAAGGCTGTCATAAACCTCTTCAGTTTGAGGCAAAGGGGTCGCATACAATACACACATTCGGCAGTTGCATAGCCTGCCATATGCCTAAAACTATAAAAGAAGGCATGTATGCAGGGGAAGAGAGGAGCCACAGCTTCAAATTCGTAGGTCCCGAGGAGAGCTTCAAACACGGCGGTGTGAAGAACCAGCCAAACTCATGCAGCGGATGCCATCACCATAAAGATACGCCGCTGGCTGACCTGATGGGCGCCTGGTCAGCAGTGAAACAACTCGGCACTCCTAAATCGGTTATACCGCAGAAGGAGGTTAGATAACATGAAAAAGATATTAATCATAATTCTCATCGCTCTAACGCTTGCAGTGTTTTCGTTGGTTTATGCCTCCGACTATATAGAGACTATTGTTGCAAGTGTTGCCAAGTCAAAATATGTAGGGTCAAAGGTATGCGCGGGATGCCATAAAGACTACTACAACAGTTGGATAACTACGCTGCATCCCTACAAGATCAGACCGGCTAATGAGAACACTGTAGTCGGCGACTTTATGAAGAACAACACTATGGTCAGTAAAGACATAAAGGGAATGTCGGGTCTTACGGAATACACAACAAAGATGGCGGGGAAAGACGGAAAATATTCCGTTACCACCATAGGCCCTGACGGAAAAGAACATACCTATTCGATAAAACATGTTCTGGGCGGGGTCTGGAAACAGAGGTATAT
>JACRGY010000034.1 GCA_016212165.1 Nitrospirota bacterium
CTTCTTGAGCCGATTCACCCGGGAGAGATTCTCCTTGAGGAATTTATGAAGCCGATGGGGATCAGCATCAACATGCTCGCCCGTGACATTGCTGTCCCCCCCGGCCGCATAAGTGCCATTGTCAACGGCAAGCGTGCAATCACCGCAGACACCGCAATCCGGCTGAGCAAATACTTCGGTACATCGCCCGAGGTTTGGGTAGGGATGCAGGCAGATTATGAGCTCCGCATCGCACAGCGCACTATCGGGCATGAGGTTGAGAAACGCGTGCATCGCCGCGCGGCTTAATATCTTTTGAACTTCTGTACTTTTGGCTTGCTAACTTTCACGAAGTGACTCGCCGGGGTGAGCTTGTTTCCGAAAATACGGGCGGTGTTCCTCATTAGTTCTTTATGCATTATTGAGTTCTCGCAGCTTTTTGCGACTTAAACTTTTCTATTTTCAATGGGCTTAGTATTGTTTTCAAAAAATCAGGAGTAAGCGCCCAAAACCCATCCTCGGTTTTTATCCCTCTTTGATAGAGTTGCAGATATTCTCCTCTCTCCAATAGCAATTCTATTGCGAGCAAATTAAGCGCATCAGCCGGAATTCCTACTTCTAACTGCTTGAGCATCGTTTCTATCAAGCCCTCATCCATACCTTCACCGAGAAACATGATATTCGCAATTTGATAAGCCGAACGAAGATGGAAGCGTGTGGCATCTGCAAAGGTTCTTATCTCTCCATATCCAATTCGGCCCTCGTAAGGCGTTGTAGTAAATTGCTGTTCAATTGTTTCAATGGAAACCCCGTTAATCCAATCCCATAATATAGCTGCGCGCTTACATCTCGCATAATAGCTGAACTCATTTTGAGCATTCCTTTGTAGGAATCTAATAATATCTGGACCATATCTTTGAGCAGCCTCTTTCTGTCTAATCGACTCTTTTTGACCACGTTTCATGACCGGAGTGTAGATATTATTGTCTAACTCCGGCAATGCTTGAATCAATGCCATCAGTTTTTCAATTGAAAAATTGCTAGTTTGATTTAGTTTAAGTAACTCTACTAATCTTAGGGTCGATTCAAAAGACAAAGCCGATCTACCACATGCCCTGCCTAATAATGTAAGTTGAACGTAGTCTCCCTCTTTCTCGACTAGATCTAGTGAAATCATACGTTCCAAGAGATCATTTATATACAGTAATGTCTCTATCTTCCATTTTGGATTGCTTCTAATTGCTAGATAGCCACCGTAAGTATTAGCCAATAGCTGTGTCACTTCATCTTGTTTAATACGATCAATTTGAGCAAGAAGACGAATAATCCAAGTTTCAACATGATCCGGATTAAAGGAAGAGTTAATTATTTCCAAATTTCCCTTTACGTATTTAGTAAATAGCTGTTCTCGTTCGAATCCAGTTTCTGCTAGTATTATTGCCTTACCCTCCTCCTGGTAGCCAACTCGGCCCGCTCGTCCAGCCATATTCTTATACTCAGCAACTGTGAATTCCCGGCCATCTTCACCCATAAATTTATTTTCAGCAATTATTACCGTAGATGCCGGAGTATTTATGCCAGCTGCAACTGTAGTTGTAGCCGATAAAACACGCACTTTGCTATTGGGCGCCCTGTATGATTGCTCAACAATTGCTCTTTCCTCCCGGCTTAAATTTGTATTATGAAAGGCAGTCCCTCCTTCTAAGCAACTTCTTAGGTCACCTGATGTTGTTGATAAATCGTGGTTAGGTAATAATTCTAGCACTTCGTTTGCAGCCGGAAGGCCAAGCTCTTTTGCTAAATAATTTGCAGCCCCCTCAGCCGGACCTTTCCTATTTCTAAATACAATGACTTTTTCTTTCTCACTTTCTTTAACAATTTTTTTCACTAAAGGAACTATTACGTCCTGTGAGCTAGGCTTGTTTTTGCGTTGTTGTATTGTCCCATATGGTAATAATTGAACAACCTTTGTTTCGCCCTCCGCATTTAGATATTGAAAAGTCCCATTTCGATCGAGAACGCCCTCCGTGAGTGGCACAGGCCTCTTATCGGTAACTAACTTTTTGCAACGCAGCCATGCATCAAAATCGTTGATACCACCAATAACAGCCGAAAGCGCTACCAATTGTGGATTAATGCCCCTCTCTCGGGCTGTTAAAAGAAAGGTTAGCAATAGCTCAACAACAATTCCCCTATTGGGATCAGCAATAAATTGCGCTTCATCAATAACGACCAGACCTATTTGATTAAGAACTCCTGGATTACTCACAGAAAGATACAGAAACATCTCATACGTAAGCAAGGCAATATCGTACTTTCCTTTTATAAATGGTTTTGTCTGATCTACGTAATCCCCTGTACAGCGAATGACTCGAATACCTAATTTCTCAGAGTAATTGATTATAAATTGATCGTATTTCTCGCTCGTTAAGGCGCGATAGGGAAATAAAAAGATTATTTTCTTTCCTTGTGTGATAAAGCGAGCGGCTGTCATTTCTCCAATGAAAGTCTTACCTGAACTTGTCGGTGCCACGACGAGCAACGATTCTCCATCCAAAACACGATATTCATTAATAGCCTGTAACTGTAGATCATTAAAACCATTTTTAAAAAGGCTGCTCCATGTATCGATGATTTCACCCGGAATTCCAAATTTAGTTAGTTCTTTTATATCCGAGCTGATTTTAACGCCCTTCGCCTCGGGAAATAAGTCATAATAATTTTTTCCAATTTTGAGAACTGGGATGTTAAAGCCGCCTGTAACACCAGAGACTAAGACAGGAGTTTGAGTAACTCCCATTCTTTCAGCTGCAATTCTTACCTTATTCATCGTTTCGGACATGGCTGACATTATCTCAATTTGGACATCTCCGGACTGCAGTACTTCAATTAATGCTTTTGTTAAAAGTCCGTGGCCACTTCCAGGTGTTTCGTAAGCAACTTCGTCAAAATTAGATGCAGCAATTAAAACACGTCCATCTCCCTTAAAAGCATCAAAAGGATTGCTAATATCGCGAGGGACAGGACTGCTTTCAAGCACACGAGCTGGTGCGCCGCCACTAAAACAACAATCAAGGACAAAGAGTATTTGTTGAGCTTTTGAATTTCTAAAGCAATCCGCTATTTCTTTCATCGATATCGTGGAGTCACTTAAGTTACAAATCGCTGTATTAAAGGTGACTATTCGATGGTCACGTGTACCATGTCCAGCAAAAGAAATTATTACTGTATCCTCGGGGCCTGCCTCATTTAAGCTGGAATTAATCGCGTGTCGGAGTGCTTCTGTTGTTGCTGCTTCATTAAGGATAAGATTAGCCCTAATATCAGGAACGGTATCAGTAAATAAAGCCCAAAGTGCCTTCGCATCGCGCCCGGCACCCGTGAGATCTCTTATATCGGGATCTAAGTGTTTATCCACACCTATAAAATTTGCTCTTATCATACAAAAATGATAAAAATTATGTGTTTATTATAGCAAGTGGAAAATATTCGAGGGGGTCGGTTTGCAAAAAAAGGGTCAGGATCTTGGGGGTCAGGTCTTGCAATAACATTTTTTATTTCCTTTTCTCCCATCAATCATCCATCCCCTAAAATTCACTTAATAATAAACATTATCACTATGAAAAACAAGAGGGAAATCGGTAAATCGGGAAATCGGTAAATGGGTGAATAGGTGAATGGGAAAGCTGGGAAAGCTGAACTACAAGGGTTCGAGGGGTCAAGTGAGGAAAAGTAGAAGTGCGAAAGTCGGACAAGCGGAAGTCTGTTCAGTGAGCGGGTTTTAGAAGAACTGATTTTGCTTTTTTGCTCTTCCCTATCTCCTTGGTTTGTGCTATATTGTCATAAATTTAATAAAAGTTAAATTAACACATTAAATGCTGCGGGATGGGAGTGAAACTTAAGTCTACGGTTACAAACATGTTTATTGCATTGCTTGTGATGCAGTCAGCTGTAACTTATGCTGAAGAGCTAAATGATGAGACACTCAGACACATTGCCTCTAAAATGCTCGCCTCACAAATTGAACAAGCGAGTTTATACTGCACAAAAAAGGACGAAAAATACCAGCTTATATTTTTAGAGGCAAGAAGGGAGTTTGAAAAAAACAACAAGTCATTCGCCGTGGCTAACGGTAGAGTCCCTAATAATTTTAAACTAAAAAATACTGAACTAGATGATCTAGTAAATAATGCAAATACTGTATTTATGCAGGCTGCAGAAAAGTACCCGTTTGAAACTTTCTGTAATAATTATGCCTATAAGCTACGAACTTTGTCTTTTGACGACTTTTTATCTCTATCAAAGATGAAATATAATGCTTTAAAAGAAAAAACAAAAAAATTGCCCTAACATTTCATGTCCTGAAGAACAGGGGCAGGTCTTGCAATAACACTTTTCATCTTCGCTTCTCCCATCAATCATCCCACAAATTTGACTTAATAATAATACGTTTGCCCTATGAAAAACAAGAATTATCTGTGGCTTACATTTGACTATTTAACGGAAATTCCCGGACAATGCAAAGATCAAAAAAGCAGCTACCAACTGAAGGCAAAAAGCCGCAAACAAAGCATAGACAAACGCTATCCTGGGCATGAGGAAGATAACCGAGAGGATAAAAACCATCCACGGGAATATCATGACAATCAGCCCTTTTGCATAAGCCAGCACCGCACCCTGGCCGCTGTGAAAATATATAAGCACAAAAGTGCTGATTGTTATCAGCGGTAGTGTTCCTACAAAGGCCGCCAGCAGTCCCTTTGACTGGTGTGCGAGATAAGTGACCCCGCTTGTGATAATGCCCCCAAACAGGAAATAAAGAAAATATTGCATGCGCATAAAGTAATTATAATTTATTTTAAACGGAAAGTGTTCTTTGATAGAATCGTCCCATAGTGCAAAAGTCGGAAGTGCGGAAGTGTGTATTACTTAAGCAGCGCAGCTATTAAATCCTTGAGACTCACAAACTTCACCTTGATGTCGCCATACGCCTTTGAAAAAGATTGCTTCACATCCTGAGCAACCACAAAATTATTTCCGTCAGGATATTGTCTTCTGAATGCCTTTATGTTAGTTGCATCAAAGTCCGAAGCTGACCACTTGCATTCAATTGCAACAGGTGAATCTTGCCGTTTTGCTATAACGAAATCAACCTCGTGGCCGCGCTTGTCCCTCCAATATAAAATTCTGCGGGATTGCGTAAGCGCATGTATTTCATTTAAAACATAGTGCTCCCATAGAATACCAAAATCTTCCGGGCGCAGTTGATGCCAGCCACGGTAATAGCAAACAAAACCCGTATCAAAGGCATACACCTTCGGAGCCGAAATAATCTCTGTCGGGCGATGAGAACTGAACGGACGAATTACATGCATTACGAATGTTGCCTCCAGAACCGCCAGATAATTGGATATTGTTGACCGGCTCACCTCGCAGGGACGGGCAAACCTGCTCGCCTCGAATATGGTCCCGCTCTGCGCCATTAAGAGCTCTGCGAATTTCATAAACGAATGGCGACGCTCAAGCCTGAATAATTCCTGTATGTCCTTAGCCCAGTATGCATCCATCCATTCATTGAAATCCTGTTCAGGGGATTCCTTCGCTAAAAAAAATGGCGGCAATCCCCCATGCAAAAGGCGATGGGATAAATTGGTTTGCCTGAAATCTACAACATCTGATGAGGTCATAGGTGTAAGCCATAGTTCAACCTTACGGCCCGTCAATGTGTCTTTAAACTTCGCTGAAGCGCCGAGTGTTGACGAACCGGTTGCTACTATCCTGGTGTCAGGGTAATGATCTGCGGCAATCTTAAGAAGTTCCGAAGGATTATTAAGACGATGGATTTCATCTATCACAAGTGTGCGGCCTTGCAGATCCTCTATAAAAGACTGGGGGTCTTCCATTGACCTCCTTACTCTGGGGAGCTCACAATCAAAATATTCGATATCAGGCAGACTTTTACAAAGGAATGTCTTCCCTGCCCTTCTAACCCCGGAAAGCCAGATAACAGGCCGCTTCTTCCATCCGCTCTTTATCTTCTCAAGCCAGAGATGTCTCTGTACCATATGCTGATACTTTAGCATATAGTGCTACTAAATGCAAAGATAATTGCGCTTGATAAATGTCCCTTAAACCCACCTCAAATTCCTAAATCAACCCCAGTTCTTCCGATAACTTTCTGAACAGCTCAAAACCTTTTTTATGCTCGGTTCCAAAGGCATAGGAGACATTTTTCCAGTAGGCTATCAGTTCGCCTTCTGTTAAAACCTTTCTGAGGGGAGATTTTGAGGCAATCTCTTTAAAATTTTTTAATGCAAGGTTTTTTGCCTTATTCAGATCATCCTTGAATTTTTCAAGAAGTTCCATTTTCTCCTTGCAGCAGTCTTTTTTATAAATCCATAATGCAAAGGCAAACGGAAGGCATGTATATTTATGCCACAGATCGCCAAGGTCATAAATAAAAAAAGGCTTTTTAATGGCCCTTGTCCTGTAATAATTGACCGCCTTTAAGGCATCGTCGCCTATCAGCAGATATGCCTCAACGTCCGGCGGCACACAGCCCTGAGCGAGTTTTGCAGGCTTTAAATTGCATTTCACCTTAAAAGATTTTGCAAGTATAATCTCCAGAAGCGCAACTGACGTAGCTGACTGGGAAGATGTAAGGATTGTATGCCCATCCAATGCCTCTATCGGTTTACTGCTGAATAACATTATACTTCCGACAGGGCCTATGGAACTTATCGAATGGCCTTCTATAAAATCATACTTATCCATATTTCTCAGGTATTCTATGGACGAACAAGAGCTGACATCAACCTGCCCGTCCCTCAGCATCCGGTTAACGCTGGAAGGGACTCCCTCTATAAATTCATACCTCGAACAATCGCACTCCTTTTCGAGCATATAAAATATGGGGAACAGGTTTGCATAAGGGATTCTGCCTATCTTTAGTTTGTGCTCAGCCAAGATATTTGTCCGTCAGATATATTTCTTTATGATATCCATATTAAGGTTTTTTAAGACGGCTTTTTCAAAGGCCTCATCTGACATTGCATTGAGATACGGAAAGACCCCGATTAAGGGCGCCGGGCTCAACTGCTTTATCATCTGGGGGTTTGTCTCTTCAGCCATGCCTCCTTCGGCCTGATAAGTGTAATTTATAATAACGCCGGCAACATTAAGCCCTTCCTTTAAGGCATACTTCACTGTCAGCAGTGTATGGTTTATAGTCCCGAGGTCCGGCCTTGATACAACAATCAATGGCAGCCCGAGTTCCTTTGCAAGGTCAAGAACAAAGTAGTTCCTGTTGATGGGCACCAGCAGGCCCCCGACTCCTTCAACAACAATAGACTTATATGTTTTTGTAAGCCCTTCAAATGCCTTCCGTATCTTATTCAGGTTAACAGCGTGTTCTTCCATATCAGCAGCAACCATTGGCGCCAAAGGATTTTCAAAGCAGCACGGGGATATCTGGTTCAATGTCTCATCCATGCGTGCCATGTTTTTAAGGAACATTCCGTCAGAAGGTATCAGTGAATTCCCTTCCCTTGTGCAGCCGGTCTCTATAGGCTTCATCCCTCCTGCCTTACCCCCGAGAATACCGATAGCCTTTATCAGCGCCGCTGCTATTACAGTCTTGCCGACCCCGGTGTCAGTCCCTGTTACAAAAAAACCCTTTGCCATTTCGCCTCCGGCAGTTAATTTTAAAGCTGTCATGCCCGAGTTTCTTTCTCCTCGGCGAATCGCCTGTGGCGATAATCGGGCATCCAGATTTTACATCTCAATTCAGTCTTCGCCCTGGATTCCTGCTTTCGCGGGAATGACACCCTGTATATCCCTGCTAAATGCATTGCTTTTCATATAATCCTGCTGTCAAGACTAAACACCTGCCCTGTTATATAATCCGTTTTTACAAGATACGCAACAAACCCTGCCACTTCTTCTGGATTGGACAAGGCGCCTGTAATACTTTGCTCTTTTGCCTTCTCCATTGCTTTTTCTGCCGCAACCCCCATCTCTGTCTGCATATAGCCCGGGAGCAGGGCATTCACCCTGATATTATACTCTGCAAGCTCTTTAGCTGCTGTATATGTCAGCCCAAAAATCGCTGACTTTGAAGCGCTGTAAGCTGCCTGCCCTTCTTTGCCTTTAAGCCCCGAATATGAGGAAATATTAATTATATGCCCTCCTCCTGAACTTATCATACCATGTGAAAACGTTTTAATAGTATTGAAACAGCCTTTAAGGTTCACTCTTAATATCTCGTCCCATTCAGCTTCTTTAAGTTTTATCATCAGGCTGTCTTTTGTTATCCCTGCATTATTTATCAGAACATCAACCCTGCCCCATTTCCTGTAAACAGCATCTGCCATCTCTTCAACCTGCCTTGCATCACCCGCATCAGCCCTTATGAGAAAAGCTTTTTCCCCTATCTCATCTGCAACCTTTTTTGCTTCATTCTCAGATGCCAGATAATTAATCGCAACATTATAACCGCTTTTGGCGAGCGTTAAGGCTATTTCTCTTCCAAGGCCTCTTGAAGAGCCGGTAATTACCGCAACCCCCTGAGAATCGTTTCCGACAGATAAAATCTTTTTGCTCCTTCCTGTCCCAAACTATCAAATAATTTTAACATATCCAAAACTACAGGCTTTGATTAAATATTTTTAATAAATGGCAAAAAATTTAACATCTGTAATATAATATACTTCAAAATTCCAATATCCAATGGAGGTATTTATGGTAAAGGTTTATTACGATAAAGATGCAAAGCTGAGCGTTCTCAAGAGCAAGAAGATAGTGGTGGTCGGATACGGAAGCCAGGGACATGCTCATGCCAACAATCTTAAAGAAAGCGGCATGAACATTACAGTGGCAGAAGCAAAGGGCAGCGCAAACTGGAATAAGGCTGTAGCTGCAGGGTTTAAGGTACTTACAGCTGCTGAAGCGGCAAAAAATGCAGACGTTATAATGATGCTCGTGCCTGATGAATACGCTGCTGAAATTTATAAAACCGAGGTAGCTCAAAACATCAAAAAAGGCGCTTATATAGGATTTGCCCATGGTTTTAATATCCATTACGGACAGGTAGTGCCTCCTGCAAATATAAATGTATTTATGGTAGCTCCGAAAGGTCCCGGACACCTTGTAAGGGCAGAATATCTGAAAAAGAGCGGAGTGCCCTGCCTGATTGCAATCGAGCAGGACCCTTCAAAAAATACAAAAGCCGTTGCACTTGCTTATGCTTCTGCAATCGGAGGCGGCAGGGCAGGCATAATCGAGACATCATTCAGGGAAGAGACAGAAACAGACTTATTCGGCGAACAGGTTGTGCTCTGCGGCGGCCTGACATCTTTGATTCAGTCAGGGTATGAAACCCTGGTTGAGGCAGGCTATTCTCCTGAGATGGCATACTTTGAATGCCTGCATGAGGTAAAACTTATTGTGGACCTGATATACGAAGGCGGCATTTCAACGATGAGATATTCCATCAGCAATACAGCCCAGTTCGGTGACCTGACAAGAGGGCCGAGGATAATAACAGATGAGACAAAGAAAGAGATGAAAAAGATACTTGGAGAGATTCAGTCAGGTGAATTCGCAAGAGAATGGATTCTCGAATGCAAGGCAAACAAGCCGGTCTTCAATGCACTCACAAGACAGGGTGAAGGGCATCCGATAGAAAAAGTCGGCGCCAAACTCAGGGCCATGATGCCGTGGCTTAAAAAAGGAAAGCTCGTAGATAAATCAAAAGCTTAATGAAGTTCGCAAAAGAAGGTTATCCTTTTATTGCTTTTTTTGCAGTCATTACTATAATCACTTTTGTTATCGGCAATATCTGGATAGCCTTCATGCCATCAATAGTCACTCTATTCATGCTCTATTTCTTCAGAGATCCTGAAAGAAAAACACCGGAAGGAGAAGGGTTTTTGATATCCCCTGCAGACGGCAAGATAATTCTGATAAGGGACATCTTCGAAAGTGAACACCTGAAAAAAGACATTAAACAGATAAGCATATTTATGTCTCCCCTGAATGTCCATGTAAACCGCGCGCCCTGTGATGGAAAAGTAAAAGAAGTAAAACATAACAAAGGCCGTTTTCTTGCAGCATATAAAGACGATGCCTCATTGAAAAATGAAAATATCGAAATGGTCCTCGAAACAAAATACGGTGATATTCTTGTAAGGCAGGTTGCGGGTTATATTGCAAGACGGGCTGTGTGCAGGGTTAAGCCCGGAGATGGATTAAAGCGCGGCGAAAGATACGGAATCATAAAATTCAGCTCAAGGCTTGATGTATATTTGCCAAAAGAGACAGCTATTAAGGTAAAATTAGGAGATAGAGTAAAAGCAGGGGAAACAATAATAGGAGTAATTAAGTGAGAAAAGGAATTTACATACTGCCGAACAGCCTCACCATGTGCGGGATGTTCTCGGGGTTCTATGCAATCCTTGCTGCGTTGAAAGGGGATTATGTCCATGCTGCATGGGCCATACTGATAGCTATGGTCTTTGACGGCCTTGACGGCTGGATTGCAAGGCTCACAAACAGCACGACAAGGTTCGGGATTGAACTGGACTCCCTGTCAGACCTCGTTGCATTCGGTGTTGCGCCTGCTGTAATGCTCTATAACTGGTCTTTAATGCCGTTCGGGAGGATAGGATGGGCAGCGGCATTCCTTTTTGTTGCGTGCGGGGCATTAAGGCTCGCAAGGTATAACGTGCAGATGGGCTCAACTGAAAAGAAATCATTCACCGGCATGCCGATTCCGGGAGCTGCGGCTGTGATTGCGACAACCGCAATATTTTACAGCCAGATGGACTGGACAGGCAGAAGAAGCATTTTTATACTCATCCTGACATTTATACTCGCCATCCTCATGGTCAGCACTCTCAGGTTTCATGGAGCAAAGGAACTGGATTTCAAAAAGAGAAAACCATTCTGGATACTCGTTGCATTTGCTGTAATCTTTGCAGTTGTGGTAATGCACCCTGAGATTGCGCTCTTTGTCTTTGCAATGCTTTATCTTGGTGTTGGTATAATAGAAAATACATACATCTACTACAAAAAGTTTAAAAATTTAAGTCAGCCTTTGGAGAAACAATGAGGATAATCAGAATCTTTGATACAACACTCAGGGACGGAGAGCAGTCTCCCGGCGCATCAATGAACGTGGAAGAAAAGCTTCAGGTTGCAAAGCAGCTTGTAAGGCTCGGTGTTGATATTATAGAAGCAGGCTTCCCTATAGCATCGGATGGCGATTTCGAGGCTGTTAACAGGATAGCCAATGAGGTAAAGGGTGCAACCATAGCCGGGCTTGCAAGGGCAAAAGAAGCTGATATAAAAAGGGCTTACGAGGCTGTTAAGAATGCGCCAAAAAGAAGGATTCATACATTCCATTCAACTTCAGATATCCATTTAAAGTATCAATTCAGGGTAAACCGCGAAGAGGCGTTAAAGAGGTCTGTTGAGATGGTAAGGCTTGCAAGAAGCCTTGTTGAAGATGTCGAATTCTCGCCTATGGATGCTACGAGGACAGAACTGCCTTATCTGATTGATGTGGTAGAGGCGGTTATTGAGGCCGGAGCATCCACAGTGAATATACCGGATACTGTCGGATATACAACTCCCGAGGAATTCGGCAGGATTATAAAGGCCATAAAAGAAAAAATCAGGGACAAGGCTGTGATTTCAGTCCACTGCCATAATGACCTCGGCCTTGCTGTGGCAAACTCATTGTCAGCTGTCTTAAACGGAGCAGGACAGGTGGAATGCACAATCAACGGCATAGGAGAGCGGGCAGGCAACTGCTCAATGGAAGAGGTGGCCATGGCGTTAAGGACCCGCAAGGACTTCTTCAATGCCGACACAAAAATAAATACAAAAGAGATTATACGCTCAAGCAGGCTCATAACAAAAATAACAGGAATACCTGTCCAGCCCAACAAGGCAATAGTCGGTGCAAATGCCTTTGCGCATGAATCAGGGATACACCAGGACGGGCTGCTGAAGGAAAAGACAACTTATGAGATAATCAGGCCTGAAAGCATAGGGCTCCAGAGTACAAAGCTGGTGCTCGGAAAACATTCCGGAAGGCATGCATTCAAGGCAAGGTTAAGCGAACTCGGGTACGAACTAAGCTCTGAAGAAATTGAGAACGCATTTGCAAAATTCAAACACCTCGCAGACCAGAAAAAAGACATATTCGAGGAAGACCTGGAGACTCTCGTCTCGGAAGAGGTATCAAAGATACCCGAGACATACCAGCTCGTTGACCTTTCTGTTTCAAGCGGCATGAAAAAACAGCCAAAGGCCTCAATCAGTATGAAGGCCAAAGGCAGGATGGTAAAGAAAATAGCAAGCGGCGACGGCCCTGTTGATGCAACATATAAGGCTATCTCATCAATAACAAAGACAAAGAGCAGCCTGTTGAAATTTGAGGTGAAGAGCATCACAGGAGGAACAGACGCCCTTGGGGAAGTCATTGTCTCGCTTGAAGAAAACGGCCGCACTGCAAGGGGCCACGGCGCGGACACTGACATAATCGTTGCTGCTGCAAAGGCATATATTAATGCCCTGAATAAACTGGCAGTAAGGAAAAAATAAGGTTACCCCGTTTCAGCGCATGAAGATTAAGGTCTATTATGAGGATACGGATGCAGGCGGTGTTGTCTATTATGGCAAATACCTCCGCTATCTGGAACAGGCGCGGACAGAATTTCTTTCAGGCCGCGGCATTAACGTGGGGGAATTACATAATCTGGGTTATTTTTTTACGGTTACGCATGTTGACATACACTACAAAAAACCTGCAAGGCTTGGTGATACAGTAGAAGTAACTACAGAAATTACAGAACTCAGGAATGCCTCCATGACTTTTAAAAATCTGATATCAAGAGACAATACCCTGCTGGTCGAAGCTGATGTGACAATTGCTTACATAGACAATAAGGGAAAACCGCACAGGCTCCCTGATGCCTTTAAAAAAATCAGCTCCCCTTAACCCTCAATATATGTTAAACTCAGGTGTATTATGAAAATCCTTCTTGTCTATCCCAAATACCCCGATACCTTCTGGAGCTTTAAATACGCTTTGAAGTTCATATCCAAAAAGGCCAGCCTTCCTCCTCTGGGATTACTGACCATAGCTGCAATGCTTCCTCAGGAATGGGAGAAAAAGCTTATTGATATAAACGTTAACCCACTGAAGGACAAAGACCTCTTATGGGCTGATTATGTCTTTATCAGCGCCATGTCAATTCAAAAAGAGTCAGTAAAAACAGTAATCAGCAGGTGCAAAGCCCTGGGTGTCAAAATTGTTGCAGGCGGGCCCCTGTTCACATCGATCCCTGAAGAATTTGAAGGGGATGTGGACCATTTTGTGCTCGATGAGGCTGAGATTACCCTCCAGCCTTTTCTGGATGATTTAAAAAAAGGACAGGCCAAACACCTTTATACATCGCAGCAGCGTGCAGACATCAGAGATACTCCTTTGCCGCTGTGGGAACTTGCGGATTTAAAAAAATATGCATCAATGAACATCCAGTATTCAAGGGGATGCCCGTTTGATTGCGAATTCTGCAATATCACCGTGCTGTACGGACGCGTGCCGCGTACCAAAGAAAAAGAACAGATAGTGGCGGAGATGGAAAATCTCTACCTGCAGGGATGGAGAGGCGGCATATTCTTTGTTGACGACAACTTTATCGGCAATAAGGCAAAGTTAAAAAAAGAAGTCCTTCCTGCAATCACCGAATGGATGGAAAAAAGAAAGCATCCGTTCGCGCTTTCTACTGAAGTGTCTATCAACCTTTCTGATGATGAAGAACTTATACATATGATGGTCCAGGCCGGGTTCGACACAGTCTTTATCGGAATCGAGACTCCCAATGAAGAAAGCCTTGCCGAGTGCAGCAAGCTTCAGAACAGGAACCGCGACCTCATAGCATGTGTCAAGAAAATCCAGCGTTCAGGCTTGGAGGTACAGGCAGGGTTTATAGTTGGTTTTGATAAAGATCCGGCCTCTATCTTTGAACGGCTTATTGCATTTATCCAGGAAAGCGGAATTGCTACTGCAATGGTCGGGCTGCTGAACGCCCCTCACGGAACCAAACTCTACAACCGGCTGAATAAAGAAGGAAGGCTGTTAAATGCATCATCCGGAGACAATACTGACTTTTCCATCAACTTCAAGCCCATGATGAGCCATGAAAAACTTATCAGCGGCTACAGGAAGGTTGTTCATACTATCTACTCTCCCAAGCATTACTATGCACGGGTTAAAAAATTCCTGAAGGAATATAAGCCTGCCAGGGAAAGAACATTACACTTTAAGTTCAGCCACCTTAAAGCAGCCTTGCGGTCTTCTGTCCGCCTTGGGATCATAGGAAAAGAAAGATTCTATTACTGGAAACTTTTTTTCTGGTCTTTGTTCCGCCGCCCGCGGCTTTTCCCTCTTGCGATTACCCTTACGATCTACGGGTTCCACTTCCGTAAGATTTTCAAACGCCAGATGCCGGGCCTTCGATAGAGGGGAATCTTATTTAAAATAATGTCCAGGCGCCTGGACATTCCTCCCTTGTCAATTGTCCCCGGGTAGAGATATAATAGTTTCTTAAATCTTATTATTTTGGAGAATGTATGACGATCACAGAGAAGATACTTGCTCTACATGCTGGAAAGAAAAAAGTCGAACCCGGTGAATTAATCAATGCCAGGGTAGACCTGATACTGGCAAATGATATCACTGCGCCGATAGCCATCCAGGAATTTAAAAAAATCGGGGCGAAAAATGTTTTTGACAAAAGCCGCATAGCCCTCATCCCTGACCATTTCGCGCCACAGAAAGACATAAAGGCTGCTGAGCAGTGCAAATTACTCCGGGAGTTTTCAAGGGAATATGACCTCAGCCTTTATTTTGAGGTTGGAAGGATGGGAGTTGAGCATGCACTACTGCCGGAGCAGGGGCTTGTTGTTCCCGGTGATTTAATAATCGGGGCTGACAGCCATACATGCACATACGGAGCGCTCGGGGCATTTTCAACAGGGGTGGGCTCAACTGATGTTGCATCTGCAATGGCAACAGGAGAGTGCTGGTTCAGAGTCCCCGAGTCAATGAAGTTCATATATCACGGTAAACTCAATAGATGGGTTGGGGGAAAAGACCTGATACTTCACACAATAGGCGATATAGGCGTTGACGGAGCATTATACAGGGCCATGGAATTTGAAGGAGAAGCGATTGCAAATCTCCCGATGTACGGAAGGCTCACAATGTGCAATATGGCTATTGAGGCAGGAGGAAAAAACGGCATCATAGCGCCTGACAGGATCACAAAAAAATATGCAAAAGAAAGGGCTAGGAGAGAGTTTTCATTTTATAAGTCTGACAAAAAATCAAAATATGCCGAAATAAAGGAATACGACTGTTCAGGGATACCTTTGACAGTGGCATGCCCTCACCTTCCCTCAAACACAAAACCTGCGGCAGAACTTTCTCATGTCGCCATAGACCAGGTAGTAATAGGCTCATGCACCAATGGAAGGCTTGAGGATTTAAGAGAAGCTGCTGAGGTTATAAAGGGAAAAAAGGTAAATCCTAATGTCAGGTTGATAGTAATTCCGGCTACACAGCAGATTTATAAACAGGCGATTAAGGAAAAACTGGTTGACATATTCATTGACGCAGAGGCTGTTGTATCAACGCCGACATGCGGCCCTTGTCTGGGAGGCCATATGGGAATTCTTGCAAAAGGAGAAAGGGCGCTGGCAACCACTAACAGGAATTTTGTCGGAAGGATGGGACATCCTGAGAGCGAGGTCTACCTTTCAAATCCTGCAGTTGCCGCAGCAACAGCAGTCCTTGGAAGAATAGGAACGCCTGAAGAATTGGGGTTATAATGTCACCTGAAGAAAAACTTAAAGAACTGGGTCTCGAATTACCGGAGGTCCCAAAACCTCTAGGCTCTTATGTCCCGTTTGTCAGGACAGGCAACCTTATCTTTCTCAGCGGCATGCTTCCTTTAAGGGGAGGAAAGCTAAACAGGCAGGGGAGAGTCGGCGAGAAGGTAACTATTAATGAGGCGTTGGAAGATGCAAAGACAGCGGCCATCAATGCCCTTGCAGTTTTAAAATCCAATATCGGAAGCCTTAACAAAGTCCGGAGGTGCATAAAAATAACCGGCTATATAGCATCAGCCCCTGATTTCACGGAACAGCCCAGGGTACTTAATGCAGCCTCTGACTTAATGGTTGAAATTTTTGGCGAGGCAGGGAAACATGCAAGGGCAGCTGTAGGGGTGAATATACTGCCTTTGAACTCGCCTCTGGAGATAGAGTTTATATTTGAAATTGCCTGACTGCTATTATTCAGGCAGGGATAAATTATACCC
>JACRGY010000033.1 GCA_016212165.1 Nitrospirota bacterium
TCGGCATCACGCTGAAACCTTTCAAGATAAAGAGATGCACTAATAACTGCATATTCTGTTTTGTGTCGCAGCTCCCTAAAGGCTTGAGGAAATCTCTTTATATAAAAGATGAAGACTACAGGATGTCATTCCTTTACGGCAATTATGTTACCCTCACAAATCTGAGCGCTCAGGACAAGAAGAGGATTGCGCAGCAGCGGCTGGGTCCGCTTTATATCTCCGTGCACTCAACCAATAAAGCCATCCGCAATGCGCTGCTTGGAAATCCTAAGGCTGGAGATGTCCTGAAGGAGCTGAAGTTCTTAAAAGAAAATAAGATCAGGATGCATGTTCAGATTGTGCTGTGTCCCGGATACAATGATGACAAGGAGCTTCAGAGAACAATAAGGGACCTTTATGGGTTCTATCCCTATGTATCTTCCATCGCTGTCGTTCCGGTTGGTATTACAATGCACAGGAAGTCCCGACTTATCGGGGTTGAAAAAGAGGATGCATTGAGGGCACTCGATATAATTGACTCTTTTCAGAAACGGTTCAGGAAGAAGCACGGCGTCTCTGTTGTTTATGGAGCTGACGAGTTGTACATAAAAGGAGGGGTGAATTTCCCGGCATTAAGCGAATACGGAGAACTGCCGCAGATAGAGAATGGAGTCGGCATGGTGCCGCTTTTTATATCACAGGCAAAAAAAATAAAGGCGCCACAGAATCCAGAAAAGAAAAAAACAAGCTTAACATTTACGGGCACATCATTTTATCCGTATCTTAAGAAAATCACAGACAGGCTGCTTGAGAAAGAAGGCATAAACATAAACGTTATCCCTGTGGAAAACACTTTTTTCGGCAAGGCAATAACAGTTACAGGGCTTTTGACGGGAAGAGACGTGATAAGGGAATTGTCGGATAAGACTGACGGCCATGAATGTCTGCTTATCCCTGATGTTGTCTTTAGAGACGGAGAAGACGTTTTTCTGGATGATATTTCAAAAAAAGATGTTGAAGACGCCCTTGGCATAAAAGTGAAGGTGATCGAATCTGCGCCTGAGGGCATTATGAAAGGAATGGAGGCTGTATGCTGAAAATAAGCGGGAAGACAAAGGCGCTGGGCCTGCTTGGCTGGCCTGTTGAGCATAGCCTGTCGCCTGCAATGCACAATGCGGCCTTTAAGCGTCTCGGGCTTGACTGCTGTTATCTTACATTCCCTGTTAAGCCGGAATTCTTAAAGGATGCGGTGAGGGCGGTAAGGGCGCTTAATCTTGCGGGGGTCAACGTGACGATGCCGCATAAGGAGAACGTTATCCCTCTGCTTGACAGAGTAGATGCCGATGCATCTTTTATAGGAGCTGTTAACACAATAGTTAACGTTAACAGGAAATTAATAGGCTATAACACCGACGGAAGAGGTTTTATGAAGTCATTATCCGAGGCTCGCATATCGGTAAAAAATAAGAACGTTCTTATAGTTGGCGCGGGCGGGGCTTCACGTGCCATAGGCTTTTATCTCGCTAAAAAAGCATCGGCATTATTTATTTATGATATAGACAGGAAGAAGGCAGGGAAACTCATCAGGGACTTAAATAGGATTCGCAGAAATGTTTTCTCTTTCAGCTTTCAGCCGTCAGCCGTCAGCATTCAGCTTAACGACATTGACATAATAATAAACGCCACGCCGCTCGGATTGAAAAAAGGCGACCCGTTGCCTGTTGATATAAATCTTCTGAAACCACGGCATGTTGTCTGTGATCTGATTTATAAAAAGACTGCATTGCTTGATAAAGCTTCAAAAAAAGGATGCAAAACTCTTAATGGACTCGGCATGCTCTTGTGGCAGGGCGTATTTGCATTTGAACTATGGACAGGCAAAAAACCGCCTGTTGAGGTGATGCGAAAAGCGCTGGTTAGAAATCTTTAGCGATTCCATTGCTCATATGCGCTATATTCATTCTGTCATTTCTTGACTTTTGTCATGATACTGATTTATAAAAGTTTATCCTTGCGGGTGTAACTCAGTGGTAGAGTGTCAGCTTCCCAAGCTGGAGGTCGCGGGTTCGAATCCCGTCGCCCGCTCCATAATTTCATTTTTGCAGCACAAATCTCAGAAGCGGGTATGCTTTTTGCTTTACATGCTGATGCCCGTGTGATAAAATTTAGCTATGAAAAAGAAAGTATTGTTGCTTCTTTCTCTGCTTTTGCTCTCGCTTGTATTTCTTTTTTTAGGCAATAACAGGGAACTGGATAAGGCTCTGCTGCTCAAAGGAGGCTCTTTTTTAGAGGGCTTGAAAATTATCCATAAAAAAAATGGAACCAGCATGTGGACGCTCAATGCCAGCAGGGCTGATATTGTAGAAGGCAGTGACAGGGTAAAGCTTAATGATGTAGTTTTGTGGGTTGAAAATAAGGACATGACGATATACTCGCCGGAGGGATTTTATAATATGGAAA
>JACRGY010000036.1 GCA_016212165.1 Nitrospirota bacterium
ACAGGCTTGTTTTTAACCATGCCTAATATTACAGGTTTCCCCGGCTTTATGCTTACACCATGAAGTATCACTTCACCGGTTTCGCTTATGGTTCTTGATGTAAAATCCTCGGAACCCGCGGAGGCTCCTGCATTGACAACAATCATGTCACCAACTTTATGCGCCTCTAAAATTGCATCCTTCAACGCGTCAATATTATCAGGAATAATTCTAAACCTGACAGGCTCTCCTCCCCATTCGGAAACAAGGCCTCCGAGCATTCTTGAATTGTATTCAATAATGTCTCCTTTTTTAAAATTGCTCCCCGGCTCTACAATCTCAGTGCCTGTCGGGATTATCACCACCTTTGGTTTTTTCCTGACGCTGATATCAACGTGGCCGCCAGCAAGCATTGCAGCAGCATCAACAGGCCTTATTTTGTGATTTTCAGGTAGTATAAGCTCTGTGGCAACAATATCCTCGCCTATCACCCTTACATTCTGCCACGGCGTTGCAGGCTCAGTAATCTCAATATGGTCTTCGTGCACATTTACATCCTCTATCATTATCACTGCATTAAAACCATCGGGCATAGGATCTCCTGTGTCAACATAAACTGCCTGCTCAGCAAGTTTAAGTTTTTTGGGGGATGTCTCGGATGCGCCAAAGGTTTCCTGATATTTAACGGCATACCCGTCCATTGCAGATGAATGATAGAAAGGAGATGAGAGTCTGGCTGTAACCGGTTCTGCGGTTATCCTTCCGATGGATTCAGAAACTATTACTTTTTCTCCGGGAAAAGCTTTAAGAAAACCCTGTGATTCAAGCCTTCTGAGCCATTTTTCTATGGCCTCATTCAGGGGGGTTGTCTCAAGATAAATCTCGCGCTTCAATTCCACCTTTTACATGTCTCCGGATTTTTATTGACTGCATAGGTTCCAACCCTGTTAGAAAAGGGAGGCTTTTCTCACAGGGTTAAAATCTTAGGAATGCACCTATACCGCCCGCGTCTAACAGCTCTTTATTCTCTGCTATCACTTTTATCTGCGAACCTTGTTCCACTGCTCTCTGCGCTGCGAGGTCAATAAGATAGTTGACTTCCTCCATCCCTCCCTTGCAATAAGGGCAGACAGATACTTTCTGCTTTGAAAGATTCCTGCAGTTCCGGCATGCATAGCCTTCATCTTTAAAATTCTTCAGTAATACGAGCTTCATTATTCTTCCTTCCTGAAGCGCATTCAGAACATCCTCAATGCCTATTACTGCATTCTGCCCTTTACCGGCTGCTGTCAGCAAATCAGAAACAACCGCCTTCTCCGCCATGCTCTCAGACTCGCTTATCACAGGTTTGACTTTTTCAAATACATCATTGACATTCGCAAACATCTCGGCATGAAAAGAGCCTATAATCTTTTCACTGACCGCCCTTGGAAGCATCTCCCTTACTTTTGCAACAGCGTCGTCGGAACCTCCTGTTATTATCCTTTCTATCCGCTCAGCTGCCAGAAATGATTCCAGTTTTTTTACTACGTCCTTTATATGCAGGCTTACATGATAATCTATATGCCGTTCAAATCTGTGTCCTGACAGGGAAAACCATCCTCCTCTTTTATGCTTCCCCGGCACATCCTGAGTATGCACCTCGCCGTATTCCTCTATCTCGCCAAGATGCACAAGGAACAAACGCGCAGATTCCTTGTCAACAAGAAGCACAGCATACTGTTTATAGTTATCAAGTATATCAAGCAAAGGCTGTATATACGGAGCCTTATCCGCTACTATTGCGTTCTTTACAGGGACAGCAAGATGATACTCCTTCCAGAATGACTTTTCAGAAGAAGTGATGATGGCCAATCCTTTTTTGAATTCCCTCTTATTGCTGGTGACAAAAGCCTCAAGCTTTTCAATGTCCTTTTTAATCTTTTTAAATATTTTCCTGTCTTCCTCTTCCGAAAATTTTTTAAGCATGTTCTTGAGATGTATAACATAATCTCCCTTTGTGCCCGGGCTTACATTAAGATAGAGGCTTACAAAATAGCTGCCATCCGCCTGAAGTGCTGCAATCTCTTTTAGTTCTTCCTGATTAAGCATTTGTCCCTCCTTCTTCTGTGCCTCTGAATATTTCAAATACTGATACGAACAGCGCCAAAACCAGCGGCCCGATTACAAACCCGATAAAACCGAAAAAGTTTATTCCGCCGATAACACTGAAAAAGATAAGAAGCGTCGGCATCTTTGTCCTTCCGCTTATTATGACAGGTTTCAGAATATTATCCACTATGCCTATTACCAATGTTCCGAAAAGCAAAAGCACTATGCCCTTCATATAACTGCCTTTTATAAGCAGATATATTGCTGCCGGGCCCCAAATTGTAAAAGTGCCAAGCATGGGAAGAAACGACATCACCGCCATCGCAGACCCCCATAAAACAGGCGCATTAATGCCGAGCGCAAAAAAGGCAATGCCGCCGAGCGCTCCCTGAACAATTGCAACCACAACTCCGCCGTAAACTGTTGACACTACCATATCCTTCACCTGAACTCTGAGCCTGTCTTTCTGATTTTCAGAAAAAGGAATATAATTCCCTATCTTTCGTAAAATATCAGGGCCGTCCCTCAGGAGAAAAAATACCGCAAATCCCATAAATATAAAATCTATGATTGCTCTGCTGATATTCGCTGCCCAGACAGAGAGATTATCCACCAGCCCCTTGCCAAATTTCTTAAGCCCCTCAAAGACAACATCACTTATCACAACGCCTTCAATGCCGAAATAGGATTGGATCTTTTCGGTCACGCGCACAACGTGAGGAGAATTTAAAATGTTTTTTATAGAGTCAACAGCTTCCTTGTCAATCTTTTCAGCAACTTCCTTTAGCTCCTCCAGAAGAACAAAAGAGAGATAGATAAAAGGCGCAACAATCACAATCAGAATTAAGGCTGTTGTTATAAACGATGTAAAAAATCTGGATCTGCCGTACTTCAATATAAATGTATATGCAGGATAGAAGACTATAGTAAAAACTATGGCCCATGCAATGGCATTAAAAAACGGCTTAAGTATCTGGTATGACAGATAGCCAAGCACAAGCAGTATGAATATGGAGGTTACGACATAAAACCTATTTACCCTCAATTGCCGCCTCCGCAAAAGCCCTGAAAATTTTTTCTGACAGGATGTCCTGCAGCCGCTCCGGATGCCACTG
>JACRGY010000037.1 GCA_016212165.1 Nitrospirota bacterium
AGATTGAACTTGTGGATTCTATCCTGATGCAGCTCGATAAGCCCGACCCTGAAATTGACCGCATCTGGGCTGAAGAAGCAAAAAAGAGATGGAAGGCGTATAAGGCAGGCAAAGTAGAAACTGTTTCTTACGAACAGGTAATGAAAAAACATAGCGCCAGATGAAAGTTCGTTTCTTAAAACCTGCCCAATCTGAGGTTGATGACGCCGTTGCATGGTATGATTCCCAGTCACGCAGCCTCGGCACACAATTTCTGGATGATATTGACCGTGCGGTCAGAAGAATTGTGGCATATCCCCTTGCAAGCACAAAAATAGAAGAAGGTATTCGGCGCTGTCTTTTATCAAGATTCCCCTATGGAATAATCTACGGCATTGATTCTGAAACTGTCGTTGTAGTCGCAGTTGCGCATCTGCACAGAGAGCCGCGATATTGGATTGACAGACTGCGTGAAAAAGAATAAACAGGCCCGCGCCGGAAGAGATTGCGATTGTGGAGGGGGAAGAAATGATAGGTACGAAGCAGGCAAAGTTTGTTATGATATATAAACAAAACAGCAAAATGAGGAAAGTTAGATTATGCCCTGGAAAGAAAAATTAATAATAGCCCTCGATATACCGGAAGCTGATTATGCACTTGAGCTTGTGGACAAGTTTGAAGACCAGATAGAGATATATAAAGTCGGCCTTGAGCTTTTTACTTCAGCAGGGCCTAAAATAATCGAAGAGCTTCATAAGAGGAATAAAAGGGTTTTTCTGGACCTCAAATTCCACGACATTCCAAATACTGTTACAAAGGCAGCGATAGCTGCAACAAGGCTTGGAGTATACATGTTCAATGTCCATGCATCAGGCGGGCTTGATATGATGAAGAGATGCAAAGAAGCAGTGGTTGAACTGTGTCTTAAGGAAAATCTGAAGAAACCGAGAATACTGGGAGTTACTGTTCTTACGAGCATGTCTCAGCAGGTTTTAAAGGATGAAATAGGCATTCAGCACAGCCTTAACACGCATGTGAGGCATCTTTCGGGATTAGCCTTGAAGGCCGGCCTTGATGGTGTTGTCGCGTCAGGGCATGAAGCTGCAAGGGTTAAGAGCCACTGCGGAAATGGATTCCTGATTGTAACACCCGGCATAAGGCCCTCCTGGCAGCCTCCAGATGACCAGCACAGGACAATGACGCCAAAGCAGGCATTGAGGGAAGGCGCGGATTATATTGTGATGGGAAGGGCGATAATCAATTCTGATAATCCACTTAAGACCCTTGAATTGATTTCTTTAGAGATGCTCACGGCGTAAAACTAACGGGTTTTAGTTCCTGGGTTTTAGGTACCAGTAAACAGAAATTATGACTACTCCTTCTAAAAAAAACTTTTCTAAGCGTATAAAAAACGGAGAAATAACTCCTGTTTATAAGGAAATTCCTTACTCTCCTCCCCATCTTGTCTATGAATCCCTGATATCCCCGAACAGTTTTCTCCTTGAAAGCGTAAAAGGCCCTGAGAAGATTGCGAGGTATTCATTCATCGGCTTTGACCCTTATTTAATTTTTAAGGTTAAAAATAGTTCTGTTGAAATTACCACGAAAGGCAAGAGGTCAATATCTTCTGCGGCTCCGTTGCCGAGGTTGAAATCACTTGTTACTGCATATAAACAGAAACCAATAAAATCCCTTCCTCCATTCCAGGGAGGAGCAGCCGGATTATTGAGCTATGATTTTGTGCAGTACCTTGAGAAGCTTCCAAGAACAACTATGGATGACCTTAAAATTCCGGATGCTCATTTTTTCATGATTGATAAATTGATTGCCTTTGACCACAAAAAGAAGAAGGCGTGGATAATTGTGTGCCCCGGAGCAAGGGAAACTGCTTTGGGGTATGGGTATACGGATGCGGATTGGGGAGAAAAATATGAGGAGGCAAATGAAGAAATAGAGAAAATAAAAACGGCTCTCAGATCTCAGCTCTCAGCTCTCAGCAAAGACTCAAATGCCGGAGGCGGCAAACAGAAGATTAAACTGGTCTATGATATGAAAAAGAAGGATTATGAGAAAATTGTAAAACAGGCCAAAGAATACATTGCAGCCGGGGATATTTTTCAGGCAAATCTTTCTCTGAGGGTGTCGGCTGAAATCGGAAGGACAAAACCGTGGGAGCTTTACAAGATTCTGCGCTCCATAAATCCCTCTCCATTTGCAGCTTATATTGATTTTGAAGATTATCATATTGTGAGTTCTTCGCCTGAAAGGCTGATTAGCATAAGAAATGGAATTGTTGAGACAAGGCCGATAGCAGGAACAAGGCCGAGAGGAAAAAACAGGAAAGAAGACGAGAAAATGCGTAAAGAATTATTGCTGAATGAGAAGGAGAGGGCAGAGCATATAATGCTCATTGACCTTGAAAGAAATGATAT
>JACRGY010000003.1 GCA_016212165.1 Nitrospirota bacterium
GAATACAATCTGCCAAAAAGAATTTATGAATGAATTAATGAGGGACACATCCCATATTTTCGCAAAAGCACGATAGCGCGGAAGTCTGGAAGAGCGGAAGTTAGCTCGCCCCGGCGAGTCACTTCGTGAAAGCGCCGGAAGATATTGCGATTGTGGAGGGGAAGGACAGAATGTTAAAATAACGGTTATAAGGAGGTGCTATTCATGATAGAAGTAAAAGTGCCTATTTCATCAGACGATATTATTGATGCTGTTAAAAAAATGAAGAAATATGAAAGAGAGGCTTTCATTGAAGATTTGCTTGCCGTAACTTCTCCTGATTATCTTCAAAGCATCAAGGAGGCAAGAGCCGAATATAAAACAGGCAGGACAAAATCGCATAAAGAGCTTTTTGGAGAATGAGTTATAATCTTGTCTATACCCACAGAGCAGAAAAAGACATTAAAAAACTTGACTCTTCCATAAAACGACAGATAGGGAAAGCTATTCTGAAATTACAAGGCAATCCGTTAGAATATTCCGAGAAGCTGACTGACCCGAAAATAGGGACATACCGTTTAAGAGCTGGTGATTACAGAGTTGTTTTTGATATTGAAGGCAAAGATATTGTCATCCTGAGAGTCGGACACAGAAAGGAAATTTACAAGAGACTCTAAAAAAATTATGGACGATTTTAAGGTCTTTTATGATGAAGAAGAGGACATCCTCTACCTTGCAAAAGAGGGAGAAGAGTCTGAAGTTGTAGAGATATCTCCTGGCGTGAACATGGAACTTGACAGCAAGGGTAATCTCATTGGTGTCGAACTGTTCAAGGCGTCTCTTATGTTTAAAAACGTTCTCAAATCAATGGAGAAGAAACTTCAGGTTGCATAACTGTCTCCACCAAATCCTCGCCGCCAAGAAACTACCCCCTTCATCCCCCTTTTCTAAGGGGGAATTAACCAACACCGACACCTCGATAGACGAAATGGCCTATGCTCTCTACGACCTCACCCCGGAAGATATTGCGATTGTGGAGGGGAAAAGGTAAAATGAAAGCAGGGCAATTTAGGAGGTAGAGTAATGGGCAAGACTACGATAGAAATACCAAAGGAAAAAATAGCGGACTTTTGTAAAAAGAATCATATCCGCAAGTTATCACTTTTTGGTTCTGTTCTTCACGGCGATTTCAGGCCGGACAGCGATATTGATCTGCTCGTTGAATTTGATCCTGCCCATATACCGGGGTTCTTTAAGCTTGCCCATATCGAACGAGAACTTTCAGAAATTATGGGGAAAAAAGTGGATTTAAGAACACTTCAGGAGTTGAGTAAATATTTCCGCGACGAAGTTCTCTCCGAAGCAGTGGTGCAGTATGCCGAAGGATGATCTTGTCCGCATACGCCACATCCTTGATGCTGCCAGAGAAGCTTTATCGTTTGCTTCCGGTAAAACAAGAGTTGACCTGAATGCTAATCGCATGCTGGTGTTGTCTCTTGTAAAGGAAATAGAGATTATCGGTGAAGCTGCAGGAAAAATTTCAGAGGAGACAAGAAATAAATATAAAACAATGCCTTGGCTGGACATGATTGATATGAGAAATCATCTTATACACGTCTATTTTGAAATTGATTTAGACATCCTCTGGGATACAGTCGTCAACGACCTTCCTCCACTTGTTAAAGAATTAGAAAAAATAGTTCCACCGCTGCCGTAGCATACATCCATTGAAGGAAGGGCAAAAAGAAACCCGGATTCAATCGGGAAGATGGAGGAAATATGCTGTTTGTATTATTTCGTAAGGCCTTTCAGCATCTTATAAAATCCCGGGAACGATATATTTACTGCTGAAATGCCGTTTATCTTTGTGGTTCCACCGGCAACCAGGGCTGCGATAGAAAATGCCATTGCTATCCTGTGGTCGCCATAACTTTCTATTACTGCCCCTTTAAGCCTGGCATTGCCCTTGATGCTCAATCCGTCCCTGAATTCTTCAACCTCTGCTCCCATTTTTCTCAGCCCTGAAGCCATTGCCTTAATCCTGTCAGACTCTTTAACCCTGAGTTCTTCAGCGCCTCTTATAGTTGTTATGCCGTCAGCCTTTGCCGCTGCAATGCATAATATCGGGAATTCATCTATTAAAGCCGGTATGTTCTCTTGCGTTATATTTACTGCTCTTAACCCTGATGCTCCTTTACAATGTATATCTGCAACAGGCTCTCCCGAGACATCTCTGGTATTCAGCAGTCTTATTTCAGCGCCCATTGACCTTAATACATCAAGAAGCCCTGTTCTCGTCGGGTTAATGCCGACATTTTTTATCATCACATCAGAGCTCTCGACCAAAAGCGCGGCAACAATAAAAAATGCCGCTGATGAAAAATCAGCAGGCACTGTTATATCTACAGGATTTAATTCTTTGCCACCAGGCCCCCCGAGACCTTTAACCCTTACTTTCAGGCCATCTGTTTCAATATCAGCGCCCATTGATTTAAGCATACGCTCTGTATGGTCGCGGGATTTTTGCGGCTCTGTTATAGTGGTTATCCCATCAGCATAAAGCCCTGCAAGCATAAGGCATGATTTTACTTGAGCTGATGCAACAGGCATTGTGTAATCTATTGCCTTAAGTTTCCTGCCTTTAATGGCAATCGGAAGATATTTGTCGCTATCTCTGGCTGAAATTTCTGCGCCCATTTCTTTAAGAGGATTTATGACCCTTGCCATAGGCCTTTGTTTTAAAGAATTGTCTCCGGTCAGAACTGAAAAGAACGGATTCCCTGCAAGTATGCCGCTAAGAAGCCTTACTGTTGTTCCTGAATTCCCGCAGTCTATTATATCTTCAGGCTCTTTAAGGCCATGAATTCCCTTGCCATGAATAACAAGTTTTGAGTTTTGAGTGCTGAGTTCTGAGTTTTTACTTCTGACTTCTGACTTCTGACTTCTGACTTCTTCTATTTTAATGCCGAGTTTTCTAAATGCATTCATTGTGCCTATAGGATCTTCTGCCGTAAGAAAATCCTTCACAATGCTTTTGCCCTTTGCAATAGCAGCTAACATTATTGCCCTGTGAGATATTGATTTGTCAGGAGGGGGGATTATCCTGCCTTTTAATTTCTTTGCTTTTTTAAGTTCAATCCTGTCAGACATCTTCCTTCAATGCCTTTGCTTTTTTGAATTCTTTTTCCAATGCAGTGGAATTGGATTTTTGTATATGCCTGCCGAGAGTCTCAAGATTCCTTTTGAAGACTTTTATGGATTTTAGAATATTTTTCTTGTTCATCAGGCTTATGTCTCTCCAGATTTCCGGAGAACTTGAGGCTATTCTCGTTGAATCTTTAAAACCCTGCCCGGCAAATTTTATGTAGGAACTGTCTATGTCGGAAACTGCATTAACAAGGGCATATGCGATAATGTGGGGAAGGTGGCTTACTGCTGCATAGACCCTGTCATGTTCATCTGCATTTAAATTAACTGTTTCCGCGCCCAGGTTTTTCCAGAGAGCAGTTATTTTTTTTAGAGCTTTTATGTCCGTCTTCTTTGTGGGTGTAACTATGCATTGTGCTCCTGAAAAAAGTTCTGCATTTGCCGCACCTATCCCGTTTTTATTGCTTCCTGCTATCGGATGACTACCCACAAAATTTATTCCGCGGGGCATTAATGATTCCATATCCCTGACGAGCCTGCCCTTCACGCTTCCCACATCCGTAACAAGCGCGCCTTTTTTCAGAGAGCCTTTTATCTTCACTGCTGTATCAATAAATTTTCCTACAGGGATGGAAAAGACAACCAGGTCTGAATCAGAACATGCCTTTTTTGCATCAAGATTATAGGAGTCTATTATCTTAAGCCTTTTTGCTTTTTTGAGATTGTTTTCTTTTCTCCCGTAGCCGACTATCTCCCTGCATAGTTTTTTCTTCCTGAGCGCAAGTGCAAACGAAGCGCCTAGCAGGCCCACACCAAGGATTGTGACTTTATCAAAATATGGTTTCGCCATCAACTTTTATTTATATCTCTCTTCCAACAGCCTTTGCTATTGGTTTTAGTTCGCTCATAAGTTTCTTGAAGGCATCAGGTTTTAAGGACTGCTCTCCATCTGACATCGCATTTTCAGGGTCTGTATGGACTTCGATGAGAAGGCCGTCAGCTCCGGCTGCAACAGCAGCCTTTGCCATAGGCGCAACAAGGTCCCATTTGCCGACACCGTGGCTTGGGTCTACAACAACCGGCAGATGTGTTGTCTGCTGAAGAACAGGCACAGAACTCAGGTCAAGTGTATTCCTGGTTGCAGTCTCAAAGGTCCTTATTCCCCTTTCACAAAGGATAACCTGCTGGTTGCCTTTTGACATTATATACTCTGCTGCCATAAGCCATTCCTTAATTGTGGCTGAAAGGCCTCTCTTAAGCAGCACCGGTTTATGGCACATCCCTACCTCAAGCAGCAGCCTGAAGTTCTGCATATTTCTTGCCCCTATCTGAATAATGTCTGTATATTTCAGGATGGTATCTAAATCCCTCGGGTCCATAATCTCTGTAACAACAGGCAATCCCGTCTTCTTGCTTGCCTCTGCAAGGTACTGAAGCCCTTCTTCGCCAAGGCCCTGGAATGCGTATGGTGATGTCCTGGGCTTGTAAGCTCCGCCTCTTATAAATGATGCGCCTGCTGCCCTGACCTTTTCAGCCACGTTCATCAGCATGGCCCTGTTTTCAACAGCGCACGGCCCTGCAACAACTGGTATTTTTTTGCCTCCTATTATTCTTCCCTTAACTTTTATTATTGTGTCCTGTGACTTAAAGTCCCTGCTTGCAAGTTTATATGGCTTGAGGATTCTCATTACCTCCTCAACCCCCTTCATCACCCGTACTGTATTTTCCTCGTCCTCTGTTATCTTTGACGTATCGCCTATTACGCCTATAACAATCCTTTCAGTCCCTTTTGATATTGTTCCCTTTAACCCACGGCTTTCGAGCTTTTTCAGTATGCGGTTGATATCATTTTCAGTGGCTTTGCGGTTTAAAACTATTATGTCCATCTATTCCTCCAATAGCAGCTGACAGCTATCAGCTAACAGCTTTCTTTAGTGCTTTAATAAACTTCTTGTTTTCCTCAGGCAGCCCTATAGTCACTCTTATTTCTTTTGGCCCCATAGGCCTGACTATAACACCCTGTTTTAAAAGCGCCTCATAGACTGCCCTTGAATCCCTATCCATAATGATGTATATAAAATTAGCCTCTGTAGGCACATATTTTATTCCAAGCAACAACAGTTCTTTATAGAGATATTTTTTGCCGCTGCTGTTTATCTTTAGCGACTGCCTGATATGCGCCTTGTCTTTCAAAGCCTCAGTCGCGGCTTTTTGTGCAATCGAGTTTGTATTAAACGGCGCGCGTATTTTGTTCATCTCGGTAACTATGTCCTTTTGTGCAATACCATATCCGATTCTCAGGCCTGCAAGGCCATACAGCTTTGAGAAAGTTCTCAGGATTAACATATCCTTTTTGTTTCTGAAGTGTTTCAGGCTGTCGGCATATTCCTTGTCCGTGGCATATTCATAATATGCCTCATCAACAACCACGAGTATGCCATCCCGTATCTTGCCCATAAGGCTGTCCAGCTCAAGCCTGGTATTCATGGTGCCTGTAGGGTTATTCGGGTTAGCTATAAACAGCATCTTTGTCTTTGGCGTCACTGCCTGCAGCATTGCATCAAGGTCATGTTTATAATCTTTCAGCGGCACCTGAATTGCATTGCCTCCGGCTGCCTGCACAGACATCGAATAAACAACAAAAGACGGATGAGCCATAACAGCATCATCGCCGGGGCTTAAAAATGTTCTTACCGCTATGTCCAGGAGTTCATTTGAACCATTGCCGAGTATAATCTCTTCGGGTTTTACAGAAAGTTTTTCTGCCAATACCGCCTTAAGATAATATCCATTTCCGTCAGGATAACGGTTTAAATTGTTCAGGCTGTTTGAACGGTTTCTTATTGCCTTAATTGCAAGAGGAGAAGGCCCGGCCGGATTTTCATTCGATGCAAGTTTTACCGAACCCTTTATCCCAAGTTCTCTTTCGAGTTCCTCTATCGGTTTACCTGGAATATACGGCTTGATTGCCCTTATGTGCTCCGGGGCTCTTACCACTACTGCCCACCATGAGGATAAGAACCAAGGATCTTAAGATACAGACAGTCATCTTTTATGCCCTCAATAGCCTTTCTGACTTTTTTATCCTCGATATGACCTTCCATATCAACAAAGAAGATATATTCCCACGCCTTTCTTCTTGAAGGCCGTGATTCAATTTTAGTAAGATTTATCTTTGCCTTTTTAATAGGGACCAGGATATCGTAAAGCGCGCCGGGCCGGTCTTTAATGGAGAACATTATTGATGTCTTGTCCCTGCCTGTTTTCGGAGCTATGGTTTTTGATATTATAAGAAATCTCGTATAGTTGTGTTTATTGTCCTCTATGCTTTTTTCCACAAAATTCAGGTTATAAATCTTTGCGGCAAGCTCGCTTGCAATTGCAGCTGATGAAGGCTCTTTTGAAGCCAGTTCAGCGGCCTTGGCAGTGCTTGTTGACTCAGATATCTGAATATTGGGAAGATTTCTCTCGAGCCAGCCCCTGCACTGGGCTGTCGGCTGGGGGTGTGAATATATTTTTTTAATATCTTTTATATTGCCTGATAAAGAAAGGAGATTATGAGATATCTCAAGCATAACCTCAGCTGTTATATTTAAATCATAATCAATAAACATATCGAGGGTGTAACTTATAACCCCCTCGGTCGAGTTCTCTATAGGCACGACCCCATATTCAGCCTTGCCGGATTCAACAGCCTCAAACACTGTTTTTATGTTTTCCATGGGCATAAATGTTGCTGAGGAGCCGAAGTGCCTGAGCGCAGCAAGGTGTGTGAAGGTTGCAACAGGGCCGAAATATGCGACTTTCAATGGTTCTTCGAGAGACAGCGAGGCAGAAAGTATCTCCCTGTATAAAGCCTTCAGTGCATCATTCGGGAAAGGCCCTTTGTTAAGGGAAGTAAGCCTTTCCAGGATTTGTCTCTCGCGCTCAGGAGAGTAGAATTTAGATTTTTTGTCGCGTTTTATATCGGCAATTTCAAGAACGATACTTGCCCTCTTGTTGAGGAGATTAAGGATCTCTTCATCAATGGCGTCAATATTATTTCTAAGCTTTTCGATATCTCCCATAAATCTCCTCTCTTCTGCGAGCCGGCGGCGGCTGAAAAATCGCTCTGAATAAGAGTAATTCTAATAGTTTCACCCTTGTTTTTGCAAGGTTTTGGTAAAACTTTGCTTATCATTTATGGTGTGAAATAATGGAGATGGAAAGCAGGGCGATATTGCCGGAGGCTTTATCTTGAGACTTTATCGCCTCTTACCTCCTTTTTCATATCTCTTTTATCGCATTAATAGCCTTTTGCAATATATCAGGATGGATTCTAAAATCCCCGGTTTTCATCAGCCCCAAAAGATAAGTCGCTTCGGATTTGTCAATCAATCCTATTTTTACCGACCTTAAAATAATACCGATAGTGCCGGCAACAGCAAACCCCTCCTCTTTTGCAGCTTTTCTGACTTTTCTCTCGTTAGATAAAAATAATGTCGCCTTCAACTTCTCTCCCAGAGCTTTCACGTGAGCTTCTCCGGAATGGATATTATGTTTCTTTGCAATATCGTCCGCCTTATCCTTAGGCGCTGCTGATACCTTGAGAAACGAATTAAAAGCCTTCTGTAATTCTGCATTACTTTTGATGAGTATTTCGGATTTTACATAGTCAGGAATTGCAACTTCATTATAGAGAGACTCGAGGAGGGAGAGTTTTCCGAGTTTTGAAAGGTGTATTAAGACGTCAGCATCGCTAACTACGCGCATAGGAGATATCTTCGCCAAGCTCTTCTGTGCCGTAGTTTACGTATGTCTTTCTTTTCGCAAGTATAGCCATCATATCGTTCAGGCCGACTCCTAATATCTCTGCTGCCTGCCTGAGGGTGAATAACCCTTCCCTGTATAACTCAACCACAAGAGTTTCGTTTATAAACTTGTTATACGGCTTCTTTATATGTTCGGTTATTTTTTCCGGTATCTTGACCGATATTTCCATTGTCCACCTCCCTTTTGATTGATTATAGCATAGGTGGCATTCTCAATCTAATGCAAAACTATCCGTCCTCTATTGCCTGAAATGTTTATTTGCGAGATGTGACACCAATAGTCATTTACGATAAATGCATATCCGCAAGCCTGACCCCGATTCCCAGATTCAGGCGCTTACTCTTAATGTCAACTCATCGCGTCGCATCTATTTGGATAACGGCAGCTAAAGGCGGTGAGCCCGCCTTCTTAGCACTACACCCGATATACCAAACGTCTGCTTGTTCGCCGATAGCAAGTTCATTATGTGCAACGTAACCACCTAAATAAGTAAATATTTGTGTTTTATCGTTTATCCGAATCCGTATACGCTGTACGTTTTTTCGTGTGCCAGCGGATAGTTTCTTCTCGACTTCAACAATATCGGGAGCGACATAAACTATTTTGCCTTTCACTGATGGCGGTGATGGCGTAGGACCACCTCCGTCGGGAGTGGGGAGAATACATTTATGTGCATCAGCAGCAAAAGCAATAGACCCAAACAATGCTATGCAGATGATTAGAATGATTTGGATATATTTCATATTTCTTACACCTACCATTACTTTTTATACTGCCTCTGCATTTGGTAGGATTATAGAAAGGATATGGCTTATTGTCAACGATTTTTGATGTGAAAAACCGTCATTGCTTCTTAAACTTCCTCCCTTTCCAGAGCAGGTATATCGCAGGATAAATTGTGAGTTCGAGAATCTCTGATGTGATGACGCCGCCAATCATAGGAGCAGCAATCCTCTTCATGACGTCTGCGCCTGTTCCATGGCTGAACATGATGGGTATAAGCCCTGCAAGAATGACTCCGACTGTCATGAGCTTCGGCCTTATCCTTTTAACTGCGCCGTGCATTACCGCATCCTTCAGGTCTTCGATATTATTCATCCTGCCTTCTTTTTTCCACTGCGCATATGCAAGGTCAAGATACAACAGCATGACAACCCCTGTCTCTGCATCCAGTCCTGCAAGTGCAATAATGCCGACCCATACTGCAATGCTCATGTTGTAATTCAGGATATACAGGAACCAGAAAGAACCGACCAAAGAGAATGGCACTGCAAGAAGTATTATTATCGTCTTTGTAGTGGACTTTGTGTTCATGAATATGAGGACAAAGATTATAAGGAGCGTTAAAGGTATTACAAACTTCAACCTTTCCTGCGTCTTTACAAGATATTCGTATTCACCGCTCCATTCGAGCCTGTATCCCGGAGGAAGTTTAATACTGGATGCGACCTTTTTCTTTACCTCTTCAACATAACTTCCTACATCCCGGCCGGTAAAAAATACAGAGACATAGGCTGTAAGAAGCCCTTCTTCACTCTTGATTGATGTCGGTCCCCTCACAATCTTTATGTCGGCAAGCTCTCCCAGGGGCACTTGCACGGTTCTCATAGAACCTGCCTGAGAACCGGTCATTCCTGCCTGACTGCTGACAGCTGATAGCTGATTGCTTGTAACAGGAATTAAAACCCTTTTAAGTTTTTCTATGTCATTCCTTAATTCCCTCGCATACCTTATATTCACGGGATATCTTTCGCGTCCCTCAACTGTTATGGTCAGGTTCATGCCCCCGATTATGCTCTGGACAACCTCCTGGACATCATCTATTGCAAGCCCGTATCTGGCAAGTTCGGCACGCTTGGGGATGATATCAAGAAAATACCCTGTTGTAACCCTGTCTGCAACAGCGCTCGTTGTCCCTCTTATCGGCTTAATCACATTCTCAATATCAAATCCAATCTTCTCAATTATTTCAAGGTCAGGGCCCAGCACCTTCACGCCCAAAGGCGACCTTATGCCTGTTGCCAGCATATCAATGCGCGCCTTGATAGGCATGGTTATTCCTCCCTGAAGGCCGGGAATCTCCAGCATCGCATCGTTGAGTTCATCTCGTATTGATTCAGCCGTCATTCCCTTCCGCCACTCTTTTTCAGGCTTAAGGTTAACCACCGTCTCGAACATCTCTAACGGCGCAGGGTCTGTTGCTGTCTCTGCCCTCCCTGCCTTTCCAAATACCTGTAATACCTCAGGAACTTTTTTAAGGAGCCTGTCCTGTATCTGAAGAAGTATTGAAACCTCTGTGATAGATGCGCCGGGAACTGTCACCGGCATATAAAAATATGTGCCTTCATGGAGCGCAGGCATAAACTCCTTGCCAAGCTTTAAGAGAGGATAGATTGTAATAGCCACAATAACAAGCGCAGCTATGATGACAGTGCGCGGATATTTAAGCGAGAACCCAACCCTCGGCTTATAAAGTCTTGCGAGAAAGCGTATTATCGGGTTTTCACTCTCAGGCTTTATCTTCCCTCTTATAAGAAGTGTCATCAGTACAGGCGTGAGTGTTATTGCAAGGAATGACGCAAACAGCATTGCAAATGTCTTTGTAAATGCAAGTGGTTTAAAAAGCCTTCCTGCCTGCGCCTGCAGCGTAAATACAGGAAGGAATCCGACTGTAATCACCAGGAGAGAGAAGAAGAGCGAAGGCCCAACTTCCCTGGCAGCATCTATAATTACATCAGTCCTGTTTTTTATCGAACCATCTACCTTACACACAGCAGGAGCGGTTGTATTTCCCGCAGCTTTAAGGCAATCCCATTCCTCCAGCTTCTTATGGGCATTTTCCACCATTATGATGGATGCGTCTACCATCGCGCCTATAGCAATGGCAATGCCGCTCAGGCTCATGATATTTGACGTTACGCCAAGGTAATACATGCATATAAACGATATGATTATCGCTATCGGCAGAGTGAGTATGACCACGAGCGCGCTCGGAAGATGAAACAGAAATACTATGCATACGGCGCTCACGGCAACAGCCAGTTTTATTATCTCTTCCTTTAATGTATCTATTGCCCTGTGGATTAGGTCTGTCCTGTCATACGTGGTAACAATCTTTACGCCTTTCGGAAGAGACGGCTGAATATCCTTTTCTATCTTGGTCTTCACGCGCTCTATTACATTCAGGACATTTTCTCCAAAGCGGACTATTACTATTCCTCCCGCAACCTCGCCTCTGCCATCGAGTTCAACAAGCCCCCTTCTTATATCGGGCCCAAGCTGAATATTGGATATGTCACGAAGGAATACAGGCGTGCCGGAGCCGTTTGTTCCGACAGATATGTTTTTCAGGTCATCGAGGGTCTTTATGTATCCCCTCCCCCTGACCATGTACTCAACACCTGAAAATTCGAGCACCCTTCCCTCAACATCCTTATTGCTTTTTCTGACTGCTTCTATCACATTCATTAGAGACATGTTATATGCAGCAAGACGGTTAGGGTCTATTGTTATCTGATATTGCTTTACGAATCCTCCGACACTTGCTACCTGTGAAACTCCCGGAACGCTTTCGAGCGCAAGCTTTATATTCCAGTCCTGCATAGACCTTAACTGAGAAAGGTCGTGGCCGCCGGTCTCATCAACAACAGCGTAACTGAAACCCCAGCCGACGCTCGTTGCGTCAGGCCCCAGAACAGGATTTACATCAGCAGGGATCTTACCTTTGACTGACTGAAGGTATTCAAGTATCCTGGACCTTGCCCAGTATATATTTGTCCCTTCCTCGAATATTACATAAATGAAAGAACTTCCGAGATATGAAAACCCCCTCACCGCCTGAACCTTTGGAGCTGCAAGAAGCGTTGATGTAATCGGATATGTAATCTGATTTTCTACAAGGTCAGGGCTTCTTCCGGGCCATTCTGTATAAATTATTACCTGTGTATCGCTTAAATCAGGTATTGCATCAAGCGGCGTGTTTTTCAGCGCCCAGTATCCCCATACCGAAAGGAACCCGGTGAGCAGAAATATTATGAACTTATTTCTCGCGCTGTATTCTATAATTCTGGCAATCATGATAAATCCGCAGCTTTAAGGCAGGATATGGTATTTGAGCGGTTTATTTTGCCGATAGTCATACAGGTTGGATTTAAAAATAAAGAGGCAAAATCCTCGGAGGGCTTTAGCCCGAGAATGAGCGAAAATATTATATCCTGCCTTTCTGGCATTTTCTTAGTGTTTATGTCCGCCGATTGGCGTTACACCCTTAAGCTGCGATTCCGAGTCTATAAGGAACGTGGCTGATGAAACAACTTTTTCTCCGGCCTCCAACCCCATTGTCACCTCACTGAATCCTTCGGCCCTTAAACCAAGCATGACCTCTCTCGGCTCGAAATATCCCTCTCCTTTATCAACATAGACAATCTGCCTTGTTCCCGTGTCAATTACCGCATCATCCGGAATTGCAAGCCTCTTCCCCATATCTATCTTTATCTCAACATTTGTGAACATCTGCGGCTTGAGTTGTCCGCCGGGATTTGAGATGGTAAACCTGACCTTTGCTGTCCTTGTCTCGCCTGAAATAGTCGGATATATATAATCAACTGTTGATAAAAATTCCTTTCCCTGTAAATAACTCAGGCTTATCTTTGCTGTCTGGCCTGTTTTTATCAGAGAAAGCTCATACTCATATATGTCAGAAACCACCCAGACCGTGGATAAATCAGCAACGTCAAAGAGTTTTTCTCCCGGCATCACGCGCATTCCCTGTATTGCCATTTTCTGCACGACATATCCGCTTACAGGGCTGTATATTGTAAGTGTCCTTATCGGTTTCCCTGTCTCTTCTATCTTCTTAATCTGGGCATCGGATATATCCCAGAGCCTGAGCCTCTGTTTTGCGGCCTCGACCATTGCATCGGCATCCTTTGAAATCATCGGGCTGTATTTATTCCCTCTGCTTTCTGTGCTCTGCCTTGCCCACTTTAGCACATTTAAGAATTCCTGCTGTGTTGCAACAAGCTCGGGACTGTATATCTCTGCCAATGGCTCTCCCTTTTTTACATATCTCCCGGTATAATCAACGTACAGCTTCTCTATCCATCCCTCTATCTTTGTATTAACAGTTCCAAGCCTTCTTTCATCGTATTCAATCCTTCCGACTGTCCTGATAATTTTCTGGAGAGGTTTTACAGATACCTCACTAATCTTTACGCCTATTAATTGCTGTTTCTCCAGGGATATCTCAACTGTCGGAGTTTCCTGCGTCTCAGTAACTTCTGCCTCAGAGACGGTTTCCGTCGTAATAGGCTCGGCGGATTTAGATTTGAATAAGGTGCCAGTCTTATAGAAATAGAATATACTGCCTGCAATTAAAATTAATCCGATAATGATAAACAAATTTTTCCTTTTCATCTAAAAACCCCTATTACTTTTTGTCATATTTTATTTTTTGCTGTCATTCCGCACTTGATGCGGAATCCAGAGTTTCTGTCTTGCCTGGATTCCCGCTTTCGCGGGAATGACGACTTAAAAGATTAACCCCTGTTAATGCCTCAAACCTTGCTATCGCCTTTTCCCTTTCAACAAATTGTCCCCAATACAAGGCGTCATAATCAATAAGGGACTTAAGCCTTGATATAACGGTTATCGCCTCAATCTTTCCTGTTGTATAACCTGACAGGGCTGCCTCAAAATCCTGATAAGTCTTCGGAATAAGGCTCTCTCTGTATAATTCCATCAACCTCTCTGATGTCCTGACCATCGAATAATTTTCCCTTATGCCTGAGGCAAGCATAAATTTTGTTGCATCAAGTTCATGCTGTGCCTCTGACAATGCGGACTCTGCTTCAAGAACAGCCATCTTCTGCTTTGTCCTGTAAAATATCGGGATGTTTATTGTTGTTGTAAGGCTCCACATGTCCTCAAACTCCCCCCTCCTTTTAAAGACACTGCCGGCAAGGGTGAAATCAGGATAGTATTCTTTTTCAGCCATTCTGATCTTTGCCTCTGCCCCTGCTATCATCTTCTCCTTTGATTTTATCTGCGGAGAATTTTCATAGGCCATCTTAATAATATCGTCCATGCTCTTTTTGTATGAGGTATAAACAGGCTCAACAGGCCTTCCCAAAGCTAAATTAACATCCCTTCCTACAGCTGTGTTGAGCATTGCCTCTATGGCCTGCTGTTTCTGTCTGAGCATCTCTTCTTTTTCAAGGAGCATATATTTCTCTGTCTGCGCCATCAGGACCTCCTGCTGCTGTCCCATACCTGATGAATACCTTGCGATAGATGCATCTTCTATCCTGGAAAAGAGCAAACCCCTATCTTTTATGAGGTCCATATTCTTATGGATGAGAAAGAGGTCATAGTAAAGCTCCTTGACTCTTACAATGGTCGCTATCCTTGCATAATCAGCCAATGCCTTAATGCTTTCAGTATCTTTGGAGGCCATCTCTCCCTTCAATGAGCGCTTGCCAGGAAATGGAAACATCTGGGATGCGGAAAACATCCTCTGCGCTCCCTGCATATCTCCGTAGGTATATCTATTCCAGCCCTCATTCTGATAACCAAACATGAACATCGGGTCCGGAAAGCTCTGTACCTGGGGTATTTTATATTTTGAGGTAGATACCTTTAACTCAGACAGGATAAGGTCATGGTTATTCTTCAACGCCTCATCTATAAGGTCCTGAAGTTTCAGGTCTTCAGCGAAGACAAATGATGCTGACAGCTGACAGCTGACAGCTATCAGCAAAAGACAAAACGTACTGACACTTTTTATCTTCTTGCTAAAGGCTGACCGCTGATAGCCGACAGCTGCCTTTTTAGTGTGCATCCACATTAAACTTCACCGTTGATGTTTTACCACCGCGGGTTATTTTTACAGCAATGTTCCACGCCCCTGACATTGAAAGATTCATCTTTGCCTTATAAATATCTCCCTTTAATTCAGCATCTGTCTTTTCGTTCATCGCAGGCATCCCGGGCATTGCCGGCATGGAATATTCGACCTTCACCTTCGCGTCCCTTACATGATGCCCTCCGCTTTCTATCGCGATACTTATATTGTTGTCTCCGACAACAGGCGGGTTCTTGTCTATCTTTACTGTTACGTCATAGTCCCCTGCTTTTTTCTTCACCTCATAATCTTTTGCATATGCAACCCCTGCGATAAGCAACAGTATCACGCTTACTACAGCCAATCTTTTCATCTGTTTTCCCTCCTTTATTATGGTTTTAACTCTTTTCACAATAAAGTTTACTATTAAATTGTGAAAAAAATATGAAGTTTCAATGCATACAAAAAATATTTACCTAATTGCCGGTTACGATAGAGACTATCGAATGTTATTTTTTCTCCAGCCCGCTCCCGGCATCTTTTACTTTCCTTTCAGTATCCTTATAAATAAACCATATCGCTCCGGCAACTGTTGGGCAGACCACGCCGAGAATCGCATATACCCAGAAATTCAGGGTTATCCCGGCTACAGCAAGTATAATTACAACCAATAAAGGCAGAAGAGCCATAACAGAGAAAAACTTGGTCCTCATATCTTCGCCCCTTTAAGAAGAGCAGAATTTGTGACAACTGATAACGAACTCAAGGCCATTGCAGCCGCAGCAATTATAGGGTTGAGAAGTCCAAAGGCTGCAATCGGGATACCCACAGTGTTGTATATAAATGCCCAGAAGAGGTTCTGTTTTATCTTCCGCATCGTCTTCCTGCTTAGCTTTATGCCCTTGATTACGTCTCTCAGATCGTCCCTTACCAGTATAATGCCGCCTGTCTCCTTCGCAACATCAGAGCCGCTGCCTATTGCAATACCGATCTCTGCCTGAGCAAGCGCAGGAGAATCATTAATGCCATCTCCCACCATTGCAACTATCTTGCCTTCAGCCTGAAGGTCTTTAATGACTTTCGCCTTTTCACCGGGCAGGACATTTGCAATAATTCTATCAATTCCTACTTTAGAGCCAATGGCCTTTGCAGTTCTTTCATTATCTCCTGTCAGCATCACAACCTGAATGCCTTCACCTTTAAGCCCCCTTACTACATCTTCCGCGTTTTCCTTTAACGTATCTGCAACTGCAATCAATCCAATAAACTTTTTATCTCTCGCAACGAGCATTACGGTATTGCCCTTTTCTTCAAGCCCTGAGATTACAGTCTCTTTATCCTGTATCCCAATATCAAAATCTTTCATAAGTCTTCTGTTGCCTATCAGGATTTCTTTCCCCTGAGACTTTACCTTAACGCCATGCCCTGGAACAGCCTCAAATGCCTCTGCATCCGGTATAGCAAGCCCGGTCATATTCGCCCTTTTTAAAATCGCCTCGGCCAGAGGATGCTCTGAGCCTTTCTCAGCAATCGCAGCAAGCTGAAGCACATCTTCTTCGCTGACTGCTGACTGCTGATCGCTGATTGCTATTACTTCCGTCACCTCCGGCTCCCCCTTCGTAAGAGTGCCAGTCTTGTCAA